>NZ_JBFELV010000046.1:0-19300 GCF_041551955.1 Desulfosarcina sp.
AAAATCCTCGATGTTCCGCTGGCCAAGGTGGGCGGAAAAGGATTATTCGTCAAGGAAATCGAAGAAGCGCTGCTGGATCGACGCATCGACCTGGCCGTGCACAGCATGAAAGACATGCCCGCCGATATACCTGTCGGTCTGTGCATCGGTGCGATCCCTGAGCGGGAGGAACCCCGCGACGTCCTGATCGCCCGGAGTGGTCTGCCGCTGGTCCGGCTGGATCAAGGTGCACGGATAGGCACCAGCAGCCTTCGCCGTTCCGCCCAACTGCTTCGGTTTCGACCTGACATCAGGATTGTTCCTTTGCGGGGAAATCTGGACACCCGCCTGAAGAAACTGGAGAGCGAGGCCATGGATGCAATCGTGCTGGCGGCCGCCGGTGTTCGCCGCCTGGGCCTGGCCGACCGCATTACGCAGGTGTTGGATGAATCAATCATGCTGCCCGCCGTGGGCCAGGGCGCCCTGTGCATTGAAATCAGGGAAAATGACCCGCGCGTTGCACCCGTGGTTGCCGCCCTGGACGACTTGCCCACCCGACGGGTGGTGATGGGCGAACGAATGTTTTTAAAGCGGCTGGAAGGTGGCTGCCAGGTGCCCATCGCCGGTCACGGACATATCGACAAAAATGGGTATACCCTCACCGGCCTGGTCTGCGATGTGGACGGATCCCATCAAGTCAAACAGTCACTAACCGGTCCCGAAGACCAAAGTGAACAAGTCGGCCTGCAACTTGCCGAAATGCTGCTGACCATGGGTGCCGGAGAAATCCTGGAAAGACTGAACGCGAATGCACAGTAACAGCGAAACAGGCAAAGTGTTTTTGGTGGGAGCCGGCCCCGGCGATCCCGGATTGATCACCGTCAAGGGAGCCGATTGCATTGCCCGGGCCGACGTCGTCGTCTACGACTATCTGGCTTCGCCGACCCTGCTGGCGCATGCCAACCCGGATGCGGAAATGATCTACGTGGGTAAAAAAGGAGGCGACCACACCCTGCCCCAGGATGGCATCAACGCCCTGATCGTGGAAAAAGCCAAGCAGGGGAACGTGGTGGCCCGACTTAAAGGGGGAGACCCCTTTATTTTTGGCCGGGGCGGTGAAGAGGCGGAAGTCCTCATCGCCGCCGGCGTCCCGTTCGAGGTCGTCCCGGGCGTGACTGCCGCTATCGGTGCATCGGCGTATGCCGGCATTCCGCTGACCCACCGGGACTATACGTCGGATGTGGCCTTTGTCACCGGCCACGAGGACCCCACCAAGGCTGAGTCTAATGTGAACTGGAAGGCACTGGCAACCGGCATCGGCACGCTGGTCTTCTTCATGGGGGTCAAGAACCTGCCGACCATCGCCGCCAACCTGGTGGCCAACGGCCGATCGGCGGACACCCCGACGGCGGTCATCCGCTGGGGAACCACACCCAAACAGAGGACCGTGACAGCGACCTTGGGAACGATCGTCGACGAGACCCGAAGGGCCGGTATCAAAGCGCCGGCCATTATCATCGTCGGCGGCGTGGTCAACCTGCGAAAAACCATGCGGTGGTTCGAAAACCGGCCGCTGATGGGCCGCCGGATCGTTGTCACCCGAGCTCGTGAGCAGGCCAGCGACCTGGTTAAACGATTGACCGAATATGGTGCTGAATGTATCCAGTGCCCCACCATTCAGGTGGGACCGCCGCCGGATTGGACTGGGCTGGACCGGGCTGTCAAAACGTTAGACCAGTATAACTGGATCGTCTTCACCAGCGTCAATGGGGTCGACTACTTCTTCCGGCGGTTGTTTGAGAATGGGCAGGACGTGCGCGCGCTGGGACATATTAAAACCGCCTCCATCGGCCCTGCCACGGCAGAACGGCTCAGGACCTGGGGATTGAAAAGCGACATCATCCCAGAAAGCTACCGCGCCGAATCCGTGGTGGAAGCGTTCACGGCTACGCCGGTTAAGGGCAGCAAGATCCTGTTGCCACGCGCCATGGAAGCACGAAGCGTGCTCCCCGTGGAGTTGACCCGCATGGGGGCAACGGTAGACGAGGTGACTGCCTATGAAACCCGGCAAGCTGAAAGCGGCGCAGCGGATCTGATCGCCCGCCTGACTGAAGGGACCATCGATATGGTCACCTTCACCAGTTCGTCCACGGTAAAAAACTTTCACCGGTTACTGCCCCCGGATCGCGTTGATCGACTGATGGATGGCGTCAGTGTCGCCAGCATCGGTCCCATTACCTCCCAGACAGCCCGGGATCTGGGCCTTCGAGTAACCATCGAGGCCGAAACATACACAGTTCCCGGCCTGGTCCAGGCGATTTTAAACCATCAGGCGTAATCATCGGCAAGGCCAACTCCTGGCCGCAGCAGGTCGTGTCAGACATGGTAATAGGAAAATGCATGGATAAAGGGCTGGCAGGTGTCGGAGCGTTGGTGGATCAGGAAAAACGCCATCTGAACTACCTTCGCATTTCCATCACCGACCGCTGCAACCTCAGGTGCCTCTACTGTGTTCCCGAGGGCCGCATTCCCAAACTCGGCCACAGCGATATCCTTAGCTACGAAGAGATCCTGCGCCTGGTGAAAATCGGCATACAGCTCGGTATCCGCAAGGTACGCATCACCGGCGGCGAACCCCTGGTCAGGAAAGGGGCGGTTGAGTTTCTGGGCCGACTGACCCGCATCAGAGAACTTGAAGATGTTTCATTGACCACCAATGGGGTCCTGCTCGCCCCGAATGCTCAAGGTATATTCGATGCCGGCATTCGCCGCATCAATATCAGCCTGGATACGCTGAATCCCCAAAAGTATATCCAGATCACGGGATATGATCGGTTCGAACAGGTCTGGTCGGGCATACAGCGGGCAGGTGAAATCGGCTTCACCCCCATCAAGATCAATGTCGTGGCCATGCGGGGTATCAACGACGATGAAATCACAGCGTTCGGCAGGCTTTCATTGGACCACCCCTTCCACGTGCGGTTTATCGAATACATGCCCATTGGCAACAGTCGGGCCAGCTCGCAGGATCAGATTCTGACACCGGAAATCCAGGATATGATTGCCACCATCGGAGAGTTGACCCCGGTTGGAAACGGCCAGAATGACGGTCCAGCCAGGCGCTATCGTATAACGGGGGCACTGGGAGAAGTCGGATTCATCAGCGCCATGAGCCATCATTTCTGCAGCCGCTGTAACCGCCTGCGACTGACGGCAGACGGCAAGCTTCGCGCCTGCCTGCTGTCCGATCACCACGAACCCCTTAAAGAGCTGTTGAGAAACGGTGGATCGGATGAACAACTGGCTGAAATTTTCCGAATCGCCGTACGACATAAAGCGGCTAAACACCAGCTTTGCTTAGATGGAGCAACCACCGTTAAAGACCAGATGCAGGGTATCGGCGGCTGACTGGCCACAACCCCTTAAGGGTTCCCCGTCTTCTTCTCATCCTCATTCCGATCAGTGGTCGTACCCGTATAACCCCTTTCACCGATGCGGTAGGGGAATGCGCTCGTCATGACGTTTAGGACCGCAACGTTGCCGTGAGCCGCAAGGGATGCATCAGCAGTTCGAGTGCGGAAACGATATCCGTACAGACGATGTCAGCCGCATTCAGGCTCTCCGTGGAAGCGCCTTCACCCAAAACGACGGCGACCCCCAGCGCCGAAGCGGCCAGCATCAGTGCATCGTTTCGCCCGTTGCCGATACTGGCGGTCCGGTCCGCTCCCAATCGGTGGACGAAGTTGGCTTTGGCCCGGTCCTGGCGTCCTGCTTTCAGGACGCTCAACCGGCAGTCAACCCCTTCAAGACCGTCGGCAGCTCTGCCAAAGGTATCGGCAGTGACCACATGAATGGCCAACGCTGCGGCAAGGCTGTTGAGGGCGCCTTTGACACCGGGAAGCAGCTGGCCGTCTACGGCCAGGGTTCCGTTATAGTCCAGCACCAGATGCTCGAGGGTCAGTGGACCAAATCCGGGAATCTTCGTGGATATCATCCTGCTCTCCTTTGTGTTCAGACGCGCACCTTGCATTTGAAGACGCGCACACCGGCACCCGCAAGGTGGTTCAAGGTGACGCCGGTGATCACCAGAGAACCGCCCACCAATAGCGAGGCGGTTGCAGGCTCCTTCAGGATAATGTGGGCCAGACCAATCGCGCTGATTGGCACGAAATTGATGAACAGGCTGGCCCGAGACGGTCCGATCACCCGGATCCCCTCGTAGTACCAGACAAACCCCAACACCGTGCCAAATAGTCCGAGATAGCCCAAATTTCCCCAATCCGACAGTGAATACCCCGGCGCGGCCGTAGGCATACCCTCCATGCAGGCAGGAATCAGCAGTGCCAGCACCCCAACGGCCGCTGAATGCGATACCGCTGCCAAGGGGGAAAGTTCACGCATCACACGTTTCCCAATCAGCGTGTAAGCCGACCAACTGAGCACGCATCCGAAAATATACAGGTCTCCGATTCCGATACCGCCTGCAAACAAGGCCAGCGGATCTCCGTCGGAAATGGCGATGACAGCTCCGGAAACGGAAATCAGAATGCCGACAACCTTCGTCGGCGTGAGGGCTTCTTTAAAGAACAGGGCCGAGAAAAGAGAGATGACAATCGGGTTGTTGGCAATAATGATTGATGCCCGACCGGCGGTGATCAGCTTCAACCCATTAAAGAAAAAGACATTATAGGCAAATACACCGGTCAATCCCAGCAACGCCACGGGCAACATCTGTTGCCTTCCCAGCCTGGGAAAGTTCCCTTCCCTGCGCAGGACAAGGATGTAAAGACACACCGCAGCAAAAAGAAAACGAAAAAAGGCGGCTGAAAATGGGGGGACGGAATCCACCAGCATTCTGCCGGAAATAAAGGTTCCACCCCAGAATATGGCGGTCATCAACAATTTTAAATAAGTAATCAACATTTAGCGATGGTCTGTATTTTTCAAGGTTTGACATTCAGGTGGAAAATGGCTTTTCAATGCTTGGACTCAAGTCCTTATTTTCGGGTGCCGATAGAGACATTACCGAAAGTTCGTTGTAGCTGTTTTCAATTCAAACCGCCAGAATTTTGTACCTCGCGGCAGAGGTATTGGGCAATCCCGGGAAAAACCCCAAAACGAGACAGGACAAGGAATATGCACCCACACCCATTGACGCCGGGCGGATCGGACACAAGCGAGGATCTGGTAGATTTTATCATCAATCTGCCGCTGTTTGAGTATCTGGAAAAAGATGAATTGATTGACGTGGCCGCAAGGATGGATTTTATTGACCTGGCTCCCGGTGAAGTGCTTTTCAATGAATGGGACAAAGCCGATTTCGTCTGTTTCGTTGAAAGCGGGGAACTGGATGTGACAAAAAAGACCGGCCCCAACAGCAGCGACGTCATGGCCACGCTGAGACGCGGCCGCTCCATCGGGGAGATGTCCATCATCAACAATTTCCCTCGATCCTCGACCGTTATTGCCCGGTCAAAGGCCAGGCTGGCGGTTTTTCGACGCATGGCCTTCGAGGATATTCTCTCGAACCAGGTGAATCTCGGCGTCAACATTCTGAAGGGGCTGGCAAATCTGCTCAGCATCAACCTGAAGAAGACCTCCAGCCGACTGGCTGACAACATGCTGCCCATGGGGTGAAAGGCGAGCCTTTAACTGATGGCCGCTGCTGGGCATATCGCAAGAAAACGGTCGCGGGAATTAGTTTTCCGAGGCTCTTTCCGCCTTGTCTTCCAGTATGCGGATCTGGTTCTGGGGAACGATCCCCTTTTCCACCATGATGTCGCCGATACCGGCCCAGCGCAGTTCATCTACTTTTAAAATCGTTTCCGGTCTTTTGTTGCCTAAATCGTAGAAGGTGTATTTAAGGGTCAACTCCTCCTTGGGCAACAGGGAAACGGACCGCTCATAATAGATGAAGTGATGACCCAGCACATAGTATCCGCCAGCAGCGATAAGACCGATAAGGATGTACTTCTTAATCTGTCCCCACATAAACAGACCTCCTGGAAAATGCGTTTACGATTTGTCTGTTGCTGTCTGCAAGGCAAACCCACAAGATCCCAATATACTGATTTTATGTCATAATCAAGATCTTTTTTTGATTTCATTGGTAACCGTTGGCTTGCCGTCGAGCGTGACGGTTATCATTTAGGAACGATCCGGCACGGTCAACCGCTGCCCGCTCTCTTTTGTGCTGGCTGACAACCAGGAACAATTTTAAAATTCAGCGCTTCGGCCAATCCTTGATGGTTTGGACGATCTCTCTGACATACGCGCATTCACATTCAGCCGGGCAAGTCTGCAATTCTTCGCGGTAAAGGCAGTAAGTTGGACACGCACTACCGCCTGTTGCCCGTTGCGTAAAGATAGGCCCGTCATAGAGATCTCCAAAAAGATAGGCTTGAATGGCCAATGTACCCTTGCATGAATGATTGAAATAAAATAACCCGGTGGAAAGCTCTTTAAAATTGGCTTGATACCCGATTATTTGAAGATTTGAATCAGTTAGAAAACAGTCGCGTGTCGCCCACTTAAATCCGCAATTGGAGCACTTTTTGAAGTATATGTGATCAACAGATATCGACATTGCTAAAGTGGACCCGTTTCATCATCCGGTGGATGACTGCGGGTTATATGCCTGTAGGTCAACATACGACAACCCCATGAAAAAAGACAAGGCCTGGGTCAGAGGCCTTGTCTAAAGAGAGGAAGTCGACAATGATGGCAACCTCCCTGTTTTATTGATGGTACCGGAGGCCGGAATCGAACCGGCACGACCTTGCGGTCGGTGGATTTTGAGTCCACTGCGTCTACCAATTTCACCACTCCGGCATGGGTCAGGTTATATAGGAAAAACCCTGAAGATTGTCAATCAATTTGCACTATCCCTTTCTCAGCGCGCCATCGATGGCCTGCCGGGGCACTGCCCCTTCACGGAGGACTCTGACAGGCCAGCTCGTTACGTCAACAACCGTAGAACCGGGGCCACCGGCAAGGGTCCCGGCATCTAAAACCATGTCCACCTGGTGGCGAATTTCAGGGTCAAGATCCATCAGGCTGGCCGCTGCCGAAAAGCCCGACAGGTTGGCGCTGGTTCCGGTGATGGGGCCACCGAATCGATCGACCAACGCCTTTGCCACCGGATGAGCCGGCACGCGCACGCCGATTTTGCCCGTTCCGCCGGTAAGGCAGGCCGGCACCCACCCGCCGGCCTCGAAGATGATGGTAATCCCGCCGGGCCACAGCTCCAACAAACCGTCGGCATAATCGGGAACCGTTCGCACCACCCGATCCATATCGTGAATGCCCGACAGGAGCACCAGCAGCGGTTGATCGACCGGTCGGCGCTTGATGGCAAACACCCGGCGGATGGCCTCGGTGCAGAAGGCATCGGCCCCGAGGCCATAGAGCCCGGACGTGGGAAACACCAGTATCCCTTCTTGTCCAAGGATCTGGGCCGCACTCCGAATATCATTCGGATCGGGTCGCGACGGATCGATCAGGACGACGCTAGCGGTATTCCCTGAGTTTCTCAGCCTTTTTTTCAACCTCGGCAGCCATTTCCTTTTTAAAGGTCTCCAATTGCGCGCTCAGCGCATCGTCGGATGCGGCCATGATCTGAACGGCCAGAATGGCCGCGTTCTTCGCCCCAGGTTTTCCGATGGACACCGTGGCCACAGGGATGCCCGGGGGCATCTGCACCGTGGACAGCAGCGCATCGAGCCCTTGGAGGCAGGAAGAGTCGATGGGGACCCCGATCACCGGCAGGGTGGTGTGGGCCGCCAGAACGCCGGCCAGGTGGGCGGCATGACCCGCACCGGCGATGATGGCCTTTAGTCCCCGCTGCCTGGCGGAAAGGGCATAAGCGGCAGCCCGCTCCGGACTGCGATGAGCCGAAGCCACGGTCATTTCGATGGGAATCCCGAACTTCTTAAATATCCCCAAGGCCGCTTCCATTACCTTGAGATCGGAATCGCTGCCCATGACGATGCCGACGCGGGGCACCGCCTGCATCCGGACCAAGGCTTTTTTACCGATGTCGCTGCGGTGATGGACATTCTTCCAGTTGATCTTGGCAACCGCCTGATAGGCTTTCTTGATGGCCAGTTCCACCGTATCTCCCAGGGCCGTGACGCCCAGCACCCGGCCGCCATCCGAAAGGATCTGCTTGCCTTCCAACCGGGTCCCTGCATGAAAAACGACCACGTCCCGCATGCGATTGGCGGCGTCGATGCCTGTGATTTCCAGTCCTTTTTTGTACGGTCCCGGGTACCCGCCGGAGGCCATGACCACACAAACCGATGCCCGGGGATCGATCTCCAGGCGGCAGGTGTCCAGCCGTTCGTCGATGATGGCCTCGATCACCGGTATAATGTCGTTTTGCAGACGGATCAGAAGTGGCTGAGCCTCCGGATCACCAAACCGGCCATTGAACTCCAGCACCTTGATCGTGTCTCGGTCGATCATCAGACCGGCATACAAAACACCTTTGTAGGGGCAGCCTTCGGCGGCCATGCCCTTGACCATGGGGATCATGACTTCATTCATGACTCGCCGGTGAACATACCCGTCCACCACCGGTGCGGGTGAATAGGCGCCCATACCGCCGGTATTCAGGCCCTTGTCGTCATCGAAGACAGGCTTGTGATCCTGCGAAGACGGCAGGGGCAGCACGGTGTTGCCGTCGGTGAATGCCAGAAATGAGGCCTCTTCCCCAACCAGACACTCTTCCACCACCACCTGGTCGCCGGCCTCGCCGAATTCACGGTCCACCATAATCTGTTTCAGGGCGTCCATAGCCATTTTTTCGGTGCTGCAAACGATCACCCCTTTTCCGGCCGCCAAGCCGTCCGCTTTGACTACCAACGGTGCCCCCATCTTTTTCACATAAGCCTGCGCCTGGGCAAGACGCGTAAAGGTCCGGCCTTTGGCTGTCGGGATGCCGTATTTTTCCATGATCCCCTTGGCAAAAGACTTGCTGGATTCAATCCGGGCCGCTTTCTGACTGGCGCCGAAAACCCGCAAGCCCGCCCCTTCGAACTGGTCGACAATGCCTTTGGACAGGGGATCTTCCGGGCCGACAACGGTGAGATCAATCTTCTCATTCCGAGCGAAGGCCAGAAGTTGGTCGATTTCGGCTGCACCGATGGGAACGCAATTGGCCAGTTTAGCAATACCTGCATTTCCGGGCGCGCAGAAAATTTTCTTTACACGGGGACTTTGGGCGATTTTCCAAACCAGGGCGTGCTCTCTTCCACCGCCGCCGACAACCAACACTTTCATAAGATTCCTCCCTCCTTGTTATGGGCCCGCGTTTTTTGCTGCGAGCGTTTATGGTGACATATGGCTATCCCCGTGTGATTTGCCGGCGCCGGGCCGCCATACCCAGCTCGATGAGCCGATCCAGCAACTGACCGAAAGACATCCCGGCGGCCTTCGCCGACTGAGGAAATAAGCTGGTGCCCGTCATGCCAGGGATGGTATTGGTTTCCAATACGAAGAATTCATCGTCCTTTAGAATCATGTCCGTCCGGCTGTATCCCTGACAGTACAGGGCGTTGTGGGCCGCGATGGCACAGGCCTGGGCCTTTTGGGTCAGCCGCGCGTCAAGGCGAGCCGGGCAGATCTCCTGGGAGGCGCCGGGCTGATATTTGGCTTCGTAGTCGAAAAATTCGTAGCCTTCCCCTGGAATGATCTCGATGAGCGGCAGCGCGTCAAGGTCCTGGTTGCCCAATACACCGCAGGTAATCTCTGTGCCGGAAATATAGGCTTCGATCATGGCCGTCTCGCCGAATTCCAGGGCCTTCTCCACTGCAGCGGCCAGCGAGGAGCGGTCGCGGACGATGGTCATACCCACGCTGGATCCGGTTTCCACCGGCTTGACCACCAGCGGAAGGCCCAGCTCGGTGACCATTCGGTTCGCGTCGACCGACTCCCCCCGCCGAACAACTCCATACGGCGGTACGGTCAAGCCGGCTCTTTCGTAGAGGTGCTTGGACAACAGTTTGTTCATGGCAACCGCGCTGCCCAGCACGCCGGCTCCCTGATAGGGAATGTCCAGCAAATCCAACAGCCCCTGAACCGTTCCGTCTTCACCGTAGGGCCCATGCAGGATGATCAGTGCGCAGTCGATTCTGCCGGCATCGGTCACCAGCCGGGGAATGTCGGTCTTGGGATCGTAGGTTAATATGTCGTACTTGTTCTTGTCCAAGGCGTCATTGACCTGTTGGCCGCTGTTGAGGGACACTTCTCTTTCCGAAGAGATGCCACCTGAGATCAAGGCGATGGTTTTCTTTTTCATCATAATAATCCCTTTTTGTGATTTGGCGGTTGCAGACCGGTATTCAGCGAATGCGGTTGTCACGCGAGGTCCTGATGCCTGCGATCGCTCTCAGATCCCTGGCGAAAGGACTTCAATGAAAAAAACAAGCCGTTCTTCGGCCGCTGGGTGGTCACCCGTTTAGGCAGGCATATTTAACCATTCAGCAGATGTTGTTTGGCCTTGTTGAACTCGTCGACGGTGATGAGGTCTTTTTCAAGCAAGCGAGCCAGTTCCGCGAGTTCCGCGATATCCCGACTCTTGGACGCATCCGGGTCTTCAAGACGGGGAATGTCAATGGCTCCATCATGTCCGATAGCCGGTGGCCGGGACGACTGGCCCAGTTTGACGGTGGCCATTCCACCCAGAAGGCTCAACTCTACGGATCGCCCGTTGAACATGGGATTTCTTAGCATCTCGCCAAGTGATCTGCCTTCGGCCCGCATCCTTCTGATAACGTAGAATGCGGAAAAACCGAGCAGCGCCAATCCTCCGAGGAAGATCCATAGCATATAGCTGACCAGGCCCCGGAAAAAGAGAACCAGGATCGCCACACCAGCGATAAGCAGCACATGAAGAGCCAGAATGAAGTAGGCGAGCAGGACACTCTTGAACAGGCTGTCCTCCTCTTTTTTTTTTCCAAACATGGCAGCACCGGATTATGCTTTATCGGCTCCCAGGCGGTCGACCACCTCGCTGTAATAGCGCTGGGGGAAATCGTGGGCCGGATTGGCGCCTCTCAGGGCATTCAGTTTCATGATCAGGAAGTTGATTTTTTTTATGGTACGATACTGCTGCGCGGTGTCGGTCATACCGGCCAGCAGGTCTTCGGTTGTGCGGATTTCTTTGAGCAATTGCACCTCCGGCGGCAGGCAATCGGCATTTTTCAGAACCTTGTACGCCATGCGCAGGTCCTCGGGAATATGCTGGTCATCATATAGATGAAGGGGGCGGCCGCTGCCGGGAAGATTCTCGAAAGCACCTTCGTCCTGGGCTTTTTTTATTCTCGATTCAATGAGCTTTTCGAAGCCGGGAAACATCCGTGCGATTCCACATGGCACCGGGGCCAAATTAACCATCCGTTAATGATATAGATGGATTTGACTATATTATATTGGAACCTTTGATTTCAAGGACTAATGTATGCGGTCATGCAACCTTTAGGCTTTGAAGAAGCCCATCGCTCAGGTCTGCAGCCCTTTTTCGAAGTGATTTTCATCTTCCCAGCGGCATGTCCTTGGGATCAGAACCGTCGTCTCGAGCAAATCGGGATAAGCCGCCGGGTTCATGGAATGGAGGCCAGTCCGCTCAGGCTCTCCACGTACTGACGCGCCTTTTCTACCGCAGCGTCTATGGTATCAGGATCCAAGGCCAACAGGAGCCGGCTGGTTTCATCCAGTTCCTGGCAGAAGGCTGTGCCAGAGACGCCCACGCCCGCCTGGATGGTGAAATAGTCCGCCAGATGCAAGATATGGGACAATTGATGGTCACCTGCCGACGAAGGTTGGTGGTGGTGTCGAATGCCAAAAGATACGGATCGCGGCAGATTCCAAGATTCACAGAGTATGGCCGCGATATCGGCGTGGTCAACGCCTAAGATGTCGCGCTCCGCATCCTGAAGGGTTTTTCTCGGATGGGTGGCGGTGTAGTTGTCGAACAAGACCTTCCGCTCGCGTACGTATGGGTCCAGGATTATTTTTCCCACATCGTGAAACAGTCCCGCCGTGTAGGCTGTGTCTAATGCATCCAATCCAACCGCGGCGGCCATTTCAACGGTCGTGCAGGCCACGGCCATCGAATGGCGCCAGATATCACCGGACTCGAAACCGTATCCATCCAGGGGTTTTCCCAATACCCTGCCAGCGCTGATGGCCGTGATCAACTCGGCCAGTCGCCGGGTCCCGAACAGGGCCGAGGCATGCTGAATGGTGGCGACCTTTCCCCGAAACCCGTAGAAGGGTGAATTGGCCACCTTGAGAATGCCGGCCACCATAGCAGAATCATTTTCGATGATGTTGACCAGCTGGGCGGGGCTGGTTGCCGGCTTTTTGATTATCTGCTGGACCTCGTTCAACATCTCCGGTATGGCCGGCAGCGACGCGGGCGTGGAGATGATTTCGCGGATCAGATCCCGGCCGGAGACATACAGCGGTTCAGGGGGATCGGAAATCGGCATTCCCGCGCGCTTTCCCACCAATTTCAATGGTTCCGGAAAGCCTGCACTCAGCGCGGCATTGAGCCGGGACATTTCTTTGTTTGCCGCATCCAGCCGAGCCACCATCTTCTCGATGATCTTGTCCTTGAACTTCTCGCGGATTTCCGGGCTGAGCTGTTCGAAAATCACCCGGTCCAGCTTCAGCGCTATCACCGATTCTCTGGCGACAACATTGGCGGTTCGCCGGGTGTGGGTTAAAAAGGCCATTTCCCCTAAGATATCGCCGGCCTGTAGCACAGCCAAGAAGGTTCCGCTTGCACCTTCCGTGATCTTGACCGTTCCGGTGAGGATGATGAACAGACTCTGGTCGCTGTGGCCCTGGCGGATGAGCACCTCTCCAGGATGGTATACCCTGAAATGAGCATCGTCCGAGACCATTTGCCGCTTCTCTTCCGCGGTGAACGAATTAAAAAAACCAAGACGATTAATAATCGGTAATATCTCTACAGGCCTGCTCACAATAGTTACCTTTGCCCCTGAGATTAACGGATGTAGCTGTTTTCATTTATTAACCGCAACCGCGTTCATCTCGACACCGGCTTATTCATCCGATTCCTTCCATATGTTCGTATTATCGGCCGGTTACCGGATATCATAAATCCTGCCGGAAAAGCGGATCCGGCAGCCGCGGTCCTTCGTGGCGGATAGGGTGATCAACACTGGCAATACATAGGGCGGCATAAGGGTTCCTCCAGTCCCCACCATCCAGCCTGCCTATGAAGCAAAAGGGCAAGACCGCTTGATCGGATACAAGAAATGTGTCATTGAACACCATCCTGATGGATTGACCGCCTAAAAAAGGCCGGTCAACAAAAAGGACAACAGGAGGAGGGGATGGATCAGGTTCTGGGGAAAAGAAAGAAAAGCCGATTTGCCGTCAAGGATCTGACCATATCCATCAACGGGAAAACCTACCGTATCTTCAATATCAACGAATTCGGCGTGGGGTTTTTAATCGAATCGCCGGAAGAGATTGAAATCGGCACCGAAATCAAACCGATGATCGTAAACGGAAAGATACCCGTTCGGGTAGCGGGTATCCCCCGGCACATTTCTCAATTCCGCCCGGCCTCCAATCGCCTCCTTTTCAAAACGGGCTGGATCTGCGGAGCGGAATTCACCCTCCGACACTATGGTGACGGAAAGAAACTGCTCCGGGAATTCATTGCCGAAAATATCGACAGCGATGTCGAAGAGACCGATAAATAATCCGACTCATGCCCGGGGCATCGCAAAGGCCGCGGCGATGGAGTTATTAAAATTTCTTGGATGGCGATGCGCCCGCAGACCGGTGCCACATGGCCAAAATCTTGATCCGGTCCAGTAATTGAATCTTCTCGTCCACAACATTTACCAGTGCCGCATCTGGACCCAATCTGTCGATTTTGTAGGAAATCATTTTCCTGACCGTATGATAGACGTGGCTTCCCGGTCTCAGGAGGCCATCTTCATTTAGTAAAAGCATGATCTGCGCCATGGCTTGGAATTTATTCATCCGGTCTCCTCGTCAGGATCTGGATAGAATTTCTATTGAATGGCGTTCCATCACGATATCCATGCGATGTCAATGCATGATTGATTCGGCTGGTAGAAGCGATGGCCGGCAGGCTATATCCGGCGAATTGACTCACCAACGATAGAATTCTTTTCATAATCAGAAATGATTTACCTACCCCATGGTCCTAAAATTAAATGCGATCAAAACTTAACCTACCGTTATAGTGAGTTATTATTTATATCCCCCTCCATCTTTAAATAGGCATGGTAATTGCTGGACCATTAGCGGAGTCCCCATCTGTCTGCAATTATGAATATCTTGCGCGTGTTGCGACGCATGTGGGTCTTACGGGGCTTGGAAGAGAAAGCTTTTTTTATCCCCTTCCAACACCGTCGAAATATCGTCCATAAAGATCGGATCAGACACCATTTATTCGCCGTGTAAGGTTGATGCCCTCGTAAAAAGTCGTATTTCCGACGGGTTTGTAAAAAAGCCGAGATCAAGGCTTTGTGGATCTTTAGGGATACCGCTATCGCGGGTGCCGAAGGCAGCGTACTGACGGTGCGCCGCAGTGACGAGGGAGGATGCGTAACGCAGATATCGGCTTTTTTACGGAACCGTCAAGGTTGCACCCGTGGCAGACGCTATCCCCTATATTGTCGTGAACAACCAGAGAATTTCCCCCATTGAAGGGTCACCCCGGTCCGATTCGGCAACCGCTGAGCGAATAGGGCATGACGATCAGCCCTTCGGTATTGTTGACCGGGTCACTCTTTCAACTGAGGCTCGGGAAACATCCATGTGGTACGCTGCCCAAACCAGGACTGTATCACTGACCCCGATAGGCCTTTCAGTTAAATCACCGGCCGACACCACGCCTCTCTTGGCCTTTTCACCTAAACAACTGAAATAATCTAAAGCATTTGTAAACCGATGGGCAAGTACCGCGTCATGGCATGCCACAGCGGTTCCACCGGCCTCTCATGAGCGGTTTGGCAGAGGTTTTACCCACACTTTCTACCAAACTGTGCAGTTTTTTTGACGGTTTGGTCTAATATTTTCTGGAGGAAGAAATCAAACCACCTGTAATTTTTATATATTTATACAATTTTCCCGTGGGCGCGTTTTGTGCTTTCACATTGGGGCGATGCGATACATGGCACAACTGCATGGCCTGATGTCGGCCCGGATCTCAAGATCGCGCGAATCTCAGAAGAGCGCGCGGGTTGACACGATCGTTAATCCCAACAAAAAAAGGATACCTGCTGCACATGCAGACATGTTTCAACCGGCATGGTGTCGTCATTTTCTTTATGGTCGGGGTGTTGGTCGGTTCAGGCCTTTATGCGCGTCGCTGCGAGGCAGGCGCCAGCCCCCCACGGAAAGGGCCATGCCCTTCCCATCTCGAAGCGGATCGAAGCGGTGAAGAAAACCTCGAGCCCTCTGCCAATGTGGTTGTCACTGAATCAATCGGAACCGCCTGGCCGCTCGCCTGCGGTTATCTGGTTACCAATAACCATGTGGTTTCGGGTGCGGAATCCATCACGTTGATCGATCAGACCGGCCGAGGCTTCCATGCTTGGCCCGTGCTGCTGGACGAATTGCATGACATCGCTTTTCTGGAAGTGGCCGATGCGCAGGATCTTCCACCGGCCCTCCCCCTTGCCAATTCCCGGTCGGCGATCGATACACGTGTGTTTACCGTCGGGTTCCCCGCGGAAGGCATGTCGACTCAGGGGCCCAAGCGATCCCAGGGCAGAATCTGCGGGTTGAACGGCACGCGCGAAGATGATGCCAGCTACCGTACCACTGTTCCTGTGCGACACGGCAACAGCGGCGGCCCCTTGATGAATTTGAGCGGAGAAGTGGTCGGTGTCGTCAGATCGATGCTGGCCTACCAGGATAAAGGGTCCAATCGGACGTATATTCTGGAAAACGCGAGCTGCGCGGTCAAGGCCGCTGCCGTCAAAGCGCTTCTTGAACATCTGCCGGAGAAAACCAAGACCCGTCGGACCCTCGCCAAACCGAGCGGCAGTGAGGAGGCGCTTTACCATGCGGTAGCGCATTCGGTGCTGCAGGTGGTCGCCAGACGCTACGAAAACGAGGCCGCCGAATGATTCCCGGACAGGCCAATGCCTGGATCGGGCAGGCGCATTGGTCATAACGATTTTAATCCGCCGGCCTTAACGAGCCGGTCCTCCTTTCGGTATGCACCGGACAAAGATTCCAGAAACGGTTTATCTCCGTTGGTCAACCCCTCTGTGCGGGTGTCCGTCAAATACGCCGTGGGCTCTCCCCACGTTGCCGGGTGCGCCATATGACCATTTACCTGTGCCATATCCCACGGTCATTCGAAGGATTTTAGACGGATCCATCTCCTTTCACTAATATTTCCCCGTATTATATCAGGTGCTTTAATCGATATTTCCGATAGGTCGTCGATGTTGGCAAACCTGTTGCTTAGATAAGGGGATAGTCATTTACCGTTTCTTCTTAATCAAACCCAACGAAACCTTCTGGAGGTGGATATGAAACCAAATGCTTATAGATTATTTACTGTTTTGCTTCTCGCCACATTTTCCGTATGGGTCGGCTGTTCCCATAATACCCCGCCCGAACTGAGTAGTTTACAGAAAGAATTAAACGAAAAAGAAAACGAAATCCGTGTGCTGGCCAGTGAAAACACAAAAAATGAGGAAGAGATCAGCCTGCTGGCCAGAAAAAACACCCAAAAAGATCTCCAATTGAAGGAATTTGAGACGCAGCTTATCCAGCAGGAGAAAATGGCCTCCATGCAGGACCAATCTTCCCCTGAGGCATCCCTCTATCCTCCCCAGGCAAATCCAGGCGAATGTTTTGCAAGGGTTTTGGTTCCACCCACCTATGCGACGGCGTCTGAACGGGTGCTGACACGCAGTGCCTCGGAGCGGTTGGAGATCATCCCGGCCAAGTATGAATCGGTGGAAGAAAAGGTGATGGTAAAGGCCCCTTCGGAGCGCATCGAGGTGATTCCCGCCAAATACGGATGGGTGGAGGAAAAAGTCCTTGTCAAAACAGCGTCGAGCCGCTTGGAGCAGGTTCCCGCCAAGTATGAATCGGTGGAGGAAAAGGTGCTCGAAAAGGAAGCCCATGCAGTGTGGAAAAAAGGGCGGGGGCCGGTTGAAAAGCTCGACAACACGACCGGAGAAATCATGTGCCTCGTCGAGGTGCCTGCATCCTATAAAACGGTGAAAAAAACAGTGATGGTCAACCCTCCGGGAACCCGCAAGGTTGAAATTCCGGCCGAATACAAGACCGTCAAGAAACGAGTGGTGATCAAGCCGGCCCAGGAGCGCACCATCAGCATTCCGGCCGAGTACGAGATGGTCAAGGTCCGGAAAATGGTCACCCCTCCCCAGGAACAGAGAATCCCGGTGGCAGAAGAATACCAGACCGTGACAAAAACCGTTAAAAAGGACGATGGTCACATGGAATGGCGTCGCATCATGTGTGAGACCAACCTGACACCGGATGTCGTCACCCGCATTCAAACGACACTTCATCAAGCCGGATATGACCCTGGACCGATCGACGGCATCCTGGGCCGGCATACCATTGCCGCCGTCAAGTCCTATCAACGGAACAACCGACTGGCAGAAGGCGGTTTGACTTACGAAACTGTCAAGAAGCTAGGCGTATCGATGTAGTGGTTGACTGCTTCACTTCCCCCAAGGGCTGATCTTAACGTCCCCGCCTGCCCCGCTACTTGCAGCAGGGCAGGCCATTCTTTAAAAACGGATAATTATACGATCAAGGAGGTGTAAAGATGAGTATGATACAAGAGTTCAAGACATTTGCAATGAAGGGCAATGTTGTCGACATGGCTGTGGGTATCATTGTAGGCGGTGCATTCGGAAAAATCGTATCTTCATTTGTCGCCGATGTCATTATGCCGCCAATTGGGATTCTCATTGGTGGCGTTGATTTTTCAAACCTAGCGATCGTCATCAAAGAGGCAGCCGGTGATGTCGCTGCGGTTACCATCAACTACGGTGCATTCGTTCAAACGGTTATTGATTTCACAATCATTGCCTTTGCGATTTTCATGGCCATTAAGGCAATGAATTCATTGAAGAGAAAAAAGGAGGAAACTCCAGAAGCGCCTCCGGCACCATCTAATGAAGAAATCTTGCTGACGGAGATACGGGACCTTCTTCAACAGAAATAAATGAGCGGTCGGGATGTTGTCAACCCGCAGAAAAACACCACAGCGTCGAAGGTTCATTTTTTCACCGATTACGTGTGACAATATCTTGGCATGGTGTAATTGAAGGGAGGCAGTCCAAATCCAATATCTGTTTTTATAGGGCCCAGCCAGTATCTGTTTTTCTCGGGCCCTGACAGATTGGTCAGACAGAACCTAAATTTATTGGATAGATAGCCTCGTCTACCTGGACAAAGATGTCAGCGTGACGTTCGGCTTGCATTGAGGCCTTCGATCCAGACTCCACCCCAAGCTTGAATTCATTATGCCAGCGTGTTAATGGGTCACATCTTGGGGGAAAGACATGGATCTGAGGATTGATGAAGAAAAGAATATAGCCTATATCAAGCTATCGGGACAGTTAAACCGTAAGGTGATTCTCAGCGCATTTGATTTAGCCGTAGCCGACAATAGGTATTTACACGGGATGGGGAGACTATGGGATTTCAGAGATGCCGACCTATCTTCTCTAAAATCTGAGACTATCGTTGAGATGGCACAATATTCCCTGAGATTTCCGCCAGGGATCAATGATGTCAAAGTGGCTTTTTTGGTAAGCCGTGATGTTGAGTACGGATTGAGCCGCATGTTTCAAATGTCATCAGAGTCGAAGACACCAATCCAGGTTTTTCGTGCGATGGACGAAGTCGAAAAGTGGATGATGTGGAATGATTAACCCCCCGCGCACCCTTTTTAGTAGCATTCTTCTATTCTGTTATTCTGCCTTTTAGGATGTCTGGGTGATAACCTCCCGCAAGCGATCCATGAAGTGGTCGTTGTGGAACCTTCACATGCAGATGGTACGTTTTACCTCTCTTGGCCAAAAACACGAAGGGCACCTCCCAGGTCACAGCGACATACAGCTGTAATTGAGCGGTACCCCTTTAATGTGCAACACATCAATAGTATGAGATCTTGAATGTATAGGCATGCCATGTTGCTAGGCCCCTTCTTTAGCGGAACGCTGTATAAAATCGCGGCGTGATTTTATAGCTTGAAATGCTATTGGCAAATGTATTATATTTTGAGTGCCGGATTAATTTATAA
>NZ_JBFELV010000047.1:0-19119 GCF_041551955.1 Desulfosarcina sp.
CGTACGCCGCAGTGACGAAGGATGAAGCGTAACGCAGATATCGGGATTTTATGAATCCGTTAAAATTTAATCGTTGGTGTCGTGGCGGGCGGAATGATTCGGCCTCAGCCATCCAGGCAGCCGGCGAAGCGGCCTGAACATGAAAAAGCGAATCAGCCGGCTGAAACCGTCCATCACCGGGCCGATCTCTTTTTCCACGGAAGGCTCCACCCGGCAAAAGGATATGATGCAGCGCTCCGGCCGCAGGTTGTCGGGGAAAAGGCAGGGTCCGGTGCCGTTTTCAAGGAAAATGCAGTCTGAAGGAAAAAAACCCTCTCTGGCAAGGCATTCCGCCATGGCGTTTTCGACTTGGGGTGCCATGAAGAGAATGTAAATCAGATCCCACTCGGTGATGATCTCTGCAGGATGGATGTTCCGGCAGCAAAGGCCCCGGCATTTGACCATGCACCTGTCAAGAATGGGGGCGGCTTTGTGGGACAACACCTCCTGGGCCTGGTGGATATCCCGGCAGATGGCCTTAAGAACCTGGCGCTCATCAACGTCCAGCGCATCGATTTTCTTCCTGGCGGCCTTGAAGCTGTAATTGAGTCCCATGATCGGCGGTTTCCGGTTGATTGCCCGAAATACAAAGTTTTCTACCGAGACAGGGCCCATTTAGAAATGGTAGATTGTGGTTCAGGCCAAGGCCGCAGCATTTTCGCACCCGCAGGCGTAGCAGCGCTACGTCGAGGATTGTGAAAATGTGAGAACGCCGGGCTGGGCCGCAAGATGCCGTTTCTGGATGGGCACTATATGAAGCGCTTCATCATCTCATCGACCATCCCATCCACATTGGCCGGTGTGATACCGTGCTGGGCGCAGAAGGCATCCACCTTGGCAAGCCTTTTAGGGCTGTTCATGTCGACCAGGCTGGAAAAAATGCCCAGGCGGCGGCCCACCTGAAAGCGGCACTGATCCTTAGGAGACAGATCGAGAAACCGGTCCAGCACTGCAAGGATGGCGGTTTTGGCTTCGGGGAGACGGCCCTGGACCTCTTCGAACAGGTTGAGGATGTGATCACTGACGATCATGCTGGTGATGCCGTCGAGGCGCTCGATGAACAACCGGATCTCCCGGCCCATCTCGATATCGTTCAGCTTGACGAAGCGCCCGTTGCGATACTCTTCGGCCAGGGGAATCCCGTCGGGGATGGCCAGCGTGCGCAAGCGGATGAAATCCGGATTGATCTGGTTCAGGGCGTCGGCGGTTTCCAGCGCATGGTCCCTGGACAGGTCCCTGCCCCCCAGTCCAGGCATCACGTACTCGGACAATTCGATGCGGGCCTTTTTTACCTTTTGCCCGGCCTTGACCTGGGTGCGTTTGTCCGCCCCTTTTCGGACCCGGTTGAGCACCGCGTCCGAACCGGACTCAAGGCCGATGTGGATCCGATTCAGCCCCGCCTCCCGCATCTGCCTCAGGTGGTCGTCGCTGATGCGTGCGATCGTGTGCGAGCGGGCGTAGGAGGTGATCCGATCGACCCAGGGAAATCGGGATCGAAGATGACGCAGGATCCGGATCAGTTGGTCGGGCTTGACCACCAGGCTGTTGGCGTCCTGCAGGAAGATAGAACGCATGCCGTCGGCATACCAATTCAGTGCGGCCCCGAATGTCTGCCGTTCATGGGCGGCGAGGCCCTGCATCCATTCATTGATATCCTGACGCAGAATGTGACCGGATCCGTCGGCGAGTCGCTTCAGCGCCTCCACTTGCCGGTGAAGCGCTTCGATATCGTCGATCACGTGGGCTTCGGGGCGAACGGAAAAGCGGGCCCCCTTGTACACTGGACAGAAGGTGCAGTGATTCCAGGGACAGTTGCGGGTGACCCGGACCAACAGACTGCCGGCTTCGCTGGGCGGCCGGATGGGGCCCTGTTCGAACCCGTGGTAACGATCTTTGTCATGCTGGCGCTGAGTCATGGCCACCGGTCTCCTGTCTGCATACGGTTGGTCTTTATGTATACCTGTCATCGATTCAAAAATAAACCCCCTTTGACAAGCGTCGACGGCATGCTTTATGGTAAGTTTTCTAAATGGGCGGAATACCGAAAGTGGCGAGGAATGCTTAAGAAACTGGGAATTGTCGTATTTTCACTGATCTTTTTGGGAATCTGTGCCGCAGGGGTGCTGTACATGCATCTCAAAACCTGGGCGGAGCGTCCGGTGGGAACGGTCGTCCAGGAGAAGCTGTTCACCGTTGCCCCGGGTCAGGGGCTCAAACAGACTGCCGATGCCCTGGAACAGGACGGCTTGGTTTCGAATGCCCTTCGCTTCACGATCCTGGCCAGACTCGACAAGAAGGACAAACTGCTCAAGGCCGGGGAATACATTTTCTCCACTGCCATGACGCCGAGGGAGATCCTGGGCCAGATGGTGGAGGGCAGGGTACACCTTTACCGGCTCACCATCCCGGAAGGATATAACCTGGTTCAAATCGCCGCGGCGGTCTCTGCTGCCGGCCTGGAATCGGAGGAAACCTTTCTCGAAGCAGCCCGCGATCGGGAGACGGCCCGAAGGTTAGGCATCGAGGCCGATACCCTGGAAGGGTATCTGTTCCCGGACACCTACTATTTTCCAAGGGGGCTGGACAGCGCCACCATCATCACCACGATGGTCAAACAGTTCAGGACGGCTTATAAACCGGCCTGGGAGCAGCAGGCGAAAGCCGTGGGAATGACCGTCCACGAGGTCGTCACCCTGGCTTCCATCATCGAAAAAGAGACCGGGGCCCCCGAGGAACGCCCGCTGATATCCTCTGTTTTTCACAATCGGCTGAAAAAAGGCATGCGCCTGGAGACCGATCCCACCGTGATCTATGGCATCCCCGATTTTGATGGGAACATCAAGCGCCGACATCTGGAAACCCATACCCCTTACAACACTTACAAAATCAAGGGACTGCCACCGGGCCCCATTGCCAGTCCAGGGGCCCTTGCCATGGAAGCGGCCCTTTTCCCTTCTCAAAGCGACTATCTCTATTTCGTTTCGAAAAAAGACGGCACCCATCAGTTCTCCACCACCATCAAGGCGCACAACGCGGCGGTAAGAAAGTACCAGTTGAGGAATAGAAAACGTTGAAACGAAAGCCGGACACGCTCAAATCCGGTTTCACTACCGGTGCAGCGGCGGCCGCAGCCGCCAAAGCAGCGCTTCAACTACTGTTTACCGGTCAGGTGCCGACAGCGGTGGGAATCACCTTCTTGACCGGAGAGACCACGACGATCGCGATTCATGGGTGCCGGTTGGTGGATTCGAACAAGGCTACCTGCACGGTAATCAAGGATGCCGGCGATGATCCAGACATCACCCATGGCGCCGAAATCGGTGCCGAGGTGACCCTGGAAAACCGATGGGGTGAGGATCCTGTTCGGATCACCGGCGGTGCGGGGGTCGGTGTGGTGACCAAGCCCGGCCTCGGCATTCCGCCGGGTCGCCCGGCCATTACGCAAGGTCCGATTACCATGATCACCGACAGCATCAATTCGCTGCTCGACGCGCATCCCATCGATGCCGGCATCCACGTTGAGGTATTCGTGCCCGAGGGGGAGCGGCTGGCTAAAAAAACACTCAACGCGCGGTTGGGTATCATTGGCGGCCTGTCCATTTTAGGCACCACAGGCATCGTCCGGCCCCTGTCCCACGAGGCCTATGTAGCCACCATCCAAAAATCCATGGATGTGGCCCGCGCCGCCGGATTGACGCATCTGGTGCTGACCACCGGCAGACGCAGCGAACGCTTCGCCCAGAATTGCTGGCCGTCGCTGGCCGACGAGTCTTTCATTCAAATCGGTGACTTCTTCCAGGCAGCCATGACCGCCGCCGCAACACGCAGATTTTTGTCGGCGACCCTGGCCGTCTTTTTCGGAAAAGCGGTTAAAATGGCCCAGAACATCCCCCACACCCACGCGGCTAAATCAGAACTGACCCTGGAAACCCTCGCCCAATGGACGCTGCAGCAGACCCAAAACCCGGCGTTGGCCCGCCGAATCGCCGCCGCCAACACCGCCCGGCACGCCTTCGACCCACTCAAGGCAATGGCACCGGCGGTAATCGCCCACGTGGCCGAGCAGGCCCGACATTGCGCGGTGGGATTCTCCGCCGGCAAGATTCGCGTCCGCTGTGTAATATTCGATTACGACGGCACCACGGCAGTTGACACCCAGCCGGATTGGGGCTAGTGTGGCAGCGCATTCATGGTTGAGATCAGATCCCTGAGGACTGAAGACGAAAAAAGACAACCACCAAAAAAACCAAATGACAAATAAATCACAATAATCAAATTTAAAATTCCAAACCTTGTGGGCCTGGATATTATAATTTGGAATTTATTTGAGATTTGTGATTGGTAATTTGTTATTTATGAATTTGGTTTTCGTATCCTCATGCTTCTTTATTGTCTGATTTAGGCGCAATAAAAGGACACCCAGTGGCCCCTCCCATCACCGTCATCGGCATGGGCGTCTCCCCTGACGACTTGACTCGCCGGCAACGATCGATCATCGAGGCCGCCGACATCCTCGTTGGCGGGAAACGCCTTCTCGCCCCATTCGACCATCTGACCTGCCGGCGGCGGTTGGTAGACAGGGATCTAAACGGATTGGGCGATTTTCTGGATCGAAAGATGCCCGACAACACCATCGTGGTGCTCACCTCCGGGGATCCCCTGTTTTATGGTATCGGCGCGTTCCTGGTGGGGCGCCTGGGTGCCGAACGGGTGCACATCCTGCCCAATGTCTCCACCGTGGCGGCCGGTTTCGCCCGTCTGGGCGAACCCTGGCAGGACGTCCGGGTAGTAAGCCTGCATGGCCGCAGCCACACCGGCGAACTGCTGCGGCACCTGGCCGGCGGCGATACGGTGGCCGTTTACACGGACCCGACCCATGGTCCAGTGTGGTTGGCGGGCATCCTGGAGGAAAACGGCTTCTCCGACGTCGGCATGTGCGTGTTGGAACGGCTGGGCATGCAGGACGAACGGATCGTCCGGACCACGCCGGCGGAAGCACGCAGCATGACTTTTTCCGATCTCAATCTGGTGGTCCTGAAGCCCGACCCGGTTAGACAGACCACCCCGTCCCTTTTTCCCGGCATGCCCGACGATCGCTTCGTTCATGAAAAGGGTCTGATCACCAAGGCCGAAGTCCGTGCGGTAAGCCTGTCGCGGCTGCGCCTGTTCGATCGGGCGGTCTTCTGGGATCTGGGTGCCGGCAGCGGTTCATTATCCATTGAGGCCGGGCTGACCATCACCCGGGGAAACATCTACTCCGTGGAACAGAAAGCGTCGCGGATCCGGCACATTCGTGAAAACCGAGCTCGCTTCGGCATCGGCAACATGCAGGTCGTTCAATCCTGCCTGCCCGATGGCATGACCGATCTGCCCGACCCGGACCGGGTGTTCATCGGCGGCGGCGGCAGGGCCCTGGCCGACATTATCCGCAGGGTCGCCGACCGCCTGAAGCCAGCCGGCATCATCGTGGTCAACACCGTCCTGGTCGACAACCTCACTACGGCCATGCATACCCTGGATGGCCTCGGCTTTGACGTGGACATAGTTCAGATACAGGTAAACCGAACGATCGCCATGCCCTTTAGCCATCGTCTGGAAGCGGTCAACCCCGTCTGGATTGTCACCGGCCACCGTCCCTGAGATTTTAAAAGAAAGCATCCATCGTGACTCACCCATCCTTTGCTACAGATATAGCCTCCTTGAACCCCGTCATCTTCTGCGGGGCCGGTCCCGGCGATCCGGATCTGATCACGGTCAAGGGCCAGCAGGCCCTGGCTGCGGCCGATTTGGTGGTCTATGCCGGTTCACTGGTGCCCGAGGCCCTGCTCAAATGGACCCGGCCGGATTGCCGCCACTTAAGCAGTGCCGGCCTTCACCTGGATGAGATGATTTCGAGCATGGCCGACGCCTGGCAGTCAGGTCAGAAAGTTGTGCGCCTGCACACCGGCGATCCCTCTCTCTACGGGGCTATCTTCGAACAGATGGCCAAGCTGTCGCAACGTAACATACCCTACACGGTGATCCCGGGGGTCAGCGCCGCCTTTGCCGCCGCTGCGGCCCTGGGCGTCGAGTATACCCTGCCCGAGGTGTCGCAGACGCTTATTCTCACCCGTCTGGCCGGACGGACGCCGGTGCCGGAAACCGAATCCTTGGCATCCCTTGCCGCCCATCAGGCCACCATGGCCATCTACCTGAGCA
The DNA here is from genome assembly GCF_041551955.1 of Desulfosarcina sp. Taxonomy (GTDB): domain Bacteria; phylum Desulfobacterota; class Desulfobacteria; order Desulfobacterales; family Desulfosarcinaceae; genus Desulfosarcina. The sequence continues at coordinate 6,238 of NZ_JBFELV010000047.1, forward strand.
TTTCCATGGTCGACGAGATGTCGCGAATTCTCTCGCAGGCCTATGGATCCCAAGGAACCTGCGCCGTCGTTTATCGGGCCAGCCAGCCCGATCAGAAGATCCTCTGGACCACGGCCGGTGAGTTGGCCGCTACCGTAAAAAAAGAGAAGATCACCCGAACCGCCCTGGTGGTCGTCGGACGCGTGCTGGAGGTAAGCCTGGAGACCCTGGTTCACCACTCCAAGCTTTACGACCGCCACTTTGCCCACGGCTACCGTGAGGCCGAGGACCAGCAGTGAAGCGGGCCGCCCTTGACCGCACCGCCGTCTGGGCGCTGACCCCAAACGGGGTCCAACTGGCCCGGCTTATCGCTGACGGGATTCCCGGCTGCACCCTGTTTATGTCCCAGAAACTGAAGACGACCATCCCCGGTGCCATGCGCTTTGCCCGGCTGAAAGATGAAGTAAGCCGGCAGTTCGCCGGGTTTCCCCGCCATATTTTCATCATGGCCACGGGCATCGTGGTGCGCAGTATCGCCCACCGTCTGGACCACAAGACCACGGACCCGGCCGTGGTGGTCTGCGACGAGGCCGGCCAGTTTGCCATCAGCCTGGTCTCCGGCCATATCGGCGGGGCCAACGCCCTGGCCCGGGAAGTGGCCCGAGCCACCGGCGGACTGCCGGTGATTACCACCGCCACCGACGTCAACCGATTGCCGGCCATCGACGTCATCGCCACGGAAAACAAGTTGACCATCGAGAATCCCGAGGCCATCAAATCTGTCAACATGGCCCTGATCACCGGCAACCCGATCTTTATCCACGACCCCTTTGGAATAGTGGCCCACCGGCTGCCGCAAGACCAGGTGATCGCATCTGCCGTGGTCGAATTCGGCCGACACGATGCCGGTATCTTCGTGGATCACATGTGCCTTGACCTGCCCCCCCATGTACTGGTATTGCGACCCGGGTCATTGGTGGCCGGCTTGGGATGCAACCGGGGCGCAAAGGTCGAAGAGATGCGCGATCTGCTGGTGGATACGTTCGCCGCAAACCGTCTGGCCATCTCCAGCCTCCGCAGTCTGGCCACAGTGGATCTGAAGGCTGACGAGCCCGGGCTGCTGGCCCTGGCCGAATTCTTGAACCTACCGTTAACGATATTCACCCGTGACCGGCTCAAGGGGGTGGCGCAGGTGCCCACCCCGTCGACCATGGTCGAAAAACACATAGGAGTCAAAAGCGTATGCGAAGCCGCAGCCCTGCTGGCGACAAACCGGGGGCGACTGATCGTTCCCAAGCAAAAGACGGCCAACGTCACCGTGGCGGTGGCCGCCGACGGCTTTATATCGTCGGCATCGGGCCCGGCGGACCCCAGCACCTGAGCCGACGCGCCGCCCAGGTGCTGGAAACCGTCGACGCCGTTGCCGGGTACACCACTTACATCGACCTGGTCCGACCGCTGATCCAAGGCAAGCAGATCGTCAGTACGGCCATGAAAAAAGAGGTGGACCGGGTATCCGCAGCCCTTGACCTGGCGCTGTCCGGCACCGCCTGTGCCGTGATCTCAAGCGGAGACCCTGGCGTCTATGCCATGGCCGGGCTGGTACTGGAAATGTGTCGGCAGCGGGCCATTGCCATTGGTGTTTCCGAAAGTGATAAAAATCCGGACCGACTGATTGTCGAGGTGGTTCCAGGCATTCCCGCGCTTTGCTCGGGCGCCTCGCTTCTGGGAGCTCCCTTGACCCACGATTTTGCCGCCATCTCCCTGAGCGATCTGCTCACGCCCTGGAAAACCATCGAAGCCCGGTTGGACGCGGCGGCCAGGGCCGATTTCGTGATCGTGATCTACAACCCGAAAAGCCGGCGCCGGGCCGATCACCTGGCCCACGCCCAACAGATCATCCTCGAGCACCGTGACCCGGCCACACCGGTGGGTATCGTCACCGGAGCCATGCGTGAGAACCAGCGGGTCACGCTCACCACGCTCGCTGATCTTCACCGGGCCGATGTGGACATGCAGACCACTGTGTTTGTGGGCAATTCGAGCACTTTTACATATGATGGGTTTATGGTTACGCCGCGGGGTTATGCGGATAAGTATGATATTGGTGGGAAACAGTGTTAAGTTTTATGTGTTAAGTGTTAAGTTTATGTATTCTATCGTTTTTATCCTTCACTTAACACTTAAATCTTAAAACTTAACACTTTGTATGCTACCAAACAGCGATTGATTTCGGTGTCAATAAACACAAAAAATGCTCAAATGACATTTAATAAAGGTTATACGCAGATCTATACGGGAGACGGCAAGGGCAAGACCACGGCCGCCCTGGGGTTGGCCCTGCGGGCCGCCGGTGCAGGCTTGAATGTCTACATCGCCCAGTTCATCAAATCCGGCGACTACAGCGAAATCAAGGCCCTCTCTCGCTTTGCGGACCGGATCACCGTAGAACAGTTTGGGCAGGGCCGTTTCGTCAAGGGAAAACCGTCGCCGGAAGATCGAGCCGCCGGCCGAAAGGGTCTGCGAGCCCTCCGCAGCGCCATGAACTCAGGCAGCTACCAGGTAGTGATCATGGAAGAGGGCAACGTGGCGGCCATGTGCGGGCTGTTCCCGGTTGACGACATCCTGGCGATCATGACTCAGAAGCCCGCCGCTGTGGAGCTGGTAATCACCGGCCGGGGGGCGGACCCACGCGTCATCGACAAGGCCGATCTGGTGACGGAGATGAAAGCCGTCAAGCACTATTTCCAGGATGGGGTGGCAGCAAGGGTTGGAATAGAAAAATAATCGCGGGTTAAGTTTTAAGTCAAGGTATTCTATCCTTTTCTATGAGCTATAGTCGACCTGATCCTTGACTTGAGATTGAACCACTTAAAACTATTTTAATACTACACCATTTGAAGGTGCAACGTCGTTGGTACTTACCGATCAAACACGAGATCGACTTAACCCCTTTCCAGCCCCCTGCCTCGCCGTAATGGGCACCGGCTCCGATGTGGGCAAGAGCGTTATCACCGCTGCCCTGTGCCGCATCTTTGCAGACCGGGGGTTGCGGGTGGCGCCTTACAAGGCCCAGAACATGTCCAACAACTCCGGAGTTACCCCGTAGGGGCTGGAGATGGGCCGGGCCCAGATCGTCCAGGCCGAGGCCGCGGGAATCGTCCCCCACGTGGACATGAACCCCATTCTTCTCAAACCCACCAGCGATGTGGGATCACAGGTGGTGCTCCTGGGTGAGGCCATCGGCAACCAGACGGCCATGGATTACCATCAGAAGAAGGCAAGGCTGGTACAGGCCGCCAACGATGCCCTGGACCGCCTACGGTCGAATTACGACCTGGTGGTGATGGAAGGCGCCGGCTCCTGCGCTGAAGTGAACCTCATGGCCCACGATATCGTCAATCTTCCCATGGCCGAATATGCGGATGCCCCGGTAATCCTGGTGGGTGACATTCACCGCGGCGGCATTTTCGCCCAGTTGGTCGGCACCCTGGAGTGCCTGCCCCGACACTTCCGCGACCGGGTGGCCGGATTCATCATCAACCGGTTCCGGGGAGATATACGGCTATTCGCGGACGGTGTGCAGTGGATCGAGGAGAGAACCGGCCTACCGGTGTTCGGCGTATTGCCATGGTATGACCACATCCGCATCGACCCCGAAGACTCGGTGGTGATCGAAAGCCCCCGAGCAATGGTGGCCAATGCGGATGGAGGGCCCGCGGTGGCAGTGATCCGCATCCCCCACATCTCGAACTTCAGCGATTTCGATCCGCTGCGGGCGGTGACGGGCCTAACGGTCCACTTTTTGGAAAGACCCCAGGATCTTAGCGCCTTTTCCGCCGTCATCCTGCCGGGATCCAAAAACACACGCTTCGACCTGTCATGGCTGAAAACCAGCGGCTGGACATCCCGCATCGCCGACTTCAACGCCGGAGGCGGCCGCATCACCGGCATCTGCGGGGGCTATCAGATGATGGGAAGCCGGGTCCACGATCCCGACGGTCTGGAAGGCGAGCCGGGAGCGACCGCCGGCCTGGATTTGCTGCCGGTTGAAACGGTACTCCGGGCACCCAAGACCACGACCCTCAGCCGGTTTTCCTGGGGCGGCATGGAAGCGACCGGCTATGAGATCCATATGGGCCAGACCCGATTACACGGAGGAAAGCCTCTGCTGGTGGTCCATGAGAGAAATGGCGAGGCGGTAAATGACGCCGACGGATGTGTGGTTGACCATGGGCGGGCCATCGGCACCTACATGCACGGCCTGTTCGACACCCCAGCAATGATCACCCAATGGCTCGATGCGGCGGGGATCACCGGTGTCGACGTGCCGGTCGTCGGCGGCCTGGACGCTAAAATGCATCAGTATGCCCTGTTGGCCGATCATTTCCGCTGCCATATAGATGTGGAACGGATAGGTGCGCTGGTGAAGATCAAAAACAAACAGACAAATCACAATAGCCAAAAATCAAATGACAAATAAATCACAATAACCAATTCCAAAACTCCAAACTGGAAAAAATGACAATCAACTGTTGGTGATTGCCCTTATTTGAGATTTGGACAGTGTAATTTGGAATTTATTTGGAAGTTGTCGTTTGAAGTTTGTTATTTCCGGTTTATCCGGTTTAGGTCTTAATCAAGAGAAGAATCATCGTGACTGAAAACAATAAAATATTGGTTCTGGGCGGCTGCCGCAGCGGAAAAAGCAGCCATGCCCTGCAGTTGGCCGAAGCCATGGGGCGGCGCCGCGTGTTCGTGGCCACCTGTGTTCCCCATGACGACGAGATGCAGGGCCGGGTGGACCGGCACCGGCGCGAGCGCAGCGACACTTGGCGTACTTTGGAAATCCCCGTCAATCTGGCAGAAGCCATCCACGCCCACAGTCCGGCTGCGGATGTGATGCTGGTGGACTGCCTGACCCTGTGGCTGAACAACCTGCTCATGCAGACCCAGGACACCGTAAAGATTCGGCGACGAATCGACGAGCTGGCCGAGTCCGTGAAAACGGCCCCACACCCGGTGATACTCGTCTCCAACGAGGTGGGATCCGGCATCGTTCCGGAAAACCGCCTTGCCCGGCTTTACCGGGACCTGGCCGGCTGGACCAACCAGACCGTCGCCGCCGCCTGTGACCGCGTGGTCTGGACCGTGGCCGGCATTCCCGTGACCATCAAACCCCCCTATCAGAACACGACCCTATGAACGCATTCATCGCCTCCCTGCAGTTCATCACCGCCATTCCGATGGGACAACCCCGACCGTTCGATCCTAAAGGGATCATCGTTCATTTTCCACTGGCAGGACTGGCCATTGGCTTGATTCTGGCCTTGTTCGACCTGTTCGCCTCGGCCGTCTGGCCGCCTTTAGTGGCCGGGGTGCTGGATGTGGTGCTGCTGGCGGTCGTCACCGGTGCCTTTCATCTGGATGGCCTGGCGGACGCGGCAGATGGCCTTTACGGCCACCATGAGCGGGGAAAAGCCCTGGCCATCATGAAGGACAGCCGGGTGGGCGCCATGGGATTGGTGGCCGTGACCTGCGTATTGATCGTCAAAGCCGCGGCTGTTGGAAATATCGCCCACGGACGGTTTCTGGCGCTGATGATCGTTCCGGCGTATGCCCGCTCAGCCATGATGGTGGGCATACGCGTTCTGCCCTATGCCCGGGGAAAGGAGGGTACCGGCAGCGCTTTTTTTGAAACGCCCCTGTCTGCCGTGGACTTTAAATATCTGGCCGTCCCGGTCATCCTCTCCTTGTTTCTGGGATGGCAGGGCCTCCTGCTGAACCTGTTTTTCGCCGCTGCCACCATGGCCATGATCTGGTTTTACCGCAAAAAACTGGCAGGCATTACCGGCGATTTGCTCGGCGCCATGACCGAGATCCTGGAAGCGCTTCTGCTACTGGCGGTGTGCGTGGGAGGCGGACCATGATCGGCGGACACGGGGGCAACATCTATCACCTGGCCCAGCAGCTGGGGTGCCGACCATCGGAAATCAGCGACATGAGCGCCAACGTCAATCCCCTTGGCCCTATGCCGGCGTTGCTCGAGCATTTACAGGCCGGTATATCGGCCGTCGCAGCCCTGCCCGAAGTGGATGCCAGCGGCGTCGTCGCCGCCTTTTCGCGGTTTTACGGCATCGATCCCCGGCAGGTGATGGCAGGCAATGGCACGACCGAGCTGATCTACCTGATTCCCCGGGCGTTGGGCGTGAAAAAAGCCCTGGTGGTCGGCCCCACCTATTCCGACTACCGGGATGCCTGCACCATGAACCAGGTGGTCTGCAACCATCTGATCTGCCGCGAGGAAGATGATTTCGTGCCGGATATGCAGGCCATCCGGAACGCGGCAAGGCCGGCTGACCTGGTCTTTTTGTGCAATCCCAACAATCCCACGGGTGCCTTGGTGGCTCGATCGGATGTCGACGCCCTGTGCCGGTCCATGCCCGACACGGTCTTCGTGGTCGACGAATCCTACCTGCCCTTTGCGCCGATGCCGGAAGATGCCACCATGATCGGCTCGGACCTGCCCAATGTCATGGTGCTCAACTCCATGTCCAAAGCCTTTCGCATCCCGGGACTGCGCATCGGATTTGTCAAAGCACCGGGACCGCTGATGCAGGCTCTTGCCCCCCTGGCCCTGCCCTGGTCGGTGAACAGCCTGGCCCAGGCGGCGGTGAAATGGCTCATGGACCGCCCCGATCAGGTAGACATCTTCCTTTCCTCTACCAGAAATATGTTAGAAAGGGAGAAAGTTAGAATAGAAGAATGTATCCACCAAAAGACCGGAGCCCGATGTTTCCCATCGGCTACCTCCTTTGCTCTCATACGACTGCCCGTTGGATTGCGTGCATCGACGGTGTGGCGGCAGATGGCCGACAACCGCATCCTGATCCGTGACTGCACTAACTTTACCGGCCTGTCCGACGCATTTATCCGCATCTCCTTGAAAAGCGAATCGGAAAATCGCCGGGCGGCCGACCTGCTGGTCAGCCTGTGCCGCGACCACGCCGATCCGGGGGGCCGCCATGCCCGCTGAAGGATTGGCCTTAGCCGTGACCCTGGCCGTGACCCTGGACATGCTGCTGGGCGATCCGCTGTGGCTGCCCCATCCGGTGCGATGGATGGGCAAGTCCATCACCTGGCTGGAGCCTCGATGTCGAGTGTTTCCGCTCAAGCAGACGCTTGCCGGTGCACTCATGGCGATCCTGCTGGTCATATCCGTATGGATCATTGGCCTGCTGCTGGTCAGGATTGCCGCAGCCATCCACCCCGCCGCAGGGATCCTGGTTCAGGCCGTGATGATATACGTCTGCATCTCTGCCCGCAGTTTGGCCGAAGCCGCCCTGGCCGTGGGACAAGCCCTTGGCCACGTGGGTCTTGACGCCGCAAGGCAGGCGGTGTCCATGATCGTGGGCCGGGAAGTGGATCGGCTGGATGAAAGCGGTGTGACCCGCGCTGCGGTGGAGACCGTGGCCGAGAACCTGGTGGACGGGTTCGTCTCCCCGCTGTTTTTCGCCGTGCTGGGCGGAGCCCCCCTGGCCATGGCCTACAAGATGATCAACACCCTGGACTCCATGGTCGGGTACAAGAACGACCGATACCTGCAATTCGGCCGTTTTGCCGCCCGCATGGACGACGTCGCCAATTTCATCCCCGCGCGCCTGGCCGTGCCGTTCATCGCCCTGGCCGCACAATTGCTCAACGGACGCGGGCGGGCGGCACTGGCAACGGCCTTCACGGACGGACGCGCCCATGCCAGTCCCAACGCCGGATACCCGGAAGCCGCCTTCGCCGGCGCCCTGGAATTGTGGATGGGGGGTCCCAACCATTACCATGGCCGGCTGATGGAAAAGCCAATTATCGGCACCGGATTCGCCGACGCCAGGCCGGCTCACATCCGGCAGGCCTGCCGTCTGATGCTGACCACCTCAATCTTGGTTTTTATGGCTGCGGTGACTGTGCTTCTTCTCCGGCCACTGGTGATGTAGAAGCCTTCGTCATAAGCTGTTGAGCTGATAAGCTGCGTGGTCAAAGCTGAAACCCCGACCCTCTGAACCCGGAACCTCGAACCCCGAACCCATGAACGCGCACAAGCAAACACAACCGTTTCCGGCGCTGGACAAGCCATGCAAGCACGCCTTTCCCTTTTCCCTGGCCTGCCCTTCATTTGTCTATCCAGCGGGCTATCTGGACAACGTTCGTCACCTTGCACCGTTTGTGGACGAGATCGAACTGCTCTTTTTCGAAAGCCGCTTCAAGGACAGCCTGCCCGACCCTGCCTTGATCCGGGACCTGGTTCAGCAGGCCCGTTCCGGCCAAATCACCTATAACGTCCATCTGCCCACAGACATTTATCTGGGACACCGTGACCCCGCGGTCCGCCATTCGGCGGTGGCGGTATTAAGGCAACTAATTGACCGCTGCGCACCGCTGAACCCCACTAGCTTCACCCTGCATCTCAACCGTGACCCATCCGAACCGGACAGCCGCCGCTGGCAGGCCCGCTCCGCTTCATCCCTGGAAGCGGTTCTGGCGACCGGGGTCCCCAGCCGTCGGATGTCCGTGGAAAACCTGGACGGCGACGTTGAACGGCTCGCCCCCGTCATCGAGGCTCTCGACCTTTCCGTGTGCATGGACATGGGTCATCTCATGGTCAACGAGGTTGACCTGGCGACTTTTTTCGACCGCTGGAAAGAGCGGATCACCGTTGCCCACCTTCACGGGGTGGACCGCACCAAGGACCACCTGCCGCTGGATCGACTGTCATCAGACCGCATGGACAAGGTGTTGGAGATATTGCGACAATTCAGGGGTGTAATTTCCCTGGAAGTCTTTTCATTCCAGGCCCTGAACACCTCGATGGCGCACCTGCTCGATCAATGGTTCAAAATGGAGGCGGATAACGTTTAGTCCGAAATGATTGCTGCCATTTGTTCGCAAGACAGCTGGGCATGGAGTGAAGCCATGTTCCTAAATGCTGGCTCCTGGCTCTTGAATTCACTATCCGGAAAGGTGACCGATTGTCGATGGCCTCAACGAAAACGCAAGTGGAACTGCTTGCCCCGGCAGGCACACCGGAAAAACTGGAAATCGCCGTTCACTATGGTGCTGACGCCGTCTATCTGGCCGGCAGGGACTTCAGCCTAAGAAACTTTTCCGCCAACTTCTCGCTGGCCGACATGCTGGCCGCCCGCCGCCTGACCCGTGAACGTGGGGTGCACATGTACGTGGCCGTGAACATCTTCTCCAGGGACAGCGAAGCACTGGCCATTGCCGATTACCTGGCATCCCTGGCGTCGGTCGACCCGGACGCCTTGATCGTCGCCGATCCAGCGATATTCATGCAGGCCCGCCGACTGCTCCCCCATGTCCCCATCCACGTGAGTACCCAGGCCAACACCACCAACACCGGCACCGCTCAATTCTGGCGGGATCTGGGCGCCACCCGCGTCAACGGGGCCCGCGAACTGACGCTGGAGGAAATCCGCGAGATGAGCGCTAACAGCGGCCTCGAAGTGGAAGCCTTTGTTCACGGCGCCATGTGCATCGCTTATTCGGGCCGCTGCCTGCTGTCCGGTTACATGAAAAAAAGGGAGAGCAACCGCGGCATGTGCTGCCAGCCCTGCCGGTTTCACTACACCCTGATGGAACAGACCCGCCCCGGGCAGCACTTCCCCATCGCCGAAGACCCCAGGGGGGCCTATGTTTTCAATTCCCGGGACCTGTGTATGATCGAGCATCTGCCGGCCTTGATCGACGCCGGCATCTGCTCATTCAAGATCGAAGGCCGCATGAAAAGCATCCACTACCTGGCCGGCGTGGTAAAGGTCTACCGGGAAGCCATCGATGCTTGGTATCGGGACCCCGACGCTTATCGGGTCCAGGAACGCTGGCTGGCCGAACTGTCCGCCATCAGCCACCGGGGTTACTGCACCGGATTTTACTTTGGAGACCCGGACCAGACGGCGGCCAACCTGGATGACGTCATCCATCCCGGCTATCGATTTGTGGCCAAGGTGATCGAAAACGCCCCGGACGGCGGGGTACGGGTGCTGGTAAAGAACAAAATCGTTTCAGGCGAGGCGGTGGACATTCTCTGCCCCGGCGGCCCCACCCGGGAAGATAGGATTCAGCGCATCACGGATGATCACGGTATTACCCAATCACTGGCCCAGCCCGGTTCCACGGCGACCCTTTACCTCGGCCTGCCGCCCAGGCGATTGGACCTGATCCGACGCCGCGAGCAGGAGGCCGCCGCTGGGCAACCATGATCGTCATCGCCGACAACCTTCGCGTCACCCTGCCGGCCATCGGCCGCGCCGTGGAACGGCTGGACCCCGAGCCCATCCGGCAGATGGTTCACGCCTGCATCGTCGCCGGGGCCCAGGCCATCGATATCAACAGCGGCCCGCTGTCCCGCGCTCCGGAAGAGAAGATGACCTTCCTGGTCCGCACCGTGCAGGAAACCGTCGACCTCCCCATCGTTCTGGACACCGCCAGCCCCCGGGCCATAGCGGCCGGGTTGGCGGTAGGCCGCCGAAAAGCGATGATCAATGGAGTGTCCCTGGAGCCCGAACGGCTGAAACGGATCTTGCCCCTGGCCCGCCAGTATGATTGCGACATCATCGGCTACCTGCTCGGCCCTGACGGACACGTGCCCGCTGATGCCCCGGGCCGCATGGAGGTTGCCGTGGCCCTCTTCAACGAAATTCAAATCGCTGGGATCTCGCCCGATCGCATCGTCATCGACCCTGTCGTGGCGCCACTGGCTTGGCAGGACGGCAACCGCCAGAACATGGCTGTGCGGGAAGTGCTCCGGACCCTGCCTGAATTGCTTGGCTTTCCGGTGCGGACCATCGCCGGCCTGTCCAACCTCACCACTGGAGCACCCAATCCCGAAAAACGGCGACGCTACCAGGCCGCCTTCCTGCCCATGCTCGTCTGCGCGGGGGTGGACATGGTTCTTTTGAATGTCCTGGACCCTGCCCTTATGCGGGTCGCCAGATCGTCTCAACGCATCGTCGACAGGACGGTTTTCAGCTGGCATTGACTCCCCCGCGGCCCCGATGGGCGGATGCTCTGCTTCGCTCCGACAAGCAGCGGTGCAGGCGATCGCTATCGCAGTTTAATGGCCGCTATCGGCCGACGTAAACCGCAAGGTGTTCAGAACCCAATCAATGCGATGGCAGGCTTAGGTTTTGACACCACGCCGATATCTTGAGATACTTGGATTAATCATCAATCCACCGGGATCATGCCGACGGTATTCATCGCAGCGATGAACGCTCGACTTAATTTGAAACCGTTTTTGTATCGTTTCATGTTATCTATAGGAGAATAAAGATGCCGCGAATGTTCGTTCAAGGGCCCCCGTCGGCCCATTGCAATTGGATCTTGATCCTGTTCGCCCTTCTGTTGACATGTGTCGCGCAACCATCGGCCCAAAACACCGCATTCGAAACATCGCCCGTTAAGCTGCCAGCCCCAGGGCAACGCAACGGCGTTATCCGGCTGGCCATTCCGGAACTCGAGGGCACCTATCTTTACCGGTTTTCAGTGCTGAAATTCAATGAGGCCTTCGCGCGGCTGGGATATGGATTCGAATTGCATGCGTTTCCCTCTGAGAGAGCGTTGGTCGAATCCAACGCGGGCCGCATGGACGGAGAGGCCGGAAGGATTCAATTCGATGCCACCCTGGCAGCCAAGTATTCCAATCTGGTCGAGGTCAGCGAGCCCACCTTTTTTGTCAGCATTGGCGCTTATGCGGCCGATGCGTCCATTCGCTTGAACGGGTGGACGGATCTTGCGGACAAACCATTTGTAATTGGCTATCCCCGGGGCATCAAAGTGATCGAAAGAAGGTTGGTGGGCCATGTGAATGCAAGGCATCTCCAAGGGGTGAACAATATTCGTCAAGGCCTGAAAATGTTGCAGTACCGTCGGATCGATGTGCTGATTGGGCTCCAGACCTCCGTGGAGAGTGTCTTGGATGAATCGGCGTTCGCCGATTCAAAGATTGTTCCGGCCGGAATCATGGAGGTGGTTCCGGTATTTCCCTACCTGCATAAAAAACATTATGCGTTGGCTCCCCGACTGGCCGTCGTTTTAAGAGCCATGAAGAAAGACGGCACCCTGGATCGATTGGCCGAGGAAGCCAAACTGTCCATTAAACCGGCCGCTGATCTAAAATAAGAAATCACGGCGGCCGAACCCGGATCAACCAACGGTTTCCGCCCTCAACTGAAACGCGATTGGACGCCGTTCAGGCCAGAAATTGGATGCGAAAAAGCAATAGCCGGTCCACCAGCATCCCGTTTTCTGTGTAAGGTTGATAATTGACTTGCTTTTTTTGTTTTGCATGATATGAGATGCAGATAATAAGAGTCCGCCGGTGTTGGCGGACCGGTTTCTTTCTAAGGGAGCGATCCATTTGTCTTGTCAAAGTGGCGCCTGAAGTCTGAAGCATGGTTTAAATTTTTTATTCGTAGGAGGAAGTTAGCATGGCAAATGGCATCGTTAAGTGGTTCAATGACAGCAAAGGGTTTGGTTTTATTGAGCAAGAAGACGGTCCTGATGTTTTCGTTCATCATTCGGCAATCAATGCCACCGGATTCAAATCTCTCAACGAAGGCGACCGGGTTACCTTTGACATCGAACAGGGCCCCAAGGGTCCTGCCGCAGCCAATGTGACCGTGGTCTAACGCTTCGTTTTCCAATTTAAAAAGGGGGACTCCTTCAGAATGTTGAAGGGTCCCCCTTTTTTGTATTTATGGGCATCCGTCTCTCGGCCCGCTGGTGTCCCGGAAAAAAGGGACCCAACGGCGAAACTCAACAACATGACAGTAATATGGTCCGCGGCGTGTTCCCTGCCAAGCCCATGGACGTCCCTGAGATAAGGAACAC
>NZ_JBFELV010000048.1:0-19085 GCF_041551955.1 Desulfosarcina sp.
AGCGATGGTCTAGCTTGCCGCAGATTCAAGGCAGATGTCGTCGCGCTATAGTGGACGATGCGCGGCGATAGCCAACGCCGAAGATGGAGTGAGATCGGCAAACCCAATGGGTTTCATCTTTTGAAACCAGCAAGCGATGGTCTCCCATATGTGATCGTAACCAATCGACATTCTTTGAGAAAAGTGTATCGCAGTTTGGGCAAAAGAAAGGGGTGTTGCCGGCTAAATAATCCCCTGGTCCAGCATGCTGTCGGCCACCTTGATGAAACCGGCAATGTTGGCGCCCACGAGATAGTTCCCGGGACTGCCGTATGCGTCGGCGGCGGCCAGACAGGTGTCGTGTAATCCTTTCATGATGATCTTGAGCCGGTTGTCCACTTCTTCACCCAGCCAGGTCAAGCGGATGCTGTTCTGGGTCAGTTCCAGGCCGGAGACGGCCACACCACCGGCATTGGCCGCCTTGCTGGGCGCGTAGAGGATCCCCTTGTCTATGAAAATATACCGGGCATCGGCGGTGCATGGCATGCTGGCGCCTTCGCAGACCAGTTTGACATTGTTGTTGATCAGATGGTAGGCGTCCGCTTTTCTGATTTCATTCTGGGTGGCGCAGGGAAAGACGCACTGGGCGCGGTGTCGCCACAGGGGATTCGACGCCTGTCCAGGGGCCGCCGGTGCGTAGACCGCGTGGGGATATTGATCGGCATATTCGCTGAGTCTGCCCCGTCGTATATTTTTCAGGCGGCTTACAAACGCCAGTTTTTCCGCATCGATTCCAGCTTCATCATAGATGTGACCCGATGAATCGGACAGGGTGACCACCTTGGCCCCCATCTCGATCAATTTGCGGGTGGTGGCCTGAGCCACATTGCCGGATCCGGAAACCAGGCAGGTTTTTCCCGAGAGGGCGTCATTGCGGGTGGCCAGCATCTGGGCGGCGAAATAGACGCAACCGAACCCGGCCGCTTCAGGCCGGATCAGACTGCCGCCCCAGCCCAGCCCCTTGCCGGTCAACACACCGGTGAATTTATTTTTCAATTTGCGGTACATGCCGAACAGGTAGCCGATCTCGCGTGAACCCACACCGATATCCCCTTCGGGTACATCCGTATTGGCACCGATATGCCGGAACAGCTCGGCCATAAAGCTCTGGCAGAAGCGCATTACTTCACCGTCCGACTTGCCCTTGGGATCAAAGTCCGTCCCACCCGCGCCGCCGCCCAAGGGAAGGGTGGTCAGTGCATTCTTGAAGACATGCTCGAAGGCTAAAAATTTTAAAATGCTCTGGTTGACCGACGGGTGAAACCGCAGTCCGCCTTTGTACGGGCCGATGGCGCTGTTCATCTCCACCCGAAACCCCCGGTTGACCCTGACCTGGCCCATGTCGTCAATCCAGGGTACGCGAAAGGTGATGACGCGTTCGGGTTCCACGATCCGTTCTACGATGCTGTGGTGGCGGTATTCAGGAGTTTTTTCCAACACCGGTCTAACGCTTGTCATCACGTCGCTGACGGCCTGGATGAATTCGTTTTCGTGGGGATCTCGGGCAAGTGTGAGTTGAGGAATATCGGTCATGTCAATCACCTTTAGGTTTGAATAGTAAAAAATATCAATTGGTTGAACGATGCTTGGTAAAAAACCTATTGTTTTTTGGTAAAGTGGCCGATAATGTGTTTACCAACGGTCAATAAGGAGTCGCGAAAATGGAAATTAAAGGTAGTCATATTCAATCCAAACTCAATGTTTACCATGGCGCGCGAGCGCAGGGGAAAAACATGGTCATGGTCAAGTCCGAAAATACCGCAGCGTCGACGCCCCAACAGGACCGCGTGGCGCTAAGCGGTCGGGGGCAGTCCATTGCCGATGCCCAGCGGGCCATGGCCGCCGTGCCCGACGTGCGTGACGCGCTGGTTTCCCAGATCCGCAACGACCTGTTAGACGGGACCTACGTTTTCGACAATCAAAGGGCGGCGGAAGGCATCCTCAGGGAATCCATGGTCAATCAGGCTGCCCTGGCGTGAAGCCTCGGCCGCGTTGATGATGCACCAATACAGGGAGATGGTTTAAGCGCCGTCTCCCTTTTTGTTGGCCCACCCACAATTGTGTTGGATCGGCCGTGGCGATGGCAGTCCGAATCGGCAGAACGGTCAGTTATACGGTGCGGATGCGCCCGATTCGCCACCCGGCATTCTGATTTGCGACTCAATGGTTTCGAGACGCTTATCGATATCCGCGATATCCTCTTCCACATAGCGTAGATCGCTCTGGTAGGTGGTCAGATTGTTATTCAGCACAACCAGCTGCCGTTCGACGGACGTTTCGTTTCTGCGCGCATAGGATCCGCTCCGTTTCCGAAAATAGGCGGCATCCTTTTCCGCTGCAGCAATGCTGGCCTGATTTTCCACGATGATCTTCTCAAGCTGCGTTTTACGTTCTCTGAGCCGCTTGAGCTGTTTATTCAGCTGGTCAGCCGCTTGCATCGCCAGGCTATCGGGCTGCGGTGCCCGGTCGGGCGACGCAGCCGTTTCAGCCGGTTGGGAATAACGGATGACGCTATCAACCTGCACGCTGTCTTCAGGCGGACGGTCGGTGATGTGGATGTTGCCGTCCGCGTCCGTCCATGTGTAGACTTCACCGGCGGCTGCCGGGCTCACGAACGCCAGCACGATCCACGGCACAATTATCGTCGCCAACACCATTTTCATGCTTGGCCATCCTTCAACTGCCGCTTTTAAACAGTTGCCTTATTTTTTCCAATCGTTTTCGATTGGCGCCAAAATCAGAATAGCCCACCCGGGAGGCGGATCGCATATGGATGATGGCGGTGTTCGGGAAAAAAAATTCCACATCGTCTACAAACCCCATCATTTTGGACCGGAATTCCACGTGAAGGTAATGGTCGGTCTGGTTCACGATGCGGGTGCCGGCCATCCCCTGAACCACCTGCTTGATGGTTTCCACAGCGCCGTTCTTTGGTCCGTCATAGGCAATGGGATCGATGTGGTGGCGCTCGTCACCCCCCTGGCTGACCACGCAGTTGTGCGTGCTGGGACAAGGGGATAGACGTCCCTCATTGAGGCCGATATCCAAGGTCGCTTGTCCTGCGCATCCGAAAAGGATGGCGCCTGTCAGCAGGATGGATGCCTTCAGCGGCCTTGCGTCAGGTTTCATTGTCTTCGCCGGCTGCGTTGCCGCCATTATCGATTCGTTTCGGGTTGTAAGTCTCGCATTCACCGGTGCCGTAGAATCGGAACGGGTGATCCTGATCGTCGACCACGGTGATGTTGTAAAGGGCGCCAGGCGCCCCTGTCTCCGCAGCCACCCGCGTGGCCTGCCACAGCTTCCAGGCATAGCGCCAAGCGGTGACATCCGAGCTCAGCGGAGCAGCCTCGGGGGGTGGCGAGAGACCCGCTTCGACCCCCGCTTCGGTCTGCATGTGGAACTTGACCCGGAACCCCTTGGGTTTTCGGATCCACCCGTCTTCGATCAGTTTCAATCCATCGGCTATTTTCATTGGATCCCCCAGTCAGATAGTTTCCTCATCTGCCGCTTGGCGAGTGCCGAGACCTTTCAAGCCCTCCGGTGCCGGACAACCCGATCCTCCAGCCCGATAACCGTCATGATTGATGTGAAGATCCAGCTGTGGGAAGGCGAATTGGATGCCCTCGCTGTCAAAGCGCAGCTTGGCTTTTTCCAGCAGGTCGCAGCGGGCGACCCAGTAGTCCTTGTTGTCGACCCAGCAGCGTCCTCCCAGGTCCACCGAACTGCCGGCCAGGTTGAGCACATAGACCATGGGACCCGGCTTGGTATTCACCCGGGGATCTTCAGTCATCACCGCTTCAAGCACCCGCTTGGCTTTGAGCAGGTCCTGGTCGTAGCGGATGCTCACGTCAATCTTCACGCGGCGGGTCTGGGTGAAGTGATAATTGATGACGATGTCGTCGAGTATCTGGCGGTTGGGAACGAAAAATGTTTTTCCGTCAAATGTTCTCATTCGTGTATTGAGAAAGGTGATGGCCTCTACTTTGCCCAGCAGGTTGCCTGCCTTGACCGTATTGCCGACTTTAAAGGGCAGCGTAGGGATGAAAGGCCGCAGAAAGATCACCACACCGGAAACAATCAGTGCAATGATGGTCAGCAGACGAAGCATGTTGACAGGCTTGGCGCCGAACTCCACCGCTGTGCCCATTATCACGATAACGACAATGATGGTGTAGAGTAGATTGCACATCAGCAGGGCGAGCTTGTTTTTGGGATACCGCTTCCGTATTTCTTGACTCAACCGGCTGTGGATCCACCTGGCGGCCAGGAGGCCTATGATCAGTATTGCCAGTGCCAGCGCCATTTGGGTGCCGTGTTGTGTCATGGTTTCACCGAGCAACTGGAGTCGTGACATCTCATTTCCCATTGATGGAATTCTCCTCAAGGTTGATGAAATCGAACCGCGCGACTACGGGGCGACGGCTTTGGCGCAGGGCATTGACAAGGGCATGTGATCCTCAATGAATTGGCCTAAAGTAAGCGGCCGTCGTGCCGAAGGGGACGCTATTGTGAATAGGACGTTTTGGCCCTTGCGTCAAGGTGTCACTTTTTTAATCGACGCCACGTGCCGTGGACGTGGAATGGCCATGGACCGATGAGGTTTGTGCGGGGGTAGACATGACGCGGTGGAGCTTTTCCTGAAGGGTCTTCATCTCGAAGGGTTTCTGGATAAAATCATCCGGCGGACCCACATGGGCGAACCGTTCTTCGATCTGCTGCCGGGTATACCCGCTGGTAATGATGATTCTGGCATCGGGCCTGATCTTCTTGACCTGTTGCATGGTCTCCAGCCCATCCATGCCGGGCATAGTGAAATCCAGCAGCAGGCAGTCGATGCGATCCGGCGCTTGTTTTACGATATCCAGGGCTTTCTGACCGCTCGATGCCGTCCGTACGGTGTAGCCCATCCGTTTGAGGAACTGATTGCCGATGTCCATGACCATCTCGTCGTCATCCACTATCAATACGGTGCCCCGCTCAGCCCCGCCTTCGGTATCCGTGCTATCGAGCGCTGCCCTTCGCAGAGAGATTCCCTGTATGGGAAACAGTGCCGTGAACACCGAGCCCTCATTCTTTACACTGCTGACCTTTATGGCGCCGTCATGGGATCGGATGATGCCCATCACCGCCGCCATGCCAAGTCCACGGCCGGTTAACTTGGTAGAGAAAAAAGGGTCGAAGACCTTGCCCATCGTTTCCGCATCCATGCCACGTCCCGTGTCAGCCACCTCCACATAGGCGTACATACCTTCGGCCAATTCTTCTTTCAGATAGGTGGTGGCCAGGTAAGCTTGGTCGCACTGCATAGACCCAGTGGAGATTCGAACCCGGCCCTCGTCCTTTCCCAGCGCCTCGATGGCGTTGGTGATAAATCCGGAGATCATCTGTCGCATCTGGTCGGCGTCAGCGGCCACCAGTGGCATGGGGTCGGTCAATTTCAGCTCCAGGTTCACATTGGCCATCTTGGATTCGTCGAGGTTTTCCAATACCGCTGTTACCATTTGGGACAGGTCCACCGGGATGCTCTCCTTTTTCAGCTGGCCCACATAGGTCAGCATCATACTGCTAAGGTCCGCCGCCCGCTGGGAAGCGTTGGCCGCCCGTTGAATATTGCGGGCAGCGGTTGACGCTGGGGGTAGATCCGTTTTGGCAATCTCCAGATTGCCCAGGACGACCATCAACAGGTTGTTGAAATTATGGGCGATGGAGCCGACCATGGTCCCGAGGCTTTCCATCTTTTTTGACCGCTGCAGCTTGTTTTCGATGGCGGTTCGTTCGTTATCGGCCTTTTTACGTTCGGACAGGTCCCGTGAAATGCCCAGAATGGCGTCGGGTTTGTCGTTCTCATCCAAAATGAAACCGGCGGTGATCTCAATGGGAATGATGGTGCCATTTTTGTGATACTCATCCAGCTCCAAGGTCATGGAATAGTTTGTCGGATCGATTTCTCCTGCCGCCGCCCGCTCCATGGCTTCGCCCAAGGCGGCGACAGTCCCCTGAAAGGACTCCGGTGTCAGATATTGGTCAATGGACAGGCCGGCCATCTCATCGGGTGTGTAGCCTTGGGTTTTTTCGACAGACGGACTGACATACTTCATTTTTAATGTCTCAACATCGAGAATCCATATGACGTCCGTTGCGTTTTCCGCCAGCAGGCGATAGCGCTGCTCGCTATCTTGCAAACGTGCAAAGGACCGGGCATTGACGATGCCTGCGGCCACCTGTGAGGCGATGCCCATGAGCAGGTGCACATCGCTGGTGGTGAGATCTCTTTTTGCACCCTTGCTGTCCACCAACAGCAAACCTAAAGGTTCTTTCTTATGAATCAGGGGGACGCTGATCAGGGCGTCGACGTTGAGGTGCGCTATCAAGTTGATGCTGTTAGCGGCCATGCCCTCGATTTCTCCCTGAATATCGTTCAAGTAGACCGGTTGGCCGTTTTTCAATGATTGAATGAACCTGTCGGACGTGTTGTCGAGATCGATGTCGACATTCATCCGGTCGAGGTACTGTCCATCTGCATGGGAAAAGCCATAGCTAGCGGCGTGACTGAGCCGGTTGCACCCATCGTCGCACAGGGCGATCATTCCCCGGGTGAAATCCAAGTTTCGCGACATGGATTCCAAAACGGTGTCGAGGAAGGTTTTCTCCTCCAGGACGTCAGCCCCGGCCAGGCCGATTTCCTGAACCAGCTTGGCGTTCTGGTAGCGATTTTCAATCTCTTCCATGAGCTGTCCGCCACTATCGCCCTGTTCTTTGAGCATGCCAGCCAGCTCTTTTATTTCCATTCGGCTGCCAGCCAGAAAAATAGAGAGGACCACCATTCCCATGGCCAGCGTGCCGATGATCCAGGAGGTAGCGGGTAAGTAAAAAAACGTCGCGGCGGCAACGGCGGCGGCCATCGTTCCGGCATAGGTGCCCATCCGTTTCCAGACGGTGGAAACCTTTTCCCGCCAGGTAATCAGGTATTGGCAGCTGTCATCCCCGCGATGCATGCATCGTGGATGGGCCACCTGGGATGCTTGATCGGTAAAGATCGCCCCGACGGCTTCGAAAATTCCCCGACGGTTTTCGCACTGGAATGGTTCTTCCCGGACATCCTGACGGACGGAAACCGTCACCTCCGCTCGATTTTTGCCGGTGATGATGGTTTTGCTAGAGTGCCCCTTCGACCATTTGGGGTAGATTCGGTCGACGGCCTTGTACATGGTCGCGGGTGTGATGAACTGGAGACCATACTGCTTGATTGTTCCCGTTGATTTCATACGCAACGCGTGCAGACCGACCTTGTAGGCAATCTTCGGGTCGTTTAGCGCTTCGTCCAGACAGCGGTGAAATCGGTTGATTTGCGCCTGGCTTAAAAAATGTCCCTCATCATTGATGTCGAACCGGGTGAGTCCGCTGCAGCGCAACAGCTCATCGGTGTCGACATCCTGGCGGTGGGATTCCAGATAGTTGATGTAGTTGCCGATGATGCCGCTGTTGTAAAGCGGTGTCCGATCGCTGAAGACGGACTGATCAGTTGAACTGGAGGCTCTGGCCAAAAAAAGATGCTCCCGGCAATTAAGGTTGAGCAACGACCCGGCATCCGGATCGTGCTGATTCCATATTCATTATCGGCAAATTGACGATATTCGAAAGGGAAAACGATGTGGGCTTCCGATACGGACGATAAAAAACCGGCCGCCGGCATCGGCCGGCGGCCCATCTAGACTACACGGCATGAAGGGAAAGTACCTGTCCCCCCATCTTTGTGTTGGCGGTTTCGAGCAATTCGCGGTTGGAAATGACGGCGACCGCCTTGTTGGCATGGTCGTTGCCAAAATAAAAATATCGGTCGGCAGCGTCCACCACCGCCTTGCGGGTCAGTTTCAGCAGGTTTTCCTTGTTGCGCATGCGAGTCTCGTCGGACAACCCAATGATCCGGCGATAGAAGGCTTTGCGGGCAGCCGGGCCCGGCGGATCGGGTTTATCGATTTCCGAGCAGACCTGCAGAATGGCCTCTTTCACGTCCTCTTCGGAAAATTTTCCCATGCGGATGAATTCGGCAGCCCCATCGTAAACCTTCAGGGTCCCCACGATATGGGGATCCCGGTAGGAGGCGAAGCTGAACAGCCCGTCTTCGGCGTTATACAGGGCGAATCCGCCGTAGGCGCCGCCCTTTTCTCGGATCTCTCGATGCAGGTACATGGAACGCAGCATTTTGGCGATCACAGACAGGGCGGGGCTGTCCGCATGGTCCAGCCGAACGGTTTGGAATGTCTGGGCCACGAAAGAAACGGCCGTGGAGGTGCTCCATCCTTCCATGGGACGTCCTGTCGCCACGTTCAGCTGTGGCGGTGCAAAGCCATCTGTCCCGCCAGCTGCCAGCGCACGGGTCAAGGTGTTCACGGGATCTGCCGCCTTGGCCAGCATCGCCTTCTCCCCGATCAGGGCCATTTTCACATTATTGCGGTGAAATAGCGTCTGGCCGATAGCTTGCAGGCTGGCGGTCAGACGCTGCATGCCGCCGTCAGCCGTGTCTGTTGCCACCTGCTTGACGGTGTGTAGCTGGTGGATGCCCCCCCAGATCTCCTGTAAGTGATTGGCGGGGGTAAAGTTGCGCGAAGCCAGGGATATGGCCAGTCGATGGCCGTTGTGGACCACTGCCGCTTCAAGGCCCGCCCGGTACTCGAGGACCAGTTGGCGTAGCCGCGTGTGGTCGGTAAAATCCACCCGGGATGTCAATTCGTGAAGGATTTCGAACATCCGGTCCTGGTTGCGATTCAGGCATTTACCGGAAAATGAGACGAAAGGCAGACAGTCGCCGTTGTCGTCAAACCGTGTGCGGGCGTTGGCAGAGAACCCGATGCCACCGGTATACCGATCCATGCGACGGGCCATTTTTGTGTAGCCGCAATCGGTTGTACCCATTTTGGATGCGGCATAGCAGAAAAACGGCACCAGCGGCAGCAGCAGGCGGTCGATACCACCAGCCCCCAGGCCTCCCGAACAATAGAAAATGCCGGATGTGGACTGGTCATAGGCCCATACCGGCGGTTGAAGGACCCCCGGCGCCGGGTCGATGCGCACCACGGCAGGGGGAATGTCCTCGCGCTGCAGGGTAGGCAGGCTTTCAAGGTTTTCCTGGGTTTCCTGCAGCTTCTCCAGGGCTGACGCATCGGCGCGGATAGCTGCCAGGTCGGCTTCGTTCAATCTGGCGAGAACGTCGGCCAGTTCCTTCTCTACGCGCCGGTTTTCGCGTTCGGCCATCTGCTGGTCAGGGACCAAGGTGAAACGGACCCGGTGGGGATTGTCCAGAAAATCATGCCGGATTTTATCCTCCAAGAACCGGCCGTTGGCCAACGACTGTCGGAGGCGGTCGAAATCGGCATCCAACTGGAGCATTCGTTCCGGATCGCCGCCGTGCAGCCAGCTGGCCGCAACACCGATCAGCAACTTGATACCATATGGGTAGGGGGTGTTGGTGACCTCTTTGCGATGAAATTCGATCTGGTGGATGGCCGATTCCACCAGTTCCCTGTCGATGCCGCTGTCGGCCAAGCGTTTTAGAACGTCGAAGACGATGGCTTCGATCTTTTCCGCGTCGGATTCGGAGACATCTTTCAGGCCCACCGAGAACATGGTGTCGCGGTTTTCCGCATCGTAGCCGGTGCCATCGGAAAGGGCCGTACCCAACTGGCTGTCCATCAACGCCTTGCGCAGCGGCGAAGCCGCATTGCCGATGAGCACCTGTTCGATCACCGCGGCGACCAATACCTCGAAGGTGTCCTTGATATCGGCCAGCAGCCATGCCACGCAGGCCTGGTATTTTTTTGCAGGATCCTCGCTGCGATCCAGCGGGTAGTGATAGGCCGCGGTCTTCGGCGCCGTCCACCGGGGCTGGGCGGGAACGTCCGTTTTTGGATCGATGCGCGAAAACCGGCTCAGCACCCGCTCCTCGATAAAGGCCAGGTGGTCCTTCAGGGACAGATTGCCGTAGGTGTAGAAAAAGGCGTTGCTCGGGTGGTAGTGCCGGGCATGAAACGCTTTGAGCTGTTCATGGGTCAGCGATGGTATGACAGCGGGTTCGCCGCCGGAGTTGTTGCTGTATGTCGTATCTGGATACAGGGCGTTGAGCAGAGAGCGGACCATGACCTGATCCGGCGACGACATGGCGCCCTTCATCTCGTTGTACACCACGCCTTTGTACACCAGCCGAGCATCTTTCCCTATTCCGGTGACATCCAGCCGGTGCCCCTCCTGCTTGAAACTCAGTTCGTCGAGGATGGGGAAAAAGGCCGCGTCCAGATAGACACTCATGAGGTTGTAGTAGTCTTTGCGGTTCTGGGTGGCGAAGGGATACATGGTCCAATCCGAGGCGGTGAAGGCATTCATGAAGGTGGACAGGCTGCGCTTGAGCATGGAGAAGAAGGGGTCGCGCACCGGAAACCGTTCGGAACCGCACAGAACGGTATGCTCCAATATATGTGCCACGCCGGTGGAATTCGTCGGAACGGTCTTGAAGGCCACGCCAAAGGTGTTTTCCCGATCCGCATTGCTGATGTGGATATGCCGGGCGCCGGTGCCTTGATGTTCCATCTGGTAGAGCCAGGACTGGATGTCCGTGAGATAGGTTACCTTGTTAACCGCGTATCCACCCAGCCGGTCCCCGGTAGCGATCTCGGGATGGTTTCCATCTGTTTTCGTCGTCATGAAGATCTCCAGTGCCGCTTGCTTGATTTCGGGTTGCCGGTGCGGGGATGTCTACTCCACCGCTTTGTAGGTGCCGCGGCTGACCCGCATGATTTTTTCAATTTTGTTCAATCGGAAAATAATGTTGCGCAGTTTTTTGTCGTCGTAGCCGGTCTGCTCCCGGACATCCGCGATGCCGATGCCGTTATTACTTCGTCTGATCAGGTCCAGGACGGTTTCCGTGGCGTTCGCTGGGGGCGTGTCATTGCGCTTTGCCGATGACCGCCTGGATCGCGGGGCCATCGCTCTAATCAGTTTCTCGAGCCGGTCAAGCCGGTCGTTGAGGCTCTCGATGTCTCGCTTCGTGGGGATGTTGTAATTGTGCATAAAAAATTTGACCATCGCATCGAAGCTTACCGGTTTTCCTTTTCGTTTGGCCATTCACACCTCCATGGGCACTTGTCTCAAATTTAAAGAAGCGCGGTCGAGACCGCCGGGTCTATTCACAAGGAATCGTGAAGTTAAGCCTGTCGTGCAAAATATACAATTCGCCGGGGGCGTAAATGACTGCGTGGTCATACCATACATGCTGTCAAGCTAAGGGACAACTTATCCAAAGTCAATGGGCAGGTCATTAGAATGACAATGAAAAAGAGATAGTCAACCCAATTGCTGCGGTATTTCAATTTTGAGGAAAGGCGCGGTATCGGGTTTCATGAGGCAGCCACTAGTGGTCATTGGCGCGTGTTTCACGCCCACGATCCAGACTTTAACTCCGGAGATCGGGACGTGAACCGATCAGGTGGTCTGAAGACCTGAAATCCTGTTGCCTTTGGCGTGTCCCTGTTATATGGGGAAGGCATGGGTGGTGACAACAATTGGCGATCCCAAAAGATTATGAGGTGACATGATCGAAGGCACCTTATTCAGGATCAAGAGATACGCGCTTCACGACGGCCCCGGAATCCGTACCACGGTTTTTTTCAAAGGATGTCCGTTGTCGTGCCGATGGTGCCATAACCCCGAGGGGCTTGATCCACGGCCCCAGACGATGTCGCGCCGCACGTCGTCCGGAGAAATCCGCGAGACGGTGGGTGCTGTCATCGGGGTGAATGATCTGATCAAAGAGATCGAAAAGGATGTGCTGTTCTACGATGAATCCGGAGGCGGCGTCACCTTCTCCGGTGGTGAACCGCTGGCTCAGCCTGAATTTCTGGAAGCGATGCTGGTGGCCTGCAATCATCTGGAAATCCACGCCGCACTGGACACCAGCGGTTATGCACCGTCGGCCGTCCTCGACCCGATCCTCCCCCGGCTGCAGCTGGTGCTCTTCGACCTCAAGATCATGGATGAGAAGCAGCATCGGCGATATACCGGGGCGTCCAACCGGACCGTCCTCGACAACCTGAAGCGGATCGATGACCACCGAACGCCGGTTCGCATCCGGGTCCCCTTGATACCCGGTATCACCGACGGCGACGACAACATCGCAGAGATCGTCCGGTTCGCGGGCAGCCTAAAGACGTTACAAGGGGTGGACCTGCTGCCGTTCCACCGGATCGGGATTGAAAAGTACCGGCGATTGGGGATGAAGGATAACACGGCGGGGATATCTCCCCCGTCTCCGGAACGGGTGGCGGCAATCCAACGCAGTTTCGAATCCGCCGGATTGATCGCATCGATTGGAGGATGATCATGAATGAACGTATCGACCGGTTGAGAACCCGGAGCCTTGCGGCCATACCCAGCCTGTCGGACGAGCGGGCCCGGCTGCTGACCGACTTTTATAAAAGCGGCGTCGGCCGGACCTCACCCATACCGGTGCAGCGGGCCATGGCTTTTGCCACCATCATGGAGAAAAAAAAGATTTACATCGGGTCCGACGAGCTGATCGTGGGGGAACGCGGCCCGGTGCCCAAAGCCACGCCCACCTACCCGGAGGTGTGCGTCCACTCGCAAGCGGATCTGGATATTATCGGCAGTCGTGAGAAGGTCGCCTTCCGTGTGGATGAATCGGTTCGGCAGGTTTATCGAGAGGAGATCATTCCCTTCTGGCGGGGACACGCCATCCGGGAAAAACTTTTCACCCACTTGCCTGAAGCCTGGAAAAAGGCCTATGAGGCCGGTATTTTTACCGAGTTTCAAGAACAGCGCTCGCCCGGACACACCGCCTGCGGGAATAAAATTTACCAAAAAGGGTTGCTGGAATTAAAGGTGGAGATACGCGAAGCGATAGCTCGCCTGGATTTTTTCAACGACCTTGATGCGATGGATAAAAAAGGCCAGCTGGAGGCCATGGCTCTGACCGCTGACGGAATGATCGTCTTTGCCAACCGCCATGCCGATGCGCTGCTGCGGATGGCCGAATCGACGTCGGGTGTGGATCGTAAAGCCGAATTGATGCAGATGGCCGCCATTTGCAGGCGGGTGCCGGCCCATGCCCCGCAAACTTTCTGGGAGGCTCTCCAGACATACTGGTTTGTCCATGTGGGGGTCATTACTGAACTCAACCCCTGGGACGCCTTTAACCCCGGGCGGCTGGACCAGCATCTCTACCCGTTTTACGAAAAAGACCTCGCCGAAGGCCGGTTGACCAGGGAGCGGGCCAAGGAACTGCTGTGCGCCTTCTGGGTCAAGTTCAACAACCACCCGGCGCCGCCCAAGACCGGGGTCACCGCCAAAGAGAGCAACACCTATGTGGATTTTGCCCTGATCAACGTCGGCGGGGTGAAGGCCGACGGCAGCAACGCGGTCAACGAACTGAGCTACCTGATCCTTGACGTGATCGAGGAGATGCGCCTGCTCCAGCCCTCGTCCATGGTGCAGCTGAGCAAGAAAAATCCGGATCGATTCATCCGCCGCGCACTGAAGATCGTGAGAACCGGGTTCGGCCAACCCTCCATCTTCAACACCGACGCCATCGTCCAGGAACTGGTGCGCCAGGGCAAAACAGTGCAGGATGCCCGAGAGGGCGGAGCCAGCGGCTGCGTCGAGGCCGGCGCCTTTGGCCGCGAGGCCTATTTTCTGACCGGTTATTTCAACCTGCCCAAGTTGCTTGAACTCACCTTGAACAACGGCGTCGATCCGCGCACCGGCAAACAGCTGGGACCGGCCACCGGCCAGGCGTCCGACTTCAAGCGTTTTGAGGATCTGTTTGAGGCCTGGACCCGCCAACTCAGGCATTTCATCGACATCAAGATTCGCGGCAACAACATCATCGAGCAGATCAATGCCCGCCACATGCCGGCGCCCTTTCTCTCCCTGCTCATCGACGACTGCATCGAAGCCGGGCGGGACTACAATGCCGGCGGCGCCCGCTACAACACCTCCTACATCCAGGGGGTCGGACTGGGTTCCATCACCGATGCCCTGACGGCCCTCAAGGTCCATGTGTACGACCGCAAAACGATCACCCTGGATGGTTTTATCAAAATACTCTCTGAAAATTATGAAGGACACGATGAGTTCAGGCGGCAGCTGCTGGACGATACCCCCAAGTACGGCAACGACGATGACGCGGCCGACGAGATCATGCAGATGGTCTTCGAGGCCTACTACGACGAGGTCGACGGCCGGCCCAATACCCGCGGCGGCGTTCATCGGGTCAATCTGCTGCCCACCACCTGCCATGTCTATTTCGGCAGCGTCATCGGCGCCCTGCCCGACGGCCGCCAATCCGGCATTCCCCTGTCCGAGGGGATTTCACCGGTGCAGGGGGCGGACCGCAACGGCCCCACGGCGGTGACCCGGTCGGCTGCAAAAATAGACCATATCCGCACCGGCGGCACCCTGCTCAACCAGAAGTTTCTGCCCCAGGTCCTGGCTGACGAGACGGGCATCGCCAAGCTGGCGCAGTTGGTGCGCACCTATTTTCGCATGGACGGGCACCACATTCAGTTCAACGTGGTCGACGGCGAGACCCTCAAGCGAGCCAAGTTATACCCGGACGACTACCGCGACCTGATTGTCCGGGTGGCTGGATACAGCGATTATTTCGTGGATTTGACGGAAGACCTGCAGGATGAGATTATCCGGCGCACCGGGCATGAGGCGATGTAAAGATGACCTTCGAAACCATCCGCAAAAGTTCCGCACGCGACATGGTCGCCGAACAGATCGTCGAAAAGATTACCGGCGGTGAGCTGGGGCCCGGCACCCGACTTCCCGCCCAGCGCGAGCTGGCCCAGATGCTCGGGGTGGGGCGGTCATCGGTTCGAGAAGCCATCAACGCCCTGGTCGTGATGGGTTACCTGGAGCCGCTGCAGGGCAAAGGGACCTTTATCAAGGATGTGCTTCCCACATCCGATCCGGGCATCGAGAAGCTCTCTGCGGCATTCTCCGCCGGCTCTATCTTTGACCTGATGGAAGCGCGGGAGCTGCTGGAGTGCCGATCTGCCGCCTTGGCGGCTGAACGGGCCGATGATGCGCAGATCCGGAACCTGAAGGCAGCCATGGAAAAGGTGAGCGGAACGGAAGCGGATTACGCCATTTTCCTCGATGCCGACATCTGTTTTCATGCGGCGGTAGCCGAGGCCTCCGGCAACGTGGTGATGAGTGAGTTGACCAAGCTGGTGCTGGATAAAGTCGTGGCCCACCACAATGCCCTGAAAACGGTTTTGTTGCCGCCGGCCTATCGCGAGATCTCCATCCGAACAGCCGCCCGGGTTGTGGAAGCCATTGCATCAGGTGACGGCGAGGCCGCTGCCCGATGGATGGCCCAGCACTTATACGCCATCCGGGATGAATTGAAAAACATCATTACGTGACAGAACTGGGGTTCAGCGTTCAGGGTCCAACGGTTAAACAGAACAGCATACCGTGGAAGATTGACGGCTAAAACCATTTTGTCCGAGTTCAATGCTGCTAATTCCAATCCAACCAAAAAACAGCAGGAGATGCTTTGACCATGCAGATTCGTGTTCTCACGGCAACCGATATTCGCTCGTCGATTTCCATGACCGAGGCCATCGATGGGGTAGAGCGGGCCTATGCCCAGCTGTCCACCGGCAAAGCCACCATGCCCCTGCGCTCCCGGTTCCACACAAAAAAAGGGGTGACCCTGGTCATGCCCGCCCATCTCCACGACAGCGGCGATTTTGCAGTCAAGATCGTCTCCGTCTATGCGGACAACCCCAAGCTGGGTCTGCCGACGGTGGCGGCCACGGTGCTGGCCCTGGATCCTCAGACCGGCATGCCACTGGCATTGATGGAGGGGGACAGTCTGACGGCGTTGCGCACCGGTGCGGCAGGCGGCGTGGCTGCGCGCTATCTTGCTCGGACGGATGCACGGACCGTGGCCCTTTTCGGTGCCGGTGTCCAGGCCCGCTCCCAGCTCCAGGCTGCCATGGCCGTTCGCAAGATCGAGCGGGTCTGGATTGTCGATCCCTTCGAATCTGCGGCCCGACGACTGGCTGACGACATATCCGGCTGGACCGATCCACCGGCGGTCACCTTGGCGGAATCCCCGCGGTCAGCCGTGGCCCAGGCGGACATCGTGCTGGCCGCCACAACGACAACGACGCCGTTGTTTGATGGCGACGATCTGAAACCGGGCACCCATGTGACCGGTGTGGGTTCCTTTACCCCCCAGATGCAGGAGATCGATGCGAATACCATCCGCCGGGCGCGGGTGGTGGTGGACCAGAGGGACGCGGCCATGGCCGAGGCCGGGGATATCATCATCGCCAAGGCGACGATCGACGCGGAGATCGGCGAGATTATCAATGGCGAGCAGCCCGGCCGGCAAAACGATGAAGAAATCACTTTCTTCAAATCCGTTGGCCTGGCGGTGCAGGACGCGGTGACCGCGGGTGCGGTGCTCAAAGCGGCGGAGGAAAAGGGGTTGGGTACGGTCATCCAGATGTCATAAAATCGGGGTCTGTGGTCTCTGGTTGCTGGTTTATGGTTAACCACAGACCACAGACCACAGACCAGAGACCAGAGACCATGAACTTATCCATGCTCGAAAAGATGAGAAACTGGACGCCGCCGGGCGGCTGGCAGCGAATCACCACCATCGACGCCCACACCGGCGGTGAACCTTTCCGCATCATCACCGGCGGCCTGCCCGAGTTGGAGGGCGACACCATCCTTGAACGCCGGCGATACATGACCAACCGCCTGGACCACCTGCGCACGGCACTGATGTGGGAGCCCCGGGGGCATGCCGACATGTACGGCTGCATCGTCACGCCGCCGGTGTCGCCCGGGGCGGACTTCGGCGTCCTGTTTATGCACAACGCGGGATACAGCTCGATGTGCGGCCACGGTATCATCGCGGTGACCACCGTGGCCGTCGAGACGGGCATGATCGAGGCCATTGAGCCGGTAACCACCGTGCGCATCGACGCCCCGGCCGGCCTGGTGACCGCCCACGCCCGCATTGAAAACGGGCGGGTCCAGCGCGTTTCCTTTCACAATGTGCCCGCTTTCGTACTGGTCAGGGATCGAATGGTCGAGGTTCCCGGCCTGGGGCCCGTCCAGGTTGACATCGCTTACGGCGGGGCCTTCTACGCCTTCGTCAATGCCGAAGAACTGCGTGTGGCCACCACGCCCGGGGACTTCAATGCCCTGATCGACAAGGGCATGGCGGTCAAGCGGGCCGTCATGGCCGCCTTTCCGATCACCCACCCGTTCGAAGCCGACCTGAGCTTTCTCTACGGCACGATCATCATTGGCCCTCCCCACAGCCAGGGGGCCCACTCCAGCAACGTGTGCATCTTTGCCGAGGGGGAGGTGGACCGATCGCCCACCGGTACCGGCGTGAGCGCCAGGCTGGCACTGCACTACGCCCGCGGGGAGATCGGCATGAACCAACCCATCGTCATCGAGAGCATTCTGGGAAGCCGATTTAGCGGCCGGGTGGTTGAAACCACCCCATTTGGTCCCTACGACGCCGTGATCCCGGAAGTGACCGGCAATGCCTGGATCACCGGGCGCAACGAATTCCTCATGGATCCGGTGGACCCGCTGAAAAACGGATTCATATTCCGGTAAGATGGAGAAAGATAAAAGCCCATGTCCAATCTGGTGAGACATGCCCCACGATTCAGCGAACAGCGGGCCGCCGCACTAGCCAGGGAGCTTTTCCATTTCACCGCCTCGGTCGACCGGCTGCCCAGCGAACGGGACCAGAATTTCCGGTTGCAGGACGAAAAGGGCGGTCGGTTCGTGCTCAAGATCGCCAATGCCGCCGAGACCCGCGAGGTGCTGGAACTCCAGAACATGGCCATGACCCATGTAGCCGAAAAAGGTGCCGCCCTGTTCGACGGATTCGCCCCCTGTCCTCGGGTCTGCTGCGCGCCCGGCGGCGAAGAGATCGTCTCGATACCCGGGCAGGATGGGGCCAGCCATTTCGTACGTCTGCTCACTTACCTGCCGGGCAGGCCCATGGCCAGGGTTAATCCCCACGACAAAGACCTGCTCTTCAGTCTCGGTTCGTTTTTGGGCCGCCTCGACCAGGTGCTCATGGACTTCGCGCACCCGGCCACCCACAGGGAGTTTCACTGGGACCTGGCCCGCTGCGGTGAAGTGGTGCCGTCGCTGCTGGACGACATCGATGATGCTGAAAAACAGGACCTGGTGCAGCGCCGGCTTGACCACTATCGCGCCGTCACGACACCCAAACTGGCCGGGCTGCGAACCAGCGTGATCCACAGCGACGGCAACGACTACAACGTGCTGGCATCGCCCGACGGACGTTGGGGCAATCGGGTCACCGGACTCATCGATTTTGGCGACATGGTTCATACGCACACGGTCAATGAACTGGCCATTGCCTGCGCCTATGCCCTCATGGGCAAAATGGATCCCCTGGCTGCTGCCGTCCAGGTGGCCGCCGGCTACCACCGCGTCCTTGCTTTGACGGAAAGCGAACTGGCGGTGCTCTTCGACCTGATCTGCATGCGCTTGTGCGCCAGCCTCTGCCACAGCGCCCACCAGATCCGCCTGGCACCCGAAAACACATATCTGCTGGTTTCCCAGCAGCCCGCCTGGGAACTGCTCCGCCGACTGCAGCCGATCAGCCCGGGTTTTGCAGAGGCGTGCTTCAGAGATGCCTGCGGAGTCGACCCGGTGCCCCGCTCCCGTGCCGTGATCGCGCTGGCCCCCGGCCGGCAGATCGGCTTGCAGGCCGGCGGAGAATTGGGCTCCGGGTCGTGGACCTACAGCGTCGGGCTCTTCAACGGCAATCGCTTCCTCGAAGCGAACACGAACGACAACGACGACTTCCTGTACGCGGCACGGATCGGCTACCTGCCGCCCGCGCTGCAAGGTTCGGGAGAGACCGATCGCTTCGCTGTCGGCCTCAACGCGGTCTACAGTAAAGACAGCGACGTGTTGCTGATCGGTATCGCCGACAGCTTCGCGGGCGA
>NZ_JBFELV010000049.1:0-18956 GCF_041551955.1 Desulfosarcina sp.
ATATTCTTTGCCGCGCTCATCGTCGGATAGACATCGCGCACCTGCTCCAGTACAAAATTTGTTTGCTTCGCCGGAACCGCCGCCAGCAGCAACCCGCCCTTGAGCTTGTTGAAAATACGGATTTTTCCCGGCTGAAGCAATCGAACAGCGTAGGGCAGCGTCGATGTTTCGGCCACAAGAATCGCTTCATCTCGAAGTTCCAGTCCCGCGCCGTTTTTGAACTCGATGGCGCCCCCGCACGAACTCGGGTTAACAATCACGATCTGCCCTTTTCTAAGGTGCGGTCTGCAGGCTTCGGCAAAGGGTCTGGTACTGTATGCCGGGCCGACGGCGTAGATGATGTCCGCCCCATCCAACGCTTTCTCAATCTCGTGTCCGGAATAGGCAACCGTTTGAAATCCTTCGAGTTCACCCTCGCAGTGGATGCCGCCGTTGTTTTGGACGGCCTTGATACTGTCCGTGAATTGTTCAAAATCAAATAGTCTGACCTGATGTCCATGGGCCGCACAGTCGAAGGCAACGGCACAGCCCCCGTTTCCGGATCCCAATACAGCGATGTTCATGTTGTTATTCTCCCGATTATTATTAGAAATAGTTTTTAATATACCTTTTCGCGGATCGCTGATCTGTTTAAGTTTCGGCGACGTGCTCGATATTGAAACTGAAAGTGACGAGGGATGAAGTGTAAGGCCGATATCGGACTTTTTGCGAAGCCGTCAAATTTACCTTACGGTTTCTCACTTATATATTTCCCGCACCTTCTGGCAGGCGTAACCAGTTTTGCCTGGATTTCATAATGATAAATGTTTCACTTCTGACGACATTGCCAAGCTTTAAGATGGTTTCAGTGGTAAATGTATACAATTCGTCTTTTCCGCCAACACAGACAACCTCGGCAATGATATCGTAGCGTCCAGCGACTACACCTGCCCAAGCGACATTGGGAAGCTGGGAGATTTTGTCCATGATTTGATCCATCTGTCCCTTAGACTGGATGCTCATGGCGACGATTGCGGTTATCATGCCTTGGTGTCGGCGGGGATCGACAAGGCCCGATACTTTGAACAAGCCTTTTTCCTCGAGATTTTTTATCCTGCTTCGAATGGTCGGCGCGGTCACATTGAGCTTTTTTGCCATCTCACCCATCGGCATGCGCCCGTCCTCTGTCAGCAGGTGAATGATCTCGTTGTCCAATGCGTCTAGAACCATTTTATCCAAAAGAAGTCCTCCATCCACTAATTTCTTATAAGCATATGTATTTTATTAATAAATAAAATGTCAAGATAAATTCTTTTAATTAGAAAAATATAAATACAAAAATTTTTCAATTAATCGATTGGGTCGTAAAAGATGGCGATGGCCCGATCGCATGGATTTTACGGGCCAGGATTGCTGTTGTTGTATAAGAAGTCGAAGAATAATGAAAGCTGGGAATAGCAGATCCGCTTAATGTAGGGCTTATCTCCTTCGGGGAGGCGGTTCAGGAAGGAGAGGATGTGTTCGGGGGCGACTATATCGAAGTGAACATCAACGAACTACCTGAAAAATCGTTCGATGATGGCACGGTCGGTTTGTGCCGAATTGAATGAATCACGCGATCTTTTCGCCAACCCCAAACAAACTATGCCGCCCAGTTCATCAGCAAGCGTTGACCCATTAGAGGAGCCGGGCAGAACCATTTGCGCCTTTAACCGTGATTGATTTTGCAGCCAGGGAGATGAAGAAGATCTGGCCTGTGTCGGAGGTCGACCCGCCGGTTCTGGCCATCCCGGATAGCCTGCCTTGCCCGGTTACCTGAAATCTTCCAGCAATCCTGGTAAAAAGGTGTCCATCCCGGCATGGGGGGGCGGTTGGGCCGGAATCAGGCCCGGCGTGTAGCCGCGCTTACGGAACGGTTCCAGTAGCCGCGGGTTGCGGCTGATGACGTGAACCGGCACCGACCAGGACGCTCCAGCGCCGGTGAGCTGCACGTTGGGTTGGTGGTCGCCCATGATGATGACCAGGGTGTCGACGGTGACATACTTTGTGAGGTAGTCTCCTAGCATGGTAAATTCGTAGTCCAGCGAGCGAAGATAGGCATCTCCGGCGTCCTTGAGATCAGGCCAGTAAATCGGATAATAGATCGGCTCCAGATCATTGTAGAGGCTGCCGTCGCCGATGGCAGCCCAGTCGGGAATAAATGGCGGCTGGATGTTGAATGCGGCGTGGCTGCTGATCAAGGCATAGCGGACGAAGCGCGGCTGCTCGCGTCGATCGAATTCCTGGCGTCGGACCCAGTCGAGGACGAATTGGTCAGGCATGGGTGCCCAACCAAACGTCCGGCCGCGATAATTGAAATGCCAGGCGTAATAGGCCTGTTGGTAGCCGAAATAGGCCCCTTCCGGATACGCAAACCGGGTACCGGGCATCACTGAGACGGTGCGATAGCCTTCCTTGTGAAAAATGGACGCCATGGGTTGCAGAGAGGATCGCAGCAGCGATGTGTATTCGAGATCATTGCCGACCCGCAGTCCGGACTCCAGGGTGCCATAAGCCAGCCACGAGGAACCACCGTACGTTGGCGACAACAAGTAGTTAGAAACCGCGCCAAAACCCTGCTGATCAAGGACCTTGGCAAAGCGGTCCATTGTCGCTGCCATCGCCTGGCGGTACTGGGGCCGGCTGAAGACAATGCGGCCGTAGGACTCGACCAAGAACAACAGGACATCCGCGCCTCCCAGACCCTTGAGGGAGAAAGGATGTGCTTCTCTGTCTCGGGCCACTTGCTCCAGTCGGACGACAAAGGCCTGTTGCTGTTCCACCTGCTCTTGCACGAAGCGGATCTCCTGCCCGAGACGGACCAAGGCCGGTGTTTCGACTGGCTTCGATCCGGAGATCAGGGCTGCGCCAAGGATGAGGCCCGACCCACCTAAAAAAGCCAGGCGCAGACGGTCGACCGCCAGCGCCCGGGCCGCCATCTGCCAGGCATACCAACTCGAAGCCATCGCCCCCATTGCCACCGTCACCGTGATCACCGACTGCAACAGAAAATCCCCGGACCGGGCAGAGGTCTTGAGCAGGTCGTAGAGTCCGAAGAGGTAACCCGAATCGATATAGAGGTTGAAAGGCCGGTTGAGGTACATGGGCACGGCGGTATCGCCGATGCGCAGCAGGCGCAGGAAAAGAAAGAGCGCCCATATCGTCAGACGGGTCCAGAACAGTGACCGTTTCCCGCAACCAGCGGCAAATGCCAGGAGAATGAGCAACAGCCAGACATCGATGGACGGCAGCAAAAGCCGCCAGGAAACAAGCGAGTCGGCCGGATAATTGACATTGAGCAGGACGCTGAGGAAAAAAAAGGCCAAACCGAAGACCAGCAGCAGCGGCCACGTGCGCCTTTCGCTGATCATGGCAGGGGCCGATAACGACGGGCCAGGAGATCGAGGTGGCGGGCCAGGAAAGTCAATTCACCCGCCTCGACCTGCCGGTGCCGTAGGCCGGCCCAGGCGCTCAGGCCGGAAGGTGTCGGACCGTTTTTATCGACAAGCTCCCGTTTCACCGTGGCAATGAGGGTATTCAGAAAAAACGCTTCATCGATCGTGTAGCGTCCGTCTCGCGGATGGATGAGCCAGTCCGAGCTACCGGCGGCCAGGAGCGCCACGCCGGGCCGTTGCAGGAAGGTCAGCAGTCGCCGCCCGGTGGTGCTCGCTCCGGAGACTCTCGCCTCCATGGAGGCATGATAGCGCCTGAGGATCTCTTTTTCTTCCTCTCCCGGGTATTCAGGCAGAAAAAGGGTGTCACCATCAAAGTTGCAGGTGAGGTAGGCCAGACCGTTATCTTCGAGCCGCATCAAAAGTTTCGGCAGCAAGACGGGAAAATTTACCAGATCAAGCAGGGCATGGGCGATCAGGAGTTGAAACCGACCCAGCCTGTCGGACCCATCGGCAATCGTTTGGGCGCTGGCAACGACAACAACCAGCGACACGTCGGCGCTGGCGGTGCGCAGTCGGCCGCGCCAGTAGTCGTGCCAGGACAAATCATGGCCCCGCTGCGCAGCCCATTTAGAGAGGTATTGCCGTCCTTCCCGGAGATGGTCTTCGGCACAGTCGGTGATCACATAAGTCGCAGGGCCTGTCAGCAAGCCCCAGTCAACGACCCGAGCCAGCATGGTGCCAATGCCGGCACCAATCTCGATAATGTTGACAGGCGCGCGTTCGGTTGCCTGCGGCAGGGCCTGACACAGGGTCTCCCAGACATGCCGGTTGAGGGCCCGGTCATCGATAGCCTTCTTGGCGGCAAGATAGCCGGAAGAAAAGTCATTTCCGTTTACCCCCAAAGTGGGGGAATGTATGGTGCTGTCCGGAAAATGGTCATCCTGCATCAAGATTTGCTCCTCGTGCCGGATCGGCGACGTTGCCCCCGCGCTGCCAGCCCATCATCTCCCGGAGAAAGCCATCGATGCTTGCCACGCTTTCCTGCCAAGTCGGATGCCCGGCATAGGTCGCACAGGCGGCCAGGGACATTCGCCGCAGCGCCTCGCGATCATGATGCAGGTCGGCAAGGAGCGGCGCCAATCCCCGAAGATCGTGAGGGTCCAGGAGAAAACCGTTCGCCCCATGGCTGATGGTCTCGTCCGCCGCGCCATCCCGGCTGCAGATAGCCGGCAGACCAAAGCCCATCGCCTCTAAAATGGCGATGCCGAACCCCTCATAGGCGTATGGCATACAAAAGAGATGACTGGTGCGCAACACCTTGACCAGATCCTCATCCTTGCAGAAGCCATGGAAGTGGACTGAATCGGACAGGCCGAGTTGCCTGACCAGCCGCCCGGCCTCGGCCACATGCACGGGGTCGACGTCGAGGCTTCCCACCACCGATAATCGCCATATATCGCAGTCCACCTGGGCCAAGGCGCTCAGCAGCGGCAGCAAGCCTTTTCTCGGGATAACCATGCCCAAAAAGAGCAGTTCCAGCGGTCCCGGACGTAAGGCCCGATGGCCGATAGTCTCGGCCGAGAGAGGATTGCCGAACCGGTTCCCTGCCGGATAGGCGACAATCTCCGGGCGGTCGCCGCTTACCAGGGCCCTTACTGTCCGCCGGGTGGTCTCCGAGTTGTGGATAAAACCGTCCACCGAGGCCAGATAGCGCCGTTCGACGACGGCCAGCATCGCATTTTGCCAGCGCTGGCGTGGTTCGCGGCAGAGCAGATGATGAATCATGGCCACGACAATTGGCCCGGCCTGCCGACGAAGCCGTCGGTTGACCGTAAAGAGCGAAGGATGACAGAGTTCGTCCTGCACCAGAACGTCGAATCCACCGGCCAGCAGGCATCGGCAACGACCGGGCAACAAGCCGTGACCGACCCGCCTCAGATAAGAGCCGCCGGGAAAGCTGATCACCTCCACCTCATGGCCCAGTTGAATCAAACCCCGGGCCACCATCCGGTCATACAGATAGCCACCGGTCTCGGTGTCGAGGCTGCCATAGATGATCAAACCGATGCGCATTAGAGCAGGGTTCGGTAGGAGGTCCAGGCAATGTCATCCTCCCAGATGGTGACGGCCATGGCCGAAAGGGGCAGGTGAGCGAGCCGTTCCTGGAAAGCCGCATGAATGATGGCGGCCAACCGTTCAATGCTCGGGTTGAGACCGCTGAAGGCGGCAAGCGCATTCAAGGTCTTGCCCTGAAATTCGGCGGTAATCTCATCCAGGTGACGCTCCACGTCGACAATATCAACGAGAAAACCATGGGCGTCGAGGATCATTGCCTCCAGAACCAGTTCCAACCGGTAGCGGTGGGAATGCTCGATGTTCTCATCGCCCCACTCCCCACCTATCAGAAAATGCCGGGCAATGAATTCGCGTCGAACGCCAAGACTGTACATGATGGTTTGCTCCTTGGTGACTATAACCTATCTCAAAAATAGTCTAAGTGCCCATGGCGGCGTTATGAAACGGCTCAACATGCTCACATACTACATGTATGCTCCGCTTTTTCGCCGTTGCATGCCTTGCCCTGAACCCTGATCCTTATTTTTGAGATAGGTTATAATGATGCATTTTCACATCTCTCCATTAAACCCGTGATCGAAAATCACTTGAATCGTCTCTCCCGGGCTTCGGTCGATCAGTGCATAGGCCGACGCCGCATCGGCCAGGGCGAACCGGTGGGTGATGCAGCCGACAGGCCGCACCTGACGCAGCATCTCCCAGGTCCAATTCAGGCGCCGGGCAGGTGTCCACCTGCCAGTCAGGCCAGGGGAAATGCGACTCACCTGAGAACTGATCAGGGAGATACGGCCACGATGAAAGAAAGAGCCCAGGTCCAGATGAACTTTTTTAGCGCCAAACCATGAACCAACCACGACTCGGCCGCTGTAGCGCGCAAGCGCAATAGCGCATTCCAGCCCGGCCGGATTGCCCGAGAGTTCGTATACCAGATCTGCCTGGCCGCCGTTACCCGGGGTGGCACCCAGGCGGGAAAAGAGTGCCGGGTCCGAAGGATCAAGGCATTCGCCGGCGCCAAAACGGAGCGAGGCCTCACGTCGCAGCGGATGGTGTTCAAGGGTCGTCAGCGCAGCCAACGGAAAACGGGAGAGCAGCGAGGTGGTGAGAAGACCGACAATACCCTGGCCGACGATGATGATCTTCTCTCCGGTCAGGGGCCGACCATCCAGCAGGAAGCTCACCGCAGTCTCCATGGTGGGCAGAAAAAGGGCACTCTCATCGTCCAGATCATCGGGAATGGGGTGAAGGGAGGCAGGCCTGGCACAAAAGTGGTCCTGGTGCGGGTGGAAGGCGAATACTCGGCGGCCAAGCCAGTCATCGGCGACCGCCCCGCCCTGTTCGATCACTCGACCGACCGCACTGTAGCCATAGGACAGAGGATAGGAAAAAGGTCCGGACAAGGCTTCAACCGTGGCATCCACGGCGACTCCCAATGGCCACTGGCCGCGGTAGACCAGCATCTCCGTCCCCGGGCTGATAGCCGAACAGCGAGTCCGGACCAGGACCTGATGGGGAGCTGGTCGAGTAACCGGTTCGATCTTCACGGCGACCCGTCCCGGCTCCACAAACGCTAATCGATGCTGCCTCACTGATCCTGCCATTGCGGTTGGGCCCAAAGAATGATATCCGGGCCGCAGGATTGGTAAGTCACTGAACTTAGATGCAAAAAAGAACCGTTGTCCGCCGCGGGCCGATCCA
Organism: Desulfosarcina sp.; assembly: GCF_041551955.1. Classification (GTDB taxonomy): domain Bacteria; phylum Desulfobacterota; class Desulfobacteria; order Desulfobacterales; family Desulfosarcinaceae; genus Desulfosarcina. The sequence continues at coordinate 7,185 of NZ_JBFELV010000049.1, forward strand.
GCACCGGCAAGCCTCCCACCAGGCGGGGGGCGATGGTGATGATCATCTGATCAACCAGACGCGCCTTAATGAAGCTCGTGATCACCTGGCCGCCGCCCTCCACCATGACGCTCCGGATCCCTCTCTCGGCGAGGAGATGCAAGAGGTTGGGCAGATCTACCCTGTCCTGGCGGTCGCGGTGGCAGCGGATGATCTCAGCCCCCCGGCCCTCGATCGCACCGACACGATCAGGGTCTTTATTGCCGGTGCAAGCCAGCCAACACCGGTGGTCGGTGCGGTCAAGGAGTCGGGCATGCAGGGGAATGCGCAGATTGCTGTCAAGAACGATAGGCTGGGGGCTGGACCCTTCCGCGAGACGAACCGTGAGCTGGGGGTCATCGACAAGCAAGGTGTTGATTCCGATGACAATGGCGTCGCAGGCAGCGCGGATACGGTGGGTCATGACCATGGATTGCCGGCCGCTCAACAGGAGCTGTTCGCGGTTCCGGGTGGCGATGCTGCCATCCACGCTCTGGGCGTAGGAAACAGTGACCAGCGGTCGATGATGACGATCCAGGAAGTCCTCGGCTTGGAGCGGCCACTGGGCGAACCATTGTTCCGGATGGCAACCGGGGGTGCCGCCGCCGATGGCTGCCGGTGTGTTCAGTCCGCAACGGAGCGAGGTGTCGTTCGGTGGTCGCTTATTCATGCATATCCCTTGATGGCGGCGTACAAATCCGGACCGGCTGGATTGCAACACACATGTTACACCACCTTCATGTGAGTCATTAAGCGATCAATTAGCCTGCTGTCAATCTGACCTGCGATTGATGATATCGGCCTTTCCCCGACAAGTCAAATAATTCAACGTCAGAAGCAAACCGGCCAGGCTGAATAGCACGTCGCGAAACCGGATGATCAGGCAGAGGCTGAGGCCAAGGGCACTCCCCTGGTCAAGGGTTGCCGTCAACCAGGGCAGCGCAGATTCCAACACACCGATACCCGCCGGTAAGGGTGTCAGAAAGGCAAGGCGGGCGACAACCACGATCGCGGTCAAGTGCCCAAACGACAGAGGAAAGCCCAGCAAGAAGGCCATTAACCAAAATTCTGCAAAGACCCCGAGCCAGTGACTCAGGGAGAGCAGATTGGCCAAAAAGAATTTGCGGCGATGCTGCTGAAAAAGGGCTTCCGCCATGGCCTCGCCTTGGTTGACGGCTTCCAGCCATGGCCCGATTCTGCCAAACATTCCGCCCAGTGCAACGAGTCGGGCAAGCGGTCTCCCGCCGGTAAAGAGCGCTGCCAGGAGGGCGGCAAAAACCACCATTATGGCAATGATTATGCCGACCTCGTGGCTCCCGGCAAAGGGGCCGCCCCCGGTCAAGGCAATCGCGATGAGGCAGAGGGTGAGGACAACCAGGCTGGCGATAAGCTCAAGTAGTCGGTCCAGGGCCACCGCTGTCGTCGCAGCGGTCACAGGGATCTCGTGGCGGTTGTGCAGCAGGTAAACCAAAAGCGGTTCGCCGCCGAAATGCGGGCCAGGGGTGAGATAGCTCACGGCGTTGGCCGCACAGCGATAGGCACACACAGATAGCAACCCGACCGGACGGTCCAGGGTCCTCAGAAGCAGCCACAATCGAGTGGTCATCACGGGCAGCATCAGTAGGTTGATGACCAGAATGCTCAGGATGGCACAAGGGCCGAGCCCGACCAGCAGTCCCCATGCCTCGGCCCATGCCACCCCCTTCAAGGCGTGCCAGGCCAGTGCCAGACCGAAGATTAACAACAGCCAGCGCCAACTTTTCCGTATCCCGCGCCTGACGGCTGACGATTGGCTTGAATCCGCATTCGGTGATTGACGGAAAATGGTCATTGGGTCTCGCTGCAAGCCGTCACCTTCTTGCCATTATGCCGGTAGAGGAGCCTTTCTTCCGGGGCCCAGAGCGACAAGGCACCGGTGCCGGTCAGCATCAGGGTGGCGGTGGCGCCGAAAAGGATCATGGCGGGCATCGACCTCCCCAATGGAGACAGGTTGCTGGCGAGCAACAGTGTTAGAAAAAGTGCGGCACTGCGCCCCATAAGGGCAAGTCCGATAAACAGACAGCCAATGCCTAAAGCCAGATACCAGGGCAGATGGACTGGGTATACACCACCTCCAGCCAGTATGGCGGCACCACAAACGAGGATCGTTAAGCGCAGCACCAAGGGCATAAGCCTCATCCACAAGACACCGACCCGGCGTTCCGCGGCTGTTTGTTGGTTGTCATCGACTGCCACCCGACATGAGACCACCAGCCAGTCTCGCAAAAAACCCACCAGCAGCGGCATCATAAAAATATAAGCGGCAACGACGGTGAATGTCGGATGAAGGATGGGTAGGAGTGCCATCCCCACCAATCCCATCTGGAAACCGGCGATGATTCGCGCATAGGGCCGCGCTTGTAGAGCGACCAGCGGCTGACGCCGCTTCTGCCGCAGCCATATCCCGAAGATGAATGGGTAGTAGGCCAGCCCGACCAGGAGATAGACGGCCGGTAAGCGACCGAGGTTGACAGCCAATAACGACGCCACCAAGAGACCAGCGGCGTCGGTGGTGACGTCCAACCGTTTACCGAGTTCAGTCTCCCGCTTCTGCCGCCTGGCCACCAACCCGTCCATCAGGTCGGCCAAAGCAATCCCGAGATAGACGAGTCCCGGAGCCCAGCTAAGGCCATTTGGCAATCCGTGTCCCGGTAGCAGTGTCATCGGCAAAAGTCCGGCAAGCGAAACAATCGCACCGGCGCGAAACAGGGAGATCCAGTTGGCTGCGCCAAGGGTGGGGTAAAGCCGGCCCGCTTCACCGAGGCGATGGTTACCCCCCAGATGACGAGACAATTGATGCTGCACATGAGCGGCCACTGCCAATCCGGGCAGCAGGGTCAGAACCATGATCGATTGGCGCCTCAGCAAGGGCAAATAGAGGACGACGGCGAACAGCCAGGGTGAAAACAAGATTAACCCCGCCAACCGGGACTGATTCCGCAACCGTGAAGGAATGATGGGTCGCATCTTAATCTGCCGTATAGAGCAGGCTCGATAGATTCAGTTCCTCAGAAGTACCGTGCGCTGGAATATATTGAACCCACCACCTCAAATTTAGAATTATATTAGCACTGTATTTTTTTATAACCGCTTAAAGCGAGCTTTATTGTTTCGATTTTCTCAAGGGCCTCCATTTATATCAAAAAATATAATCGTCCGGCAACAAGGCAAAAAATAGATAGTGGAATAATGGACACAACAGGGTTGATTATTTTTTCATCACCTTCGATCGACAACAGGGGCCCGTGATGCCGCCGGAAATGCGTAGAGGGGTATTTTACCAGCTTCCCCTGAGGCACACCGCAGGCCGGCTATTTCCTTTGAACCACTTGTCGCGTAGCCAGCCGATCAGGCCCTGGTTCCGAGAGAAGGCTTGCAATCGTGTATCTGGAATGTGACGCCCCACGATCAGGTTGATGCGCGATGCTCTGCCGGCGAGCCGTTCACGGGCCAGCATCACGGTGCGCAATCGCGGAAAAGACCTTTGATTTAAAACCAAGCTGATCCACCTATTGATCTCCCCTGACGGGTGTGCACACACCAAACACGACATAGGCCACGCCATTGCCCGATGCAGAGAGAACGGCGCTTCCGTTTTTTTTCGAGATTGTTAGGCTCCAGGCCAAACCATCCGCCACCCCCTCGACCCCTTCGTCTACACCTTGGATTACTGTATTGTTCTCAACGACAGCAACGCTGTGAATTGAAATCTGCCGCCTCACCAGGCTGTCTTTCGAGGGGCGAACAGCCTTGGCCTTGAAGTCAATCATGAATTTTCTTGGAAGCCCGACGGTGTCTGGATCAACATCGTCAGTGATCCTGTATCGATTGATTTCGACAACTTTATCGACCGTTCCAGACAATGGTGCCGAGCCATCGAAATCACCGGCAACGGCGGCGGCGGTCAAACCCATCAGACCGGCTACTCCAGCCATGACCTTGGGGTATGTGAACATCCAATTCCTCCAAAACACCTAATTTTTTTGATCGATCTGACGAATGGGGTGAGTGTTGACTGCTTTTTTTTTCACCCAAACAAGCGATTCACCTTTCTCGAAGAAGGTCGATGGGTAACGATCACGGTTGGGTACCATCGATGGTGGCATTCAACAGGTGGAACGCATTGGGTCTGCCGATCTCACACCATCTTCGGCGTTAGCTGTCGCCGCGCATAGCCCACACTATAGCCCGACGACATCTGCCTTGAATCTGCGGCAAGCTCGACAATCGCTTGTTTGGGTTTCATGGGCTTTTATTGCCATTTCCAGGAGCCGTTTCGTGCGCTGATGGATCAGAATATCGAATCCAATTAAGAATGCAAGGGGTACGCGGTATCCGTCTGCAGATGACAGCACCGCTTCCCAATCATAGCAGGCTGCCGGTTGGATCGCAGTCTACACGACCCTCACGGCGGTAGCTTGAAAGTGCCAATTGACTGCGGACATGGTCCATGGTAGGGCATCGATATCTGCACGACCGATCAAATCAGCCAGGTCAGCAAAACCAAATGGATCCGACGAAGGGACTTGCCGTTCAGGCAGTTTCTACATTACCCTCCACACGATCCATCACCCAAGCGCGATGGTTTAACCCAAAAGTAACCAGAAACCACGTATCGACAGGAGATGCCATGACTGACCCAAACGATATCCCCAATGTCTCTATGGCCAACACCAAAAAAGAACTGCTCGAGGCCTATGAAGCGGCAAAAAACCGCTTCGATAGTTTAAACAAGGATCTTTTGGATGCCGAAAAAGCCCGGAAACGGCTCGAGAAACAAGTCGCCGAGGCAACGGCCGATTCAGAGATGGACCAGGATCCGGTGACGCGCCTTCACGACCTGCGCGGGTCGATCAGCCGCGAATTGACCGACCTGGCCGAACGGTTCGAAACCGAGATCGAGACCTATCGCAAAATCAAATCCGCCATCGAAACCAAGCAAGGGGAGCTGAATACGATCTACGAAGTGGAGACGGCCGCATCCGACCTGGCGGCCCTGATCGATGCCCAGCGGGTGAAAAAAGAGCAGTTCGCGCAGGAGATGGAGGCGCAACAGGCCGCCTTCGGAGTGGAAATGCAGGAAAAGCGCACCCAGTGGCAACGAGAAAAAGCCGACCACGATCGGCAGGTCAAGGAGCAGGCGGAAGCGCTCGCCAAACAGCGTCAGCGCGAAAAGGAAGAGCACGAATATGCCTCTGCGCGGGAACACGCGCAGCGCAAAAACACCCTGGAAGACGAGCTGCAGGCCCTGGAAAAAGAGCTCGCCGTCAAGCGCAATGATTTCGAGAACGACGTCCGGCAGCGAACGGCTGCGCTCGACACCCGTGAAGAAGCCATCGCCGCCCGTGAAAAGGAGATGGCGGCCCTGCAAAAAGAGGTAGAGAGCTTTCCCACGCGAAGTGAAGCCAGCATCCAGACGGCGGTGGCCCAGACCACGGACCGGCTGACAAGGGATTTCAAGAGCGACAAGGCCCTCATGGAAGCCCGCTTCGAAGGTGAAAGGAACGTCCTTTTAGGGAAAATCGAGGCCCTTGAGAAAACGGTGTCGTCACAGGCAGCCCAGATCGGAGATCTGTCCAAGAAGAGTGAACTGGCCTACGAAAAGGTTCAGGATATCGCCAACCGCGCCGTCACCGCTTCCCGAAGGGAGTCCTATCCGGCCCCTGTTCACCATTCCACCGCATCGGGTCGTGAGGACAGCCAGGCCTGAGAATGCGCAATCTGTTAATAAAGATGGCGGTGATTCGATCCAAATAGAAGCAAACGCCTGAACCGACGAAAAAAAAGCCCGCGCCATCGTCCAGGACGTCGCGACCACTCTCCAATGAACCCTGGGCCCCCATCCGTTGCCGGTGTGACGTGAAAGGTTTCGCCATGACCCATCGTTGTTATTCCATACCCGGCGCAATAACCATCGATGCCATCCGGTCCGAACTGACCCGTTTGTTCGACGGCATCCGGGAATTGGCGGGTACTGAAACTGTTGAGGTCCTGGATTCATTTGATTGGCGGCTTTTTAAAAAAGGCTGGCTGCTATTAAAGACGCAGAAATATTATACCATCGTCGACATTCACAGCCGGCAACAGCTCGCCAGGGTTGCCGCGGACGAAAGGAAACCGCGACGATTCCACTGGAAGTTTCCTGAATCGAAGGTCGCCGCTTGTCTCGGCGACACCCTGGAAATGAGGGCCCTGTTGCCGCTTGGCGAAATAAAAAAGCAGTGGATTGACCATGATCTGCTCAATAGCGATGAGAAAATCGTTGCCCGGCTGACCGTGGAAACCTATGGCGCCAATGGCGGGATGGAACCGGTCAGGCAATGCCGGCTCAAACCGGTGCGGGGCTATACCAAAGCCGCGAATCAGGTTGCCAACAGCCTGGAGAAGTTGGGACTGGTGCCAGCCGAACTGTCACCGATCCTGTGCGTACTGATACGCAACGGTCTTGCCCCGGGTGGCTACTCGTCAAAAATCAACATTTTGCTGAAACCGGAGACGACGGCTGCCGAAGCGGTCCGGTGCATCATGAAGGACCTGGTATCCGTGATGCATGTCAACCTGCCCGGTGTTCGCCAGGACATCGACACTGAGTTTCTGCACGACTTCCGGGTATCGGTGCGCCGGGCCCGCTCCCTGTTGAGTCAGATGAGAGGCGTTCTCGACGCCGGGACAGCTGCCAATCTCCAGCTGCGGTTGAAGGCGATGGGAGCCGCCACCGGCAACGTCCGGGATCTGGACGTGTACCTGCTGAAGAAAGCGGAGTACATTAACCTGTCTCCCGACGTCCTTAAACCCGGCATCAGCCGTCTTTTCAAGACGCTGAAGCGAAAACGGCGCTATGCCAGGGACCGCATGATCAACGCCATGGCCACTACCGATTTCAAAAATGCCTTGGCAGACCTCGATGCATTTGTCGATTCCGATCCGTTGGTCACGTCCGATGCGCCGCACAGCTCCCTCCCCATCGGAGAATTGGCCAAGGTGGTGATTTACAAACGCTACCGCAGGATTATCGAGAAGGGTGGTCAGGTCTCTGAATCCACGCCGGATAAACATCTTCACAACCTGCGCATCGAGTGTAAAAAGCTGCGCTATCTGCTGGAGTTTTTTACATCCCTGTTCCCCGAGGACCAGATGAAAATATTGGTGAAACAGCTCAAGCAACTCCAGGAAAATTTAGGCGATTTCAACGACCTCTCCGTCCAGCAGGCTTTTTTGATCAATTATCTGCAATCCATCCAACCGCAGGCATCGCATGCCGTGATGTTGGCCGCGGCCACCGGTGGATTGATCGCCCGGCTTCATGTGACGCATGGACAGGTCCGCTCGCAATTTTTTGGTGTCTTCAGTGAGTTCAACGCATCGGCAAACCAGAAGCGGTTCGAGACGCTTTTTACCTAACAGGAATCATCCCATGGGAATTGAAATCGAACGCAAGTTTCTGGTCGACCATCTGCCTTCTTCTTTAACCAACCAGGCTGGTGCGATTATTCGCCAGGGATATGTTATTATCGCCGAAGGGGGCGTTGAACTGCGCATCAGACAAAAGGGGGCACGTTTTTACCAGACAATCAAGGCGGGAGAAGGCTTGTCGAGAAAGGAAATCGAAATCGAATTGTCAGAAGACCAGTTCCATCTATTGTGGCCGCATACCGACGGCCGTTGGGTGAGCAAAACCAGGTATACCCTGCCCGTGGAGAATCATACCGCCGAAGTGGACCGGTTTGACGGTGATTTGACCGGATTGCTCTTGGTGGAAGTCGAGTTTGCGTCGCTGGAGGAGGCCAGTCAGTTTGTACCGCCGGGCTGGTTTGGCACGGATGTTACCGAAGATCACCGATATAAAAACAGGCATCTTGCCGTCCACGGCATTCCTGGGGATAAGACGCCATGACAGACGTTTTCGCCCAGGCCGGGGCCATCCCCTACCGCCTCGCCGCTGATACGATCGAGGTGCTGCTGATCTCGACCAGCAGTGGAAAACACCTAACCATTCCCAAAGGATTGATCGATCCCGGGTTCTCCGCCACCGAAGCCGCGCTGAACGAGGCTTACGAGGAGGCGGGGGTTAAAGGCCGCCTGTCGACACCGGCGATCGGCAGGTACCATTTTAATAAATGGGGCGGTCGGTGTGAGGTTGAGGTCTTTGCTATGGCAGTGACCCGAATGCTCGACAAGTGGCCGGAAGACACAGTGCGGCGACGGTTATGGACGGATTACAGACATGCCGCCGGCCAAGTGATGCATCCCGACCTCGGCGCTCTGATTCTCAAACTGCACGACCATTTATCACGATCTTGAAAAACAGCTTATGATCGGGCGCGTCGACGCCGATTTAAAATCTCGCTAAAGATCTTTTAGTCCCCCAAGTTTGTCTCAACCTTTCGCGCGCACTCGATCCAGGGATGATCCAAGGGCACGGTTTTGCGCTTGCCGACGACTTTCTTCAAGGGAACGGGTTCAGTCTTGTCGCCCTTTGAAGCCACCATAACACCGTATTTTCCGCGATTGATCAGATCGGCGCAAGCGGTGCCCAGGCGGGTCGCCAATAAACGGTCCGCCACCGATGGTGTGCCGCCACGTTGCACGTAGCCCAAGATGGAGACCCTGGAAGTCAGGTCGGTCAATTTTTCGAGTTGTCGTGAAAGTTGGAAGGTATTGTCAGAATAGCGCGACTCGACCTGCTGCAATTCTGCTTTCAGTTTCAGCTTCTCTTTCTGGGTGTTGGCTTTCTTCTTTTTTTGAATAACTTTTTGCAGCGCGGCAGCATTTTCTCTGGATTTGGCGCCTTCAGCCACGGCCACGATGCTGAAGTTTTTCCCTTCGTGCCGCCGCCGAAGGATAGCTTCGGCTATTTTTTCAACATCATAGGGAATCTCAGGGATCAGGATGACGTCGGCGCCACCGGCGATGCCGGCACCCAGAGCAAGCCAGCCCGTCTTGTGCCCCATCGTTTCCACCACGATGATGCGATGATGGCTGTGGGCCGTGCTGTGCAGGCGATCGATGGCCTCTGTGGCGATGCCGCATGCCGTATCAAAACCGAAGGTCACATCTGTCCCGTAGACATCATTGTCAATAGTTTTAGGGAGGGTAACGATATTCAGTCCTTTTTCCATCAAACGGTAAGCATTTTTCTGTGTTCCGCCGCCACCCAGGCAAATCAGTGCATCTAACCGACTCTTTTGGTAATTTTCAATCAGCACCTGGGTCATGTCCATCACCTTGTTGCCCACGGGCATACGATGGGGTTTCTCACGACTGGTGCCCAATATCGTACCGCCTCGGGTCAGGATGCCTGAAAAGGAGACGCTTTTCATTTGAACACTCCGGTTTTCCATCAATCCTCGAAACCCATCGCGAAATCCGATGACCTTCATCCCATACGATCCCAAGGCAGCTTTTCCGATCCCCCGGATCGCTGCATTTAGACCGGGACTGTCACCGCCAGCAGTTAAAAGACCGACCAATTTTGCCATGATATACTCCTATAGGGTTTCACAGTTCGGTTAGAAGAAGTGCAGGGAATGGGTATTATGAATTCCAATATTCATTCGAAGCATCTTTCGTGTTGCCTTTGCAGTGAAGCCCTTGCCACCCGGAGGGCAAGGTGCTTCACTGACAGAAACTATATAGTTCAACCGTAATTCATGTGCAAGATACCTTTTCCTTGGGCTTCAGGATATGGCCGAGAAATGAACCCGATATATGATGATGGCGATGCAACTCAAATCGCACCGTATTGTTTTTCGAAGGGACTTTGTGGTAACCAATAAAGGTATCGGTGTAGGTAGAAAAACGTGATGAGCGCAGGCAAGACAAGCAAAAATCGGCGAAAACGCGCAGTTGCAGTCAATGGTTGATAAGCAAACAAGTCCCACCCGATCCAAAACATGCTGCCAGCTGCCGAGCCGTAAGGGAGAAAAAAGATGGCAAAAGCTCAAGGTAAAAAAAAGAACATCAATCTTCGCGAAGAAATCGCGCAAATGAAGGATGTGGCCACCCAAATCCAAAAAAAAGTCGAAGCGGGTGACGCCAGCAATATGATCCTTAAAGCCATGGCGGTCCTCAAAAGAAAAGACAGAGTCAAAGTGGTCCTGACCACCTTGGAAAAGTATTATAATGCGGAAGAATTGAAACCGTACCAGGCGGAACTGATCAAAATGCAGCTTCACTTGGAGCGTACAGGAAAAAAAATGGTTATTCTTTTCGATGGCCGGGATGCCTCTGGAAAAGGGGGGACGATTCGCCGGGTGACCCGCTATATGAATGAAAAAAGATACCGTGTGGTCGCTCTGGGCAAACCAAGTGAACAGCAGAAAACGGAACTTCACATCAAACGGTATATCGAACACTTCCCCAGGGCTGGCGAGATCGTGCTCTTTGACCGAAGCTGGTATAACCGGGCCATGGTTGAACCGGTGATGGGGTTTTGTACGCGCAATCAATACAACCGGTTTATGAAAAAAGTAAATACCTATGAAAAGAATTTTCTCGAAGATGAGGGGAACACCATTCTTCTCAAGTTGTATTTTTCGGTCAGCAAAAATGAACAATCCAGACGATTTGAGCGCAGAAAAAATGATCCGCTGCGGCAGTGGAAGCTTTCGGAAGTTGACCTGCAGGCTCAGGAATTGTGGGACAAATTTACCGAAAAGAAGTACATGCTTTTAAAAAAGACACATACTAAAACGTCACCCTGGAACATCATCCGGTCAAACGATAAACACCTGGCTCGCCGGGAAGCGATGAAGGTGATTCTCAATTCGGTGCGATATAAAGGAAGGCGCCGCAGGCTCGATTTTCGAGTTGATCCGGAAATCGTGATACCGGGGGACCAGGAACTGAAGAACATGCAAAACCAGAAAAAAAAATACGGCAAGTTCGTAGTTTAAAACCGGTGATTCGGTTCTGGCGTCAATGCTTCCCCACTGGTCACGGGTTCAACTCGCTAAACGGTTTATCACGAGGAGTTGCTTCCGTATTTTTAGTGGCTTCATTTCAGGTTGACCCTAATCTTGGAGGATGGAACCATGTCAGATAAACGCAAGAAGAAACATAACCGTCCGAACATGAAAAAGAAATCAGAGAACGCGGCGGCTGTAAAGGAGCAAAACGTTAAAAGCCGAGCGTCAAAAAAGAAAAAGAAGTTAATCGAGCACACGGCACTGAAAAACAAGGATAAGAAAAAAAAGAAAAACAGAACGTCCATCTGGGTAAACAAGGCCACCCTCCAGTACGAAGATGAACTGCACAAGCTTCAGATCGAGCTGTTGAAAATGCAAAAGTATGTCAAGAAGAAAGGGTTGCGACTGCTGATGTTATTCGAGGGGCGCGATGCGGCGGGCAAAGGGGGTACCATCAAACGGATTACGGAACATCTGAATCCGCGCGGAACGCGAACGGTGGCCTTGATGACACCCGATGAAACGGAGCGGACCCAATGGTATTTTCAAAGATACATCCAACATCTTCCAGCAAATGGGGAGATCGTGCTTTTTGATCGCAGCTGGTATAACCGAGCCATGGTCGAACCGGTGATGGGGTTTTGTTCGGATGAGCAAAACAAACGGTTCTTAAAAGATGTCCCGCTGCTTGAGGAGATGTTGGTCAAAGACGGCATTATTCTATTTAAATATTTCTTCTCCGTTTCCAAAGGGGAACAACTGCGCAGATTTGTTTCGCGGGAAACCGATCCGCTTAAACATTTTAAGA
>NZ_JBFELV010000050.1:0-18625 GCF_041551955.1 Desulfosarcina sp.
CCATGGCTGCCTTGGCGCGTTCGAACACGGGGTATTTCGCACCCCGCTCGATTACACCGCCGATGTCGAAACCGTGGACCAGGAGGGCGTCTTTGGGATATCCGGAATGTGACGGGGCATAGTCGTCCTTGATCCGCTTGAGGGCGGCCAGGGAATCCATTCCCCCGGACAGGAAGATCCCCGCATGGCGTTTTTTTTCTTCATGCAGCGCCGTCCGGCAAAGCGGTGCATCGATGGTCAGCGGTTGAAACGTGCCATCGGTCCAGTGACGCATGAGGACCATGACCGTCTCCAGTCCCTCTTTGAGCCGGGGACAGATGGCGTCATCGAGAGCCAGCCGCCGCTCCCTGAAATAAAGGGCCGGAATGATGCAGCCCACGGCAAAGGCGTGGGGGTTGGCAAAAATCGATTCAGCGTATGCTGCTTCAGTTTCGATGAAGATTTCCTGTGCCGGTAGATCGTTGTCCTCGAAGGCCACTGAGGCCACGGCGCGGGTCAGGCCATCGTTTTTTCTCACATGCAGGTTGGAAAGTTTCATTTCAGCCGTTCCTGCGTTCTCGATTTTGGCGATGCCGATCGGCGGCAAAATGGATGATCCGGCCGGCGATGTCAAGGCCCGTGGCCGCCTCCAATCCCTTGAAGCCCGGTGCGTAATTTACCTCCACAATGAAGGGGCGATCATCCTTGTCCACGATTATGTCCACACCAGCCACATCGCATCCGACCACTGTCGCGGCGCCAACGGCGATGGGTTCCAGTTCGCGGGTAAGTGCTGCGGTCTCGATGTCGCTCCCCAGATGGAAGTTGGCGCGAAACTCGCCGCTTGACGGGATTAGCGACGCCGCACAGACCACTTCACCATCAATGACCAGTACACGCAAATCCCGGCGCTTGTCGACCGGCAGATAGCGCTGGACCATGAGCCCCCGGCGGCGATCCAAAGCGGGCAGGGCCCGTTGACGGGCATCGTTTGCATCCATGATCCGCAGTACCCCGTCTCCCTGACGCCCGCTCGTCTGCTTAGCCACCACCGGGTAGCCGCCCAATTGGTCAACGCCATGAAAAAAGCCCGATTCATCGTTGATGAAAACGGTGTCGGGGCAGGGCAGACCAGCGGCGGTCAGTGCCTGCTGGGTGAGAAATTTGTTGCGGGCGATGGAGACTGCCCCATGGTCGTTGACTAGTGGTACACCCATGAGCTGGAACTGCTGGATAAGGGCCAGGCAGGCATCGCCGATTTGCGCGCCCTGCCTCGGCAACACCACGTGCGGAAGGCTTGAAAGATGGGCGCCGGTGACTTCCAATCGCCCTGCTGCCGATATTGGCCACAGGCGATAGGGATGAATGAGAAAGCCCTGGTAGCCGAACTTTCGGGCCGCCTCCAACAGCCGGCGGTTGGGATGGTAGGCTGAATTTTGAATCGTGATGATGCCGATGCGAATATTCACTTGGGTATCCTCCTCTCATCGGTATCGATCATCCAATCCGGCATCCAGATGCCGACCGGCTTGCCGGCCTTTTCACTGAAATAGGTGGCCACCTTGCGCGTGCGGTTGCGCAAAGCGATGATCTTGGTGGCTGCGTTGTCCTCGGCGATGACCGAAAAGATCTTGCGGTCACCGGCCCGCTGGGTCAACCCTTCCAGAAGCCTGGTTCCGATGCCCAACCCCCGGTATTCGGGACGTACCGAGGTATAGCCCCGCTCGACGAATCCGGTGAGATTCAGCCCTGTCTGCCGTTGGACCGCCTCGATGTATTCGGGCCTGGGATTCTTGAGGCTTGAATTGCCGACGATGACGCCTTTTTCCTGCACATAGCCGATCAGATACGCCCGCTGCAGATTGAACCGGACATGGGTCGCCGCGACCGTGCCTCCGGCCGCAACCATGGCGCAGATCGCTTCCAGATATCCGTCGGGCAGCCGGTCCGGCGGGAGGAAGTGGTACCTCAGGGTGGCGCCGACGGTAAACAGGCGTTCCCCGTCGTCATCCACGCGCAGGCGGAGCATATGGTCTTTGGTCAGTCGGTCCACCAGCAAAAACCGGTCCACCGGGTCGTTCATCGTCTGCCACAGCGGTCGGCCGGGCAAGGGGTCAACCTGGCCGTAAGAAGCATTGGAATGACATTGCCGACCGCCGGGGTGGCTGATTTCCCAGGAGTGGATGATATTCGGCTGGCTGGCGACGGTCCTGCAGGCTTCCGATGAAGCCTCCGCACCATCGAGCATCAGATGGTTCCAGACGCCGGCCCGGGAGAATGCCTTGAAAAAACCAACATCCGGCAGCGGGCCCCTGACGCGCCATTGAATTTGAACGATACTGCCACCTTCAGCCGGGATTGTGAAATCCACGGCCATCTCTCTATCGATGGCTACGCAGAGGGACAGGCGCAACTTTGGCTTCCGTTCATTGAGTGCCACCACCAGCTCGTGGAACTGGGCCGGTGGCATCTCATTCAAGCTCATGCCATGCCGGGCATGGTAGCGCGCGGACAGCCACTCCAATCGTTCCAGAAAACGCCTGTCGCCTTTTTTTAAGGCTTCCAGGCGAACATCCCACCGGTGGGTTTCCATCGATGCCGTGCAAGCAAGCATCCTCGCCTGGGTCAGGGTCGACGGCGGTGTGGCGGACAACACCGCTGATGGTTGAATCAACAGAATCGAAAACGAGGATGCAGCGGTCATGGTTTTCAGGGAAGCAATCCTTGAGTGGTCATCTTCAGCCAGGGTGTTGAACCTGATATCCATCATCCGGCAGGCATCGACTACCTGGGTGCGATGGTCAGAACCATAGGGAATTTGCGCGGTGGTGTCAATTGCAAAGGGCCCAGAGGATCCTGGCCATAACGCCCCGCCGCCGAGGGTTGCTAATTGGTCCAAATTGAAGTAAATATAATCATCTTGTCATGAAGGTCGACAAAGGACTACCCTTGCCATGAAGATCGCTTACCTGATGGACCCGCTGGAAAGCATCCAGCCTGAAAACGAGACCACCAGCCACCTGATGTACGCATGCAATGAGCGGGGGCACGCGGTCTATTTTTTAGAACCTCACGATGTCTATATCCGCAGCGGACAGGTGGTGGCCCGCATGCGCAATATAACGGTCAAACCGGGCCTCGGCATGGCGGAATACTGGCAAGCGATCATCCGCTGTACCAAGCAGGACCATCTTATTTTCGAGGCCATTACCCAGCTGGATGCCCTGTTCCTGCGCAGCAACCCGCCGCTCAACTACCAGATCATGGAGTTTTTGCAGACCGTCAACAATCATGTCTTCATCCTCAACAGTACCACCGGCCAGATCCTGGGCAACAGCAAACTCTACATCCTCAACTTTCCGGAGATCATCCCCGAGACGCATGTGTCCAGGGATCCTTCACGTCTGCGCAAGATTATCGACGACTTCGGCGGGGCCATGGTGGTCAAGCCGTTGCAGCGCTTCGGGGGGGAGGGTGTGATCAAGGTCAGCACGCGGGACCGGATGAATCTCAACTCCCTGATTCACTATTACGTAAGGGCCTACGAGTCCTATGCCCGCCGCGAACCGATCATGGTGCAGGAGTACCTGAAAAGCGTCAAGCAGGACGGGGACATTCGGATTCTTCTGCTCAACGGCGAAATCATCGGGGCCATGCGCCGCAAGCCCAAAAAAGGGGACTTTCGCACCAATGTCCATGCCGGCGGCGAGGTGTTCGCCCACCGGGTGACGGCGCGGGAGAGAAGAATTTGCCAGGTTATCAAGGATAAACTGATCGCCGACGGACTCTATTTTGTGGGCATCGATATCATTGCCGGCAAACTGGTGGAAGTCAACTGTGTCAGCCCGGGTGGTATCCCGCGGATCAACCGGTTGAACAACGACCGTATCGAGTTAAAAGTTGTCGATTTTATAGAGAAAAAGGTCAACGCTATCAACCATCCGCATCGCCGGAAGCGGGCCTGAGCATGGGTGGCGTGAATCGGTGGCGCGGCCTGATCGTTTTTCTTTTCATGGCGGTCGCGGTATCTGCCTGTCATGAGAATGATAGCCCCCGGGCACTAAAAATCGGCCTGGCGGAAGAACCCCGCACCCTCAATGTCTGGCTGGCCAGCGACGCCAACTCCCGCAAGGTGCTTTCCCTGATCTATCAGCCCCTGTATGTGCATGATCCGGAAACCCTGGATCTGGTGCCCTGGCTGGCCGAATCCATGCCGGTATACGATGCCCAGGCTTTGTCTTATACCGTGACGCTCCGGGAAGCCCGATGGTCGGACGGTACTCCCTTTACATCGCGGGATGTAGCTTTCACCGGCAGCTTGATTCAATCCTTCAAGGTGCCCCGCTATGCGTCCAACTGGCGATTCATCGACCGCATCGACACGCCGGACGCCCGTACTTTGATTTTCTTCCTGAAACAGCCTATGGCGGCGTTTCTCTCCGGGACCCTGGCCACACCCATTGTCCAGGAAAAGGAGTGGTCGGGTATTTCCGAAAAAGCCAAGACCACCGAAAATCCTCTGACCGCGCTGATCAACCACCGGATGGCGCATCCCGTGGGCACCGGCCCCTTTACGCTGGTGCAGTGGCGGCAAGGGGCGTTTTTGCACCTGAAGAAAAACCCCCATTTTTTCGGCAAGGGTAAAATCATCAACGGCCGGACCCTGGGCCCGTTTGTCGACGATCTTGTTTACAGCGTATACGGCACGTCGGATGTGGCCATACTGGCCCTGAAAAAGGGCGACATCGACATGTTCTGGTGGCCCATCCAGCCTGGTTATATTTCCGATCTGAGCCGGCAGAAGAATATCCGCCTGTTCACCAACGAAAAAAGCGCGCTTTACTTCATGGGATTCAACCTGCGCAGGCCGCCTTTTAGTGATGCCGCCCTGCGACGGGCCGTGGCTTATGCGATCGACAAGGAGTTCATTGTTTCGCGGATCCTCCAGGGCCAGGGCACCAAGATGTTTTCGGTGGTGCCGGCCGAAAACCGCTTCTGGTGCTGCACCGACCTGCCGCGCTACGGGGACGGCACAAGCCGGGATGATCGACTGAAAGCCGCCTACCAGGTGCTCGTCGATGCGGGGTACAGCTGGGCGGTGCCGCCGGTGGATGCCGCCGGCAACCTTCAGCCGGCCAGGGAACTTCGACTACCCGGGGGACAACCCATGGGGCGGTTTACCATCCTGACGCCGCCGGCGGATTACGACCCTCACCGGGCCACCAGCGGATTGATGATCCAGGAGTGGCTCCGGGAACTGGGCCTGCCCGCCTACGCCCGGCCCATGGCCTTTTCCTCGATGCTGGATCAGATAAAGGGCAGCCACGACTTTGACGCCTTCATTCTGGGTTACGGGCGTCTGCGCCTGGATCCGGACTATGTGCGCAACCTGTTTCATTCGGACAATGACAAGCCCAGGGGCTGGAACATGAGCGGGTACCGCAATGACACCTTCGATGGGCTGGCCGACCGGTCTACATCAGAAATGGATCCCCTCAAACGGCAGGCGCTGGTGATGGAGATGCAGAGACTGATCGGCCGCGACCTGCCCTACATTCCCCTGTACAAACCCTCCGTGGTGGAGGCGGTGCGAACAGACCGCTTCGAGGGTTGGGTGGAGATGCTGGAAGGGATCGGCAACATCTGGTCCATGGTCCAGGTCAAACCGGTGAACAACGATGGGGCTTAAACGATTCATTTTCAGAAGACTGGTGGAGATCGCCGTGATCTTTTTCGTGATCATGACGGTACTCTTCATTCTGTTCCGATTGGCACCGGGAGACCCGGTGTCCCGGATGGTGGATCCCTCCATGACACCGGAAGACGCCCGTATGCTCATGGCGAGTATGGGGCTGGACCAGCCCGTTTGGACCCAATACATCTACTACCTGAAGAACGCGGCCACGGGTAACATGGGGGTGTCTTTCCACTATGGCGAACCGGTGAGCCATATCCTGATGGATCGGCTGCCCAACACCATTTTGTTATTTACCACCGCCATCATCATTTCGGCCCTGCTGGGTGTGTATCTGGGGAAAATCGCCGCCTGGAAACGCGGTGAGCGAAGCGACACGCTGATGACGATCGGGGCGCTTTTCTGCCATACCTTGTTTCTGCCATGGCTGGCCCTGATCATGATCTGGTTTTTCGCTTACTGGGTCGGCTGGTTCCCCATCACCGGGATGATCTCGCCGGACGTGTGGATCGATCCCGATGCCGGTTTCGTAGTCAAGGCCCTGGACGTGCTTCACCACATGGCCCTGCCGCTGATGACGCTGGTCCTGATCCATTTCGGCAGCTACCTGCTGGTGATGCGCAGCAGCATGCTCGACACGCTGAAAGACGATTATATCATCACCGCCCGGGCCAAAGGCTTGGATGAAAAAACCATCCGGGACCACCACGCGGCGCCCAATGCGGCGCTGCCCGTGGTGACCAGCGTGGGGTTAAGTCTGGCCTTTTCCATCAACGGCGGGGCCTTGACCGAAACGGTATTCACCTGGCCGGGCCTTGGGCGAGAACTGGTCTTTTCCGTCAGCCACGCCGACTACCCCCTGGCCCAGGCCGCCTTTCTGCTCATCGCCATCGTGGTGCTGCTGGCCAACCTGGTGGTTGACGTACTCTACGCCTACCTGGACCCGAGGATAAGGTACTGACATGTCGGAAAATAAGATCTCACCTCCGACGCCTGGAGACACGCCCGGCATCGCATCCGACAGGCACCGGTCCCACTGGCTGGAACGTTTTCTGGACGGGTGGTCGGTCTACCGAAAGAATACCATCGGTCGCATCGGGTTGTCCCTGCTTGGACTTTTCGCCCTCATGGCCGCGGCCAGCTTTATCCCGCAATGGGTAAGTCCCATCTACCACCCCATGACCGGTGTGGACCCCCTGATTTCCCATAGCACCGGCCCCAGCCTGCGACAC
The DNA here is from genome assembly GCF_041551955.1 of Desulfosarcina sp. Taxonomy (GTDB): domain Bacteria; phylum Desulfobacterota; class Desulfobacteria; order Desulfobacterales; family Desulfosarcinaceae; genus Desulfosarcina. The sequence continues at coordinate 6,907 of NZ_JBFELV010000050.1, forward strand.
TGGCTGGGTACCGATTACATTGGCCGGGATATTTTCAGCCAACTCTTGGCGGGCGCGCGTATCGCCTTCATGGTGGGCATTTCGTCGGCGTTGATCAGCATCCTGTTCGGCACCTCCATCGGCATGGTGGCCGGCTACGCCGGCCGGCGCACGGACCTGATCCTCATGCGACTGGCGGATATGATCATGGTCATGCCCACCCTGCTGGTCGTGCTGATATTGTCGGCCCTGTTCGGCCAGCTGAACATCTGGGTCATCGTGTTGATGATCGCCCTGTTCCGTTGGCCTGGTGTTGCGCGGGTGATCCGGTCACAGACCCTGAGCCTGCGGCACCGTCCCTTCATCGAGGCGGCACGGGTGTCCGGCGCCTCCCATCTGCGCATTATTTTCAGACACATCCTGCCCAACGTGATGCCTCTGGCCCTGCTTTATATGACGTTTCGGGTCACGTCGGCCATCATCATCGAGGCGGCCCTGGCCTTCCTGGGCTTCGGTGATCCGGGAACGGTCAGCTGGGGGATGATGCTCCAGTGGGTGTGGAAGACGGGGCACATGTTTCAAGCTCCTTACTGGCTGCTGCCGCCAGGCATTTGCATTTCACTGATCACCATGGCCTTTTACATGACCGGCCGGGCCATGGACGACGTACTTGACCCGCGCCTGCGCAAAGAGGAGACTCAAGCGTGACCACAGCCTTGCTGGAAGTTGACAACCTGAGCATCGGCTACCGTACCGCCGCCGGCATCAATCTGGCGGTGGACGGCGTATCCTTCCAGGTGGAGCGGGGCGGTTCCCTGGGGCTGGTGGGTGAATCCGGGTGCGGAAAAACAACCATCGGTATGGGGTTGATGAGGCTGTTGGCGTCGAATGCAAGGATTGTTTCCGGGCAGGCCCGTTTTGAAGGTGAAGACCTGATCACCGTCAGCGAAAAGCGGATGCGCCAGATTCGGTGGCGTCGGATCTCCATGATTTTCCAGGCGGCCATGAATGCGTTGAATCCCGTGCATCGGGTAGAGGACCAGATTGCCGAAGCCATCATTACCCATGAGCCAGAATTGTCTCGACATGCCGTCGCACACCGGTCTAAAGCCCTGTTCGACCTGGTAAATATCCCCGAGAGCAGGCTTCGGGATTATCCCCACCAGTTTTCCGGCGGGATGCGTCAGCGCGTGATCATTGCCATGGCGCTGGCATGCAATCCGTCGCTGATAATTGCCGACGAACCCACCACCGCTCTTGACGTCATTGTCCAGAATCAGATTCTGGATGCCATCGGTACGTTTCAAAAAGAGATGAATATTGGCATGATCTTTATTTCCCATGACCTGGCCGTGGTGGCGGATGTGTGTACCCACATCGGCGTCATGCATGCTGGCAGTATGGTGGAGTATGGCCTTCGGCAGGAGGTGTTGGACTGTCCGGGGCACCCTTACACGCGGATGCTGGTGGGTTCCCTGCTCACTCTCTCAGATGAGCCGGCAGACCTTGCCGGTCTGGTCTGCCCCGCACCCAATGGACCCGCTATATCCGGTGGATGTCCGGTTCAAACCGTTTGTCCGAATGCGACCGCCGCCTGTCGGCGTGGACAGGCCGATTGGGTGGCGCTGTCGAGGACCCATCGGGTGCGCTGCCAACATGCCGGGGAGCCATTTTGATATGAAAACGCCCGCCAGTTCCCCGATCCTGTCAATGACCGACGTGACCAAGATCTATCGGTCGGGCGATTCTTTGTTTGGCGTCTCCGGGAGCCGTGTCGTCGCCTTGGACCGTATCTCGCTGGAAATCAATGCCGGCGAGATTTTCGGTCTTGTCGGGGAGAGCGGGAGCGGAAAAACCACGGCCAGCCGACTGATCGTGGGACTTGAAACTCCCGATGACGGCCGGATCCGGTTCGAGGGAAAGAACATCGTGGGCCTTAAAGGGCGTGCAAGGCGGGAGTTTGCCCGGCAGGTCCAGGTGATTTTCCAAGACCCCTACCAAAGCCTCAACGCCCACTTCTCCATTTTCGATACCGTGTGTGAGCCGCTGATTATCCATGGCATCGGAGATCGATCATCGCGCCGGACCCGGGTCTGTGAGGCGCTCGAGACTGCCGAATTGACCCCACCGGAAGTCTATCTGAACCGGTATCCACATCAACTTTCCGGGGGGCAGCGCCAGCGGGTGGCCATCGCTCGGGCCATGGTTTTGAAACCCCGGTTCCTGATTGCCGACGAGCCGACATCCATGCTGGATGCCTCCATCTCCTTTCAGATTTTCCGGCTGCTGTACCGCCTGAGGGAAACGTTTGGCGTCACCATGCTGTTTATCACCCACAGCCTGGCGGCGGCCCGCAACCTATGCGACCGGGTAGGGGTGATTTTCCAGGGGCGGCTGGTTGAACTGGGTACGGCCCGGGAGACCATCATGCACCCGCGACATCCGTATACCAAAGCGCTGTTGGACGCCCATCCCCGTTTCGGTGGCAGCAACCATCACGGGTTCGATACCCTGCTTGACATCGAACGCCCCCGACCGAAAACCGACCACTGTCTGTTCTACCCCCGCTGCCGCATGGCCGTGGAAAATACTTGCAATTTGCAGGCCCCCAAACTGAAAAACCTGGACGCCGGCCACCGTGTTGCCTGTTTCCTTTTTTAACAGCTACCTTTCGTTGCCGGAATCGGTTTCAAGACTTATCTTTCAAGATACGCCAATCGGTTTCATTATTGCCCGGACGGCCAGAACTGATATCCGGTAACCTGCCCATGAATACGGAATTGTCGACCCAACAAACTGAAAAGCCATTGAAAGACAAGGGGATACGAGAGATCCTGCTGGCTGGTGTATTCTGGCGGATTCTGGTTATCGAGATGATTCTGCTGGTTTGGTCCGTGGTTTACAAGATGGCCTCCGAGGGTGCCAGCGGTGTGGACCTGATGTGGTACGCGTTGCGCATCATTTTGCTGGTGGTCGTCATTATCATGTTCATGATGATCTCCCTTCGCCGTTTTCTGGAAAGGAGAATTATCCGGCCCATGGAGGCCATCGCCGAGGGAAATCGACGGCTGGATGTGGCCCATCCCGAGGTGGACAACGTGCCCCTGGAAGATGACGTGGCCGTCGAAATACGGGAGATTGTTTCCACCCGGGCCAAGATGCTGGAGGCGATACTGAACGTCTCCAATCAACGACTTCAGCTGGTCACTTTTATCAAGGACACCTTCGGTCGCTATCTGAGCCGCAAAATCGTTGACGAGATACTTGAGTCTCCTGAAGGGCGAAGGATCGGTGGTCGTCGGCAGACGGTGACCGTGCTCATGTCCGACCTACGGGGCTTTTCCGATCTGTCCGATTCCAGAGACCCGGAAGAGATGGTCCGGATTCTCAACCGCTATCTGGAGGCCATGACCCAGGTCATCCAGGAGTACGACGGCGTGATCGACGAATTCATCGGCGATGCGATCCTCACCGTGTTCGGGATCCCCGAAGAAAGAGCCGACGACCCGGCCCGCGCCGTGGCTTGCGCGCTTGCCATGCAGCAGACCTTGGCCGACTTGAACCGGGATTTGGTGGCCGACGGCCTACCCCCCCTGGAGATGGGGATCGGGATCAATACCGGACCGGTGGTGGTGGGCAACCTGGGTTCCGAAGCCAGAACCAAATATGGCATTGTCGGCGCGGTGGTCAATGTCGCATCCCGCATCGAATCCAACACCGTCGGCGGGCAGGTGCTGCTGGGCGAGGCCACCTACACAAAGGTCGATGCGCAGCTGGCAGCAGAGCCGCCCATGACCGTCATGATGAAGGGCTTCAAGCGACCCCTGGTCTGCTACCCGGTGACCGCCATCGGTCCCCCCTATGATATTCGCTTCAACCTGAAAACCCCCGATCCGCTGGTCGAGATCTGTCTGCCGCTGCAATTGTGGCGTCTGGACGGTAAAAAAGTGGTTGCCGGCCCCATTGCGGGTGAAACCCGCAAACTCAATGAAACCACCTTTGTGGTGAATTTCACGGAGCTGCTCTTACCGTTGACAAATGTGAAGCTCTTATTTACGTTCTGCCAGGATGCCCATTGCTTTTCAGACATCTACGCCAAGGTCATCGATGTTGACCATGCCAGTCAGCCGCCGGCCTACCGGTTGCAGGTTACCTACATGGACCAGGAGGACAGGGCGCTGCTGAACCGTTGGATCCGGGCCGCCTGACCCCACTGAATGAAGGCCCGTATGTAAACCCCTTTTCAAATAGAGGTCTGACCTCATGATGGATGCCTGACGTCCCAACCTGATCGCCACGACCATTATACGGCGATCGCACCATGATCAGGTGAGAGGAAAAAAACCATGATAATTCGGCTCCTGCTGATTCTCGTCTCATTGTTTGTCTTTGACCCGGCAACGGCGGTTTTTGCCCAGGAGAAGAAAATGGTCAATTCCCTGGGCATGGCGTTTGTTTTGATCCCCGCCGGCACCTTTACCATGGGTAGCCCCATCGACGAAGTGCACCGAGGAGCCTCCGAGGTACAGCATCCGGTCACCATCTCCCGACCATTTTATATGCAGACCACCGAAGTGACCGTCGATCAATGGCGCGCCGTCATGGGACGACGCTTTTTTGCCAGGAAGAAGGGCGCCGGAGATATGCCGGTGGTCAAGGTGTCCTGGCATGACTGCAAGAAATTTATCCGCAAACTCAAATTGATGACCGGTGACGATTATGCGTTGCCCACCGAGGCCCAGTGGGAGTACGCCGCCCGGGCGGGCGGCGAGACGGCTTATTTCTGGGGCGGTCAGATCGATTGTACCCGGGCCATGTTCGCCAACAACACCAAGAAGTACAACGCTTGCGTTCTCGCTAACCGGTCTTCGGGCCTTGACCCCGATGGTCCGGCACCGGTGAAGCGCTATCCCCCCAATGCGTGGGGGCTTTTTGACATGCACGGCAATGTCTGGGAGTGGTGCGAGGATCTCTATGCGCGCTACGATGTCGTCTCGGTGGTCGATCCCTGCGAAACCGAATCGGGCAAAGACCGGGTCCGTCGCGGCGGCAGTTGGTTCGGCCCCGGCTATTCGTGCCGAAGCGCCAACCGGGCCTTTGGCCATCCCATGAGCCGGCTGCAGAACACCGGCTTCCGACTGGTCATGGTATTGCCTGACCGGCAGAACGAGACTTTTCAACCCCAATAACCGATCTGCGTCATGGTCAGCCGTTCGACCCGCAGCATCCGCTGCCGGCTTCAACGGACGTGTATAAGACGTTGCCTCCTGAAAGGGAAAATCCACCTTGGCAATCCATAAAAAAATAGGCCACTGGTTCAATGTTCACGAGGATGAGCTCGGCCTGTTTGTGTGGACCGTTTTGCTGCTTTTCCTCGTGCGCAGTTCCGGGATTTTCCTGAACAATTATGCCGAAACCGCTTTTCTCAAGCGCTACGGCGTCGAGTACATGCCCGTCGTGAACATGGTCAACGCGGTGGTGACCTTCTTTGTCATGGGCGTCATGACCGGGTTTATGACCCGCTTGCCCGGCGCCCGACTGCTGGCCCGGCTTTTCGTTTTCTGCGGGCTGTCCGTGGCGTGTATCCGGGCGATCATCCCCTTCGGGATCGATCTGGTTTACCCTGCGTTGTTCATGCTTAAATCCCAGTACGAGGTCCTGCTGGCGCTTCTGTTCTGGAACCTGGCCAACGACCTGTTCAACACGCGCCAGTCCAAGCGGCTCTTCCCCCTGATCACCGCCGGCGGGGTCATCGGTCAGATCCTGGGCAGTTTTGCCACACCCCTGGTGGCCCGTTGGCTGCATATGGACAACCTGCTGCTGGTATACATGGTCACCGCCCTTGCCGGTGCCTGGGCTGTTCAGGCCATGGGAAAGCGGTATCCCACCTTGCTGTTCCAGCAGAAAAAAGAAGGTGGAAAAAAGAGCCGCAATTCTATGATCGAGGAAATCAAGACGGTGCTGCCGCTGATGAAATCGTCGGTATTGGTGAAGATCCTGGTGGTGCTCACCTTCATGCCCAACGTCGTGATCCCCATCATGAACTATCAGTTCAATTTTGCCGTCAATGAGCAATTTGCCACCGAAACGGGCCTCATCGAATTTTTTGGGTATTTCAGGGGTGTGCTCAACATCATCAGCCTGGTGATTCTGCTATTCGTGGGGAAGCTCTATGACCGATTCGGGTTGCCGGTGGCCCTGATGTTCCACCCTTTCAACTACCTGGTGGTGTTCATTGCCTTCCTCTTGCGCTTCGATGCCGTTTCGGCCATGTATGCCCGCATGTCCGCCAACATCATCCGCACCACGATCAACATCCCGGCCATTGCGGTGGTGACGGGGCTGTTCCCGGAGTCCTATCGTGCCATGATCCGGCCTTTTCTCAGGGGCACCATCGTCCGCATCGGCCTTTTTCTCGGATCCGGACTGATCCTGCTCTCCGACACCCTGTTCCACCCGCGCTACCTCTCCCTGGTGGCCCTGCCTTTTGTCGTTGCCTGGGTGATCGCCCCCTTTGTCCTCAAGCGCCGATATGCCGGCATCCTTTTAGATTTGGTTTCAGACAACAGAGTTGATTTTCGTTCCCTCAACACCAGTGAACTGGGCCAGGTGTTCCGGGACAAGAAAATCCAGGAAAACCTCGTCAGGCGCTTTCAGGGTTCATCCGGAGAAAATCGCCTGTGGTATGGCCAACTGCTCAGGTCCATCGCTTATGGCGGGCTAGACGCGCTCTTGTTAACGGCGCTGCGGGAAGAACAGGATATCCAGACCCGTATGGGACTGATCGAACTGCTTTCGGATGGGTCGGGCCCGGTTGCTGTCGACACCTTCGCCGAGTTGATCGAGCAGGGGACACCTGAACTGGCCGTGGCGCTGATCGATGCCGGCCATCGCCTTTCCGCTGAGATCTTTGCCCCCTTTAACCGGCGCATATACGAAATGCCGCTTCCCCTTGACGTTAAGGCCCACGCCGTGGGTTCCCTGTATACCGTGGCTCCGGACCAATTTGGCCCGGTTATCGGTGGGTGGCTGACGTCTGAGGAACCCGACAGCCTTCGTGCCGGCATTATCGCTACCGGGGTTTGCCGGGATATTCGTTTTGCGCAGCGCCTGAAGGCGCTTTTATCGACGTCCGACGATGCCACCTTGCTTTTGGTTCTGGAGAGTCTTCGGACCATCGACATGGAGGGCCTGAATCCCCTGGTGGTGATGCGCCTGTGGGACCCGGATCCACGCATGCGGCGCGCCGTGCTCCAGGTTTACCAGATCGAAGATGAGGGCGCCTTGAAGAACGTGATTCCGTTGTTGGGGGATGAATCCGAAGCAATTGCCGAGCTTGCCCGCGAGAAGATCCGGAATGCCGACTACCAGAACAGCCTGCGGCTGGTAAAATCGCTTTCCCTGCCGCAGAAAAAAGTGAGAGAGTCCCTGTTCGGTCTGCTATCCGAGATGGCCATCAAGGATCTGGACGTGTTCCGGTTTGTCCAGCTTCAGGCCCAAACCTGCTATCAGCTGACGGCTCAAGCCAAAAGTGTCAGGCGGTTTTCCGATGGGGCCCTGCCGGAATTGCTGGCCGTTCACCTGGATGAGCGGGTTTGGTTTACCTTGCAGACGACGCTGCGGGTGTTGGCCGCTCAAGATCAATCGGGGCGGATGCAAAAGATCGCCAAAAGTATCTTCTCAGCGGACAAACGCCAGCGATCCAACAGCCTGGAAGCGATGGATGACATCCTGGATAAAAGTCTGGTTCGTTTGCTGACACCCCTGCTGGACGACCTGGATGTCTCTGCACGTATCGCTGCGGGGCAACGGCTTTTTCCCAACGAATTGCAGGTGTCTTCCGACTGGGCGCTGTTTGACGGCTTGCTGAGCAGTCAAAACTGGGTTACGCTGGTATTGGCATTGACCATGATTCGGCAACAATCGGTCACACCTGAAGATCCCGCCCGAATTCAGGCGCTTGTTCAACACGAAAACATGCACGTATCCCTTGCGGCCACGAAACTACTTGAAAAAAATGGATTCCCTATCAGGGCAGGAGGCAGTAATGGAAGCAGCGACAGCGATTCCCTTGACGGATAAAATTCTGCACCTCAAAAATATCGAAATATTTGCCGACCTGTCCGTCAACGAGCTGGCAGCCGTGGCTTCGGTTACCGAGGAGGCAGCCTTTGACGAGATGGAAATGGTCTTCCAGGAGGGAGAGGTCGGCGACACGCTTTTTTTGATCCTGGAGGGAGAAGTTGCGGTGATCAAGGACTGCAATGCGGAACGGGAATTCGAGTTGGACAGCATCGGGCCCGGTGACTACTTCGGGGAGATGGCCCTCTTCGGCGATGATCGCCGCTCGGCAACCATTCGGGTAAAGAAGAAGGCTCGATTTCTGACCTTGAACAAACAGGAGCTTCAGGAAATCGTTCGCGAGTATCCCCAGATCGCTCTGCATGTCTGCCGGGTTCTCAGTATGAGAATTCGACGCCTGCATGGCAAAATTTCAACCCAAAGCTGCTGAACTACGCGGCCCAAAGATCCTATCATCGATCGTCTGTGCCATTTCACCCACGCGGTTGCATTTTCACGCGGCCACTCGGCCGACGGATATGCCGCAGATTGACTTTGTTCATGCAGATTGTTACATCTCTGGTCTGATAGACAGGAGTTCAATTTGATACGATCGATCAACATGAAGCCAAAGCCGCTTTTCAGACATCCGAAGATTGTCATTTCGCCATGTGGTTTTGGCCACGGAATATTTGCGACAACGTTCATCCCTGCAGACACGACGCTTGAAGAGTGCCCTTATCTCCGAATCAAAGCCGGCGAATGCGCCGCCTCCCTCGATGATTACGTCTTCAATCTGGAATCATCGGAAGAAAATGGTGATTCCGATTATTATTCCCTGGTGCTTGGATGGGGAAGCCTTTTCAACCACTCTTACGACCACAATACCGAATACTGGCACGATACCGACCGGGATCTGATTGTGTTTCACACGATCAAAGCGGTAGATGCCGGCAGGCAGCTTTTCGTCAATTACGGAAAAGAATGGTGGGAATCAAGGGAATTGGCTCCCGAATAAAAGGACCGCCCGATGAGTCAAAACAAAGCGATCGATGTGGACATCGACGGGCATGTGGCCTGGCTGAATCTATGTCGTCCCGAACGGCACAACGCCATGGGCATGGCGTTTTTTAAGGAAGTGGTCGGACTATTCCGGCGTCTTGACGAGGACCCGACCGTCAGGGCTGTCGTCATCCGTGCCGAGGGTAAACACTTTACCGCGGGTCTTGATCTCATGGAGGCCAGGGCCATGTTGGTCGGCAAAGGTGCCGACGACCGGGAGCAACTGAGGAAAGCCATCCTGGAACTCCAAGAGAGCAACAACGCCATCGAGCGATGCAGGAAACCGGTTATTGCCGCGGTTCATGGTCACTGCATCGGCGGCGGTGTGGACCTGCTGTCCGCCTGTGACATCCGGCTGGCTTCGGCCGATGCGCTGTTCAGCATTCGGGAAACGCGGCTGGCCATCATCGCCGACCTGGGAACCCTGCAGCGGCTGCCTCATATCATCGGCCAGGGATGGTTCAGGGAACTGGCGCTGACCGGCCGAGACTTCGCCGCCGCTGAGGCCCTTCGGATGGGGTTTGTCACCCGGGTATGCGAGAACCGGGAGGCGCTGATCCTGGCCGCCGGTGATCTGGCCAAAGCCATTGCCGGTATGTCGCCGCTCACCGTTCAAGGCGTCAAAGAAGTGATTAACTTCAGCCGGGACAACGGTGTCTATGCCGGGTTGTCCTACGTGGCCCAGAAAAATGCCGCGGCCCTGCCCTCCGAGGATTTGATGGAAGCCGTCACCGCATTCATGGAAAAACGAGAGCCGGTATTCCACGGGAAATGATGCTGTCGCTTTTTCCGCCAGGTGTGGTGAATGACCCATCCGGCCTTTGGATTGAGCATAAAGTGGGCTGTAATGAGCCCCAAAAAAAAAGCCACCCAGTGATGCTGAGTGGCTTGATTGCGTTGATTCTGGTCGGGGCGAGAGGATTTGAACCTCCGACCCCTTGAACCCCATTCAAGTGCGCTACCAGTCTGCGCTACGCCCCGACGAGAAAGCAGACATTTAGCACCATCATCCACCGGTGTCAAGGAGGCAAAGACAAAAAAGTGACCCCACAGAACCAGTTTGAGCCGGTGTTGCCGCCGGCCCTCAAACCCGGCGACACCCTTGGCATCGTCGCCCCGGCCAGCCCATTTGATCGAGAATCGTTCGACGCCGGCCGGCGGGTCCTGGAATCCATGGATTTCAATCTTGTCATTCCTGAACCCATATTCGATCAAGACGGCTACCTGGCCGGGTCGGATCAGCAACGGGCGGACCTGTTGAACCAGCTGTTTGCCGACCCCGACATTGACGGCATTATTTGCGCCCGCGGGGGATACGGAGCCATGCGCCTTCTCCCGTTGCTGGACGCGGATGCCATTGCCCGCCACCCCAAGGTGTTTGTCGGGTTCAGCGACATCACGGTACTGCTGGACTTTCTGGTGCAGCGTTGCCGTATGGTCGCATTTCACGGGCCGACGGTCACGACCTTGGGCAAGGCGGATCCGTCGGCCCGGGATCGTTTTCGGTTGGCGCTGTCGAGTCCCGAGCCGCTGTCGATTGCTGCCGCCTCGAGCCGGGTGATTCAATCCGGCATCGCCGAGGGGCGGTTTTTTTGCGGCAACCTGACCTTGTTTTGCCACTTGACGGGAACCCCGTTTCAGCCGGATTTCAGCGGTGGGATTTTATTGATCGAAGATCGGGGGGAGGCCCCATACCGTATTGATCGCATGCTGACCCAGATGAGAATGGCCGGCAGCTTCGACGGCCTTGCCGGCCTGGCGTTGGGGGCCTTTAGCGACTGCGGATCAGTCGACGCAATCCACCGCATCGTTGCCGACCGGCTGAGCGGGCTGGATCTTCCCATCCTGGCTGGATTTGAGGTGGGCCACGAAACGGTCAACATGACCCTGCCTGTGGGCTTGCCCGTTCAGTTGGACACGTATTCCGGAACGCTGACGTTTGCGGGATCCGCCGTCCAGCAATGGTAGCCAGCGATGAAATGTCATTCCATAGACGATTTGATGCAGCAGGGCCTTCAAGAGCATGTTTTTCCCGGAGCGGTGCTCTTGGTGGGAAAGGGCGATACCCAACTCTTTTTCGAGGCCTATGGCAAGGCTGACCTTTTCTCGGACCAACCCATGACCCGGGATACCGTGTTTGACCTGGCCTCACTGACCAAACCGTTGGCCACCACCCTGGCTGTGGCCAGACTGGTTGATCAGGCCCGGATCAGTTTGGACCAACCCGTGGGAAGGTGGCTGCCCGCATTGACCGGCAGCGACAAGGCGGCGATTACGGCCCGGCAACTGCTTTGCCATCAAGGCGGTTTTCCCGCCCACCACCTCTTCTATATGAGGTTGAAATCCCTTTTGCCGTCAACGCGCAAGGCCGCGGTCCTCGATCTGCTCAAGCACACACCATTGTCCTACCGTCCGGGGGAGAGGACCCTTTACAGCGATTTGGGTTTCATGCTGCTTTGCCGGCTGGTGGAAGCGGTGGCCGGTTGTCCATTGAATGAATTTCTCAAAGCTGAGATCTATGACCCCATGGGACTGACCGATCTGTTTTTCGTGGACCTCACCCACGGGCATCGGCCCCGCAGGACCTTTGCCGCCACCGAACTTTGCCCGGTGCGAC
>NZ_JBFELV010000051.1:0-18543 GCF_041551955.1 Desulfosarcina sp.
CGCCAGAAGAAAAAAACCACCGGCAGCCGACACCGTGCCAGGGCGCCCGGCGCCTGTTGATGATCGCCGCCGCCGCCAGCCTGCTGCTTCTGCTCGCCGTAGCGGCCGACCAATTGCTGCGGGGCCCCCACACGAACGATGGCGCCGGCGCATGGATGAAGGCAATGACCCTGTCCGCACCGGCACTGTGGACCGCCGGCAGCCCCATGCGCCACCCGGAGACGGTGCATCCAGGCGTTGATTTGCGGCACGCCGCCGGCTTGGTGACCGCCCAATGATGCCGGGACCCCGATTTCCGACTATGGCCATCTGGGCCGCTCGGGAGGTCCAGCGTCAGGCCGGTCGGTCCGTGCTCCTGTTCGCCTGTCTGGCCAGCCTGGTTTTCCTGATCGCCACGGCCCTGCTGTTCAGCCAGGCGCTGGATGCGACCTGGGCGCACCTCATGGACCGTGCCCCGGACCTGGTGGTCCGGCGCATCGCCGGCGGCGGATGGGCGCCCATACCAGCCGACGAGGCAGTGGCCTGTGCGAAACGCATCCCCGGTGTGCTCGACCCGACCCCCCGTCTGTGGGGTGTGGTGCCGGGCCCCGAGGGCCCCGTTACGGTGGTGGCCTCGATCGCCGTGGTCCCCGAAACCGTACTCACTGGAGTGAAGCCACCGACGGCCGGCCAAGCCGTGGTGGGCCAGGGTGTAGCCCGCGCTTTGTCGGACAGCCGATTGAACCTAAGCAGCCGCCAATCGATGGCCGTTAACGTTGTGGATATCTTCCCGGTCGACACCGGTCTGGCCACTCACGACCTGGTATGGATGACGCCGGATGATGCGCGTCACCTGCTGGGGCTACCGCAGGGCCAAGCCAGCGACCTGGCCGTCTATCTGTTCCGGCACGAAGAAGAGCAGGCCATCCAGGCTGATCTCGCCTCCGCCTTCCCCTGGCCCGTGCATATCTCCGGCCGCACAGATAGCGCTGTTCGCCATCACACGCGGGCCGTTCGATCGGGTGGCATCGCGGTGGTCACCGGCATCCCGGCCCTGCTGGCCCTGTTGTTGATTATCACGGGAACGGTCCTGGACAACAACGGCCAGCGGGCCCATTGGGGGCTGCTCAAATCTCTGGGATGGACCACCGCGGACATTGTGCGACTTCAAATCTACCGGTCGATGATCGTGGGGATCCCGGCTGTGATGCTGGGCCTTGCCTGTGCTTACGCTGCCGTTTTCTATCCCCCCGCTGCCGGTGTCACCGCTTTTTGGATCACGGGAGGCCAACGCCTGGCGGCATTGACCCTTGCGCGCAGCGGAGCCGCCATTACTATGATAGAGATCGCTGCGCTGGTGGGATTGCCCTTCCTGGCGGCCGTCTTTCTCACCAGCATTCAGTCGGCAGCCCATTCCCCCTGGACGATGCTGCAGGCGGATCCATGGAACTGACTGCGGGGCTGGTCTGCTGCCGGCTGAATTTCAGGTGGCCCGGAAGCCACATCGAAGAACCCCTCTTGCTGGAATCGGTGGATGCAGGCTTTTCTCCGGGTACGGTCAGCCTGGTTACCGGAGATACCGGCAGCGGGAAGAGCACCTTGCTGCATCTGCTGGCCGGCCTATTGCGTCCCACGGCCGGCGAGGTGTGGGCCGACGGCCTGCCGGTCTCCCGCTGGCCATCCCGTCACCGCGACCCTTGGAGACAGCAGGTAGGCATCGTGTTTCAGCACCTCGCCTTGATACCGCACCTCACCGTGGCGGAAAACCTCCTCTTGCCCATGATCCCCAAACGGATCGCCTGGTCCCGCATGCAGAAGGAAATTCTCCTGCAGCTGGCTGACGCAGACCTGTCGACGCTGGCCGACACCCCGACAAGCACGCTGTCCGGCGGGCAGCGCCAGCGCCTGGCCATCGCCCGGGCACTGGTGGCGCGCCCCCGCTTCATCCTGGCCGACGAGCCGACAGCCTTCCAGGATGATTACCACACCGCGCAAATACGCACCCGGCTTCGCCAATCCGCCCGTGAAGGGGCGGTGGTCGTCGTCTGCTCCCACGACCCACGGCTGCGGTCATCCGATGAAATCGACCGGCAGTATCACCTGAGCTCAAAGACATTGACCGAGAACTCCGCAATACGGGAATCGCCATGATCTGGCATCCCCTCGTCTGGGCGTTTTGGGTGGCGGCGGCAACCGGGGGACTGCTTTACGCAACGGCGGTCGTTCAGGCAGTGGACGTAATGCTCAACTGGACCCCGGCGCGTGCGGACATCGATCAGCTGCGGCGGGAGCGTCTTGCTGAAACGGCCGTGCTGCTGGGACGGTGGGCTTTAGGCTGCCTGACAGCTGCCGCCTTGCTAGGTCTTGTGGGCCTTGCCGGGGTCTGGCACCGGATGGTTCCCGGGGCCATGTGCGGAACCGGTGTCCTGCAGGCCATGGGAACCGACGGCAGTCGGGCCATGATTTTCTGGGGTCTCGCCCTGCTCATCCTCTATGGCTGGCGGGTGCTGGACGGCCTGGACGGACACCACCCCCAGGGGGTATTGACCCAGGTCGGAGCACGGCTGATGATCAGCGCCGCCCCTTTTTTTGGGTTAGCGGTCCTCTTCTCCTGGCAGGCCCTGATGCGGGTTGAGAACGTCCCCCCGGTCAGTTGCTGCGCGGCAGTTTACGATCAGGTGCTGGTCGGTGCATCCAAATCCACGGCCTTCCAATCGTTCGTGCCGGTCTGCCTCGTGTTCAGCCTGGCGGGCAGTGCAGTACTGCTGGCCCTGGCGGTGTCAGCGATTCGATCCCCGGATCGCACGCCAGGCGCCTCAGTAACCATCATCGCAATCCTTTGGTGTATCGCATCAATGGTTGCCGTAAAACAGGTATGGTCCGCCTACTACTACCAGGTCCTCTCCCACCCCTGCCCCTGGTGCCTTTTTCTGCCTGATTACCATGGTGCCGGGTTCATCATTTTTGGTGGAATGGCCATCGTCCTGATGGAGGGCATCGCCCTCTGGCTTGCCACCCGTGTGCGCTGCCGGTACCCGGTCCTGGCCGACCCGGCCGGCATACGCATTCGGCAATCCGCCCGGCGAATCGCGATAAGCGTGATGGTTTTCACGATTCTGACCGCAGGCCCGGCCGTCGCCTGGCGCCTGCGCACCGGCACCTGGCTGGACGGTTCCCTCTGATCCGCAACCGGTAGCATCGAAAGACATCCGATGAGAACTGGTCCGACCCGCCAATCATGTGCAACGACGAAAATCTGGGCACTTTTTTCCCCACACCCACCCAATTCCTTGCATCCCTCAATCCTTGACAAGTGGCTTTTCCCCTGCATACCGATCGTCTACCGATAGCCCCTGCCTCTCACTTTAGGCGATTGACACCCCAACAGCCTTTTGCTATCGTGGCCATAGTTTCGCTTCAAACCATTTTACCCCGACGTTCACCAGCAGCATGACCGCAGCACTTGCGGTAAATTGTTACTTTCTCTGAAAATCCACCACCCATCGGCAGCAGGATGGGTATAGGAGCCGATCCACCCATGTCATCGGCATGGGAAACCTGGCACGAACGGGCATCACGCATGAATCGCAGAACATTTCTCAAGATTGCATCCATGGGCAGCGTCGCCGTCGCCGCCGGCTGTTCAGCCAAATCCGAAGACAACCTGTTCACCATGGTCCGGGCCACGGAAGACATGGTCACCGGCAAGGAAACCTGGTATGCGTCCACATGCCGGGAATGTCCGGCAGGCTGCGGCGTGCTGGCCAAAAACCGTGAGGGCCGGGTGATCAAACTGGAAGGAAACCACCTGCACCCAGTCAACCGGGGAACCCTCTGCATCCGGGGCCAGGCGGCCCTGCAGGGGCTCTACAACCCTGATCGGCTGTGGGTGCCCCAGCTGAAAACGGAGAATGGGTGGCAGGAGATCACCTTCGATAAAGCCGAGACATTGATCCGGCAAAAGGCTGTGGCGGCTTCCAATCGCGGGACCGGCCGTATCGCCATGATCACCGAGGTCATCGGCCAGACCCAGCTGGAACTGTTTGCAGCGGTGTTGCAGCATTTTGACGCCGCACCGCCGGTGATCTTCGAGCCACTGGCCTATGAGGCCCTCAAATTTGCCCACCAACAGATGTTTGGCAGCCCCGCCCTGCCGGCCTTGCACATGGACCAGGCCGATGTGCTGGTTGGGTTCGGCGCCGACTTTCTGGAGACCTGGCTATCACCGGTGGAGTACGCCCGCAAGTTCAAGGCCATGCACATGTATAGCAAGGGCAGCAAAGGCGTATTCGTCCAGGTCAGCCCATTCCAGTCCCTGACCGGCGCCAATGCCGACCGCTGGATCGGTTGCCGGCCGGGCACCGAGGCCGCAGTGATCATGGGACTGATCCGCACGGTGACCAGCGACGAGAACGGCCGGAAGGTGAACCGCAATCTGCGCGATGCCCTGGCGGCCGTAACCGATTCCTACACCCCCGAAGCAGTGGCCCGCATCTCGGGTGTCGGCGTTGAAGACCAGGTCGTTGTCGCCCGCCGGCTGCTGGCGGCTAAACGGCCCCTGATTCTGGGCATGGGCGCCGGCGGTGCCGGCGGCCATTCAGTTGCCGCGGAACTGGCCGCTCTTTTTCTCAACCTGGCCCTGGACCCCGAATTGTCCCTGTTTGACTTCAACAACCGCCACCGGGTTGAGATCGCCGACCGTCGGTCCGCCGTCCTGGACGCATTCGATGCCATGGATAAAAAATCCGTGGAACTGGTCTTGCTCAACAACGTCAATCCGGTCTTCTCCATACCCGGCGGCAGCCGCATCGCCAAGATCCTCGGCCACAAAAAACGCTTCGTGGTGGCCTTTTCCAATTTCATGGATGAGACCGCCGCCACCGCCGATCTGGTCGTGCCGGTTCAGGTGGCCCTGGAAACCTGGGACGCCTATGAAAGCAATACGTCCACGTTGGCCACCCTGCAGCCCACCATGGGAAAGATCACCCAGGCGCCGGCATTGGGGGACCTGCTGCTCAATCTGCTGCCGCCTGACAAGCGGCCGGCGTCCGACTACCAGTCCCTGGTGACCCGAACCGTGCTGTCCGGCGAGGAGCGTCAAACCGCCACTACCTGGCTGAAGACGATCCAGAAAGGCGGACGGTTCGCCGACGACCGCGCCACGAGCGGTGGCCCCAAGGCAAACCTGAGAGCTGCGGCGACCCTGAAAACCTACTTGGCAACCCTGCCGGAACCAACGGATGCTTATGTGCTCCTGGCGCCGCCCTCGATCCGCTTTTTCGACGGCCGGGGCGCCAACCGTCCCTGGTTGATCGAAACCCCAGACACCCTGACCCAGATTCCCTGGCAAACCACGGCCCTGATCAATCCAGCCAACATGACCGCCGACGGCATGCAGGACGGCGATATCGTCGTCCTGAAAACCCAAAGCGGCGAAATTCAGGCACCAGTTAAAGCCCATGCGGGAGTCTTCCCGGGAACCGTCGTGGTACCTGCCGGGCAGGGCCACAGCGTATTCGGTCGCTGGGGCAGCGGCCAGGGCGTCAACCCACTGGCCACGCTGGATCCACCGGTCGACGCCGACGCCGGAGCACCGCCGTTCGCCACACCGATAGTCAGCCTGGAGAAAACCGGCCGAAACATGGCGCTGGCTACGACCTCAGGCCACCGCGTGGCTCTGGGCCGTAAAATCGCCCCCACCGTGGCCATCGACCAAATCGGCCACCGGGACAGCCACGAGAAACCCGGACTGACCATGGACAACTTCCCGCTGACCCCGCCGATGCCCCAAGGCTACGACCCCAAGCGGGATCTCTACCCTCCCCACGAACACGACGGCTACCGCTGGGCCATGATCGTGGACATGGACCGCTGCATCGGCTGCAGCGCCTGCGTGGGGGCCTGCTACGCGGAAAACAACATCGGCATGGTCGGTGAGAAGAGAATCGTGGAAGGCCGTGAAATGGCCTGGCTGCAGATCCAGCGCTACCATGACCCGGCCAACATGGCCCGGATCACCTTTCTGCCCATGATGTGCCAGCACTGCGACAACGCCCCATGCGAAGCGGTGTGCCCGGTCTATGCCCCCCACCACTCCAAAGAGGGGCTCAACAACCAGATCTACAACCGCTGCATCGGCACCCGTTTCTGCGGCCAAAATTGCCCCTACAAGGTGCGGCGCTTCAACTGGTTCGACTGGGAGCGACCCGAGCCGCTGCCAATGCAGCTCAACCCCAACGTCACCGTTCGCAGCAAGGGGGTGATGGAGAAGTGCTCATTTTGCATCCAGCGCATCAAGGATGCCCACAACGTGGCCAAGAACGAAAATCGCCCCATCCGCGACGGCGAGGTGACACCTGCCTGCGCCCAGACCTGTCCCACCGGAGCCCTGACCTTCGGCAGCCTGATGGATCCGGCCAGCCGGGTGAGCCAACTGATCAAGGATCCGCGGGCCTATCAGGTGCTGGGCTACTTGAACACCAAACCGGCGGTAATTTACCTTAAAAAAGTGACTCAAACCGTTTAAATGATTCCCATTCATCCGGAATAGGATAAAAGGCATCGATGGAGCAGACACTAACCTACAAGTCCATTGACAACACGGTCCTGGATACCCTGACACCGCCCCAACGCAGCTACTGGGTGCTCGTGGCCCTGCTCTTTGCCGGGATCCTTCTGGGTGCGGGATGCTGGACCTACCAGATCCTCGTGGGCATCGGTGTCGGCGGCCAGAACAACCCGGTGTTTTGGGGAACCTACCTGATCAACTTTGTTTTCTGGGTGGGAATCGCCCATTCGGGCACGCTGATTTCGGCCATCCTGCACCTGTTCCGGGCGGGGTGGCGCAACCCGATCGCCCGGGCGGCCGAGACCATGACCGTCTTCGCCGTGTGCACCGCCGGCCTTTTCCCCTTCATCCACCTGGGACGAGTCTGGATGGTCTACTACATGCTGCCGGTACCCAATCAACGCACCCTGTGGCCCAATTTCCAGTCGCCGTTGATGTTCGATGTGGTGGCCATTTCCACCTACCTGACGGTCAGCAGCCTGTTCTGGTACACCGGTATGCTGCCGGACCTGGCCACGATCCGCGACCGGACCCATGGTCTACGGCATAGGATCTTCAAGGTGCTCTCCCTGGGCTGGACGGGTGAATTCGAAATCTGGCGCCACTACACCCGCGGCTACCTCTTTTTCGCCGCCCTGGCCACTCCCCTGGTCATCTCGGTGCACAGCGTGGTCTCCTGGGATTTCGCCCTGAGTGTCATCCCCGGATGGCATACCACCATCTTCGCCCCCTATTTCGTGGCCGGGGCCATCCATTCGGGACTGGCCATGGTGCTTACGCTGATGATCCCCCTGCGCATCATCTTCAAATACGAGGCAATCATCACCACGCGCGTGTTGGAAAGTGTCGCCAAAACCATCGTTTTCACCGGCCTTATCGTAGGTTTTGCCTACGCCACCGAGATTTTCATCGCCTGGTACAGCCACAACCCGGTAGAGGTGGAATCCTTCCGCTGGCGGGCCTTCGGCGACTACGCACTAGAGTACTGGATCATGGTCACTTGCAACACCATCATCCCGCTGCTGCTTCTCTTCAAGAAGGTGCGCACGAACATCCGCTTTCTTTTTATCATCTCCCTGATCGTCAACGTGGGCATGTGGTACGAACGCTTTGTGATCATCATCGGCTCGGTGGCCCACGATTTTCTGCCCCACGCCTGGGGGCTCTATGCGCCGAGCCTGGTCGAATTCGGCATCATGATCGGTGCCTTCTGCCTCTTCTTTTTCCTCTTCGTGCTCTTTGTCAAGCACATGCCGTCGGTATCCATGACCGAGATGAAAGAAACCCTGCATGAAGGAGAATCCCATGCCGGCTGACACGATTTCCATCATGGGGATTTTTTCCAGCGAACGACGCGCCGCGTCGGCCATCGACCAGTTGCGTGAAACGCCCTGGACCATCGAGCAGGTCCACAGCCCCATTCCCAGCCATGTCATCGAACACGCCCTTGAACCCCCCAAGAGTAAAGTGGGCTGGTTTACCCTGGCCGGGGGCATCATCGGGTTTTTCACCGGATTTTTCCTGGCGGCCTTCACCGCCGCCCGCTGGTCATTGATCGTCGGCGGCAAGCCGGTGGTGGCACTGGTGCCCTTTTTTATTGTTGGATTCGAATTCACCGTTTTATTCGCCGTTTTCGGCAATGTCCTGGGCCTGATCTCCCAGGCGCGGCTGCCGCGTTTTGAAACCCCGGCTCTCTACGATGAGCGCTTTTCCGGGGATTGCTTCGGGGTGCTGGCCCGTTGCAGTGCCGACGAACGGGATGAACTGACCCGCTTGTTCGAGACAAACGGTGCCGAAATTAAAACCAATGATGTTTAGAGGCGTTAAGAGATGATGGAAAGGTGAGCATGTCAACGAACCAGGACAATCCACTGCCGTTGATGAAGATCTTTTACGGCCTGATCGCCATCGGGTTCCTGATTTTCATCACCGTCGCCGCTGTGGGCAACCCGGCCCGGGCCTGGCAGGCCTACCTGCTGAACTTCCTGTTTTTCTCGGCTATCGCCCAGGGCGCCGTGCTCTTCTCGGCCCTCATGCACACGGTAAAAGCCCGCTGGAGCGGACCCCTGACGGATGTGGCCGAATCTTTCGCCGCCTTCTTCCCGGTCTCCCTGGTCCTGTTCGTCATCCTGTTTCTCGGCCAGCAGCACATCTTTCCTTGGCTCCACGAGGACCTTCACGGCAAGGAGGTCTGGCTCAACGTGCCCTTCATGTTCGGCCGGGATCTTTTCGGGCTGTGCCTGCTGTATGGCTTCGGCCTGGCCTTTTTGTACCATCGGCTCTACTTCACCCTGAAAGACCGGGGCGCCTCGGGACCATTCGGCCGCTGGCTGCTGGCACGCTGGGATCAACATCCGCCGGATGAAAAGCGCCTGGCCGGTCGCATGACCGTCTTCGGCATCCTCTACCTGCTGGCCTTCGCCCTGGTTCTCTCCCTGGTGGGTTACGACCTGGTGATGGCCACGGACCCGCACTGGTATTCGACCCTCTTTGGCGCCTACACGTTTGTCAAAGCTGTCTTCATCGGCTTCGGGGCCCTGATCGTCCTGAGTTCCCTTTTACACCTGAGCAGCAGAAACGGCTATCATGTCGAGGAAAACCAGTTTCACGATATCGGCAAGCTCTTTTTCGCGTTCTGCTTGGTGTGGGCCGATTTTTTCTATGCTCAGTTCGTGGTAATCTGGTACGGCAACATCCCCGAAGAGACCGCCTATGTCATCGAACGCACCATGGCCGCCCCCTGGAACGTGCTGGCCTGGACCGTTTTCATCGGCTGCTTCCTGGCCCCGTTTCTGATCCTGCTCAACCGCCGGATCAAAACCATGCCCAGGGCCATGACGGTGATTTGCCTGGCGGTCATGACCGGCATCTGGCTGGAGCATTACCTGCTCCTGGGCCCCTCCTTCCATCACCATGCCCAACACATTCCCCTGGGCTGGGTGGAAGCCGCCGTGGCCGTTGGCTTTTTCGGTCTAATGGCCGCCGCCGTCACCGGCTATTTCAAACAATTTCCAGAACTTCTGGTCTCACGACAGGAACAGCTGACCGACTGATTTTAAATTAGGTTAGATCATGAAGGAATCATTTAAATGACAGTTAACTCCGAAAAAATGGCGCGCCTGAGCATGCGGCGGATCCGGCAGGCCCCCCTGTCTTCTGCCTTCAGCCTTAACACCCAGACGACCGAGCCCTAATTATGGAAATCCTGATTACCTCCTTTGCTCTGCTGACCCTTGCGGTGATCGCCATTCTTATCGGCACCCGTGGCCGCCCCATGCGCTTTTTTACAGCTTTCGGCGAAACATTTTGGCGCATGTGGACCAACCGGTGGCCGCTGCTCCTGATCGGCGTGTCTGTATTCTTGGTGCTGGGATTTCTTTTTCTGTTCTATGCCACACCGGGAAGCCGGATCCGTCCGGAGCAGCCTATCCCGTTCAGCCATCAATTGCACGCGGGAGTCAAGGCCATCGATTGTTACTATTGCCACTCCTATGTGGGTCGCTCGATAAACCCGGGCCTGCCGCCGGTGGAAAAATGTCTGCACTGCCACAACTACATCATCGCCAACCACCCGCAGATCCTTAAAGAGCATAACTACTATAACACCAACACACCCACGCCATGGGTAAAAGTATACCAATTATCTGAACATGTGCTGTTCAATCACCAGCGCCATATCAGAAAAGAAATCGCTTGTGAAAGCTGTCACGGGCAGGTCCAGCAGATGGACCGCCTGCAGGGCAAACGGTTCTATATGGGCTTTTGTATCCAATGCCACCGCGAGAAAAAGGTCAACCTGGATTGCTGGCTGTCCTGCCACAGTTAAAGCACCAAGTATGAATGAGGAATCCAATGGCATCCACCGTCACCATCACTGAACAACTCGGCAGCCAGGCGGCTGCAAAAGCGTTTACCTTGACGTCAGCGGTGTGGTTTGCCTTTGCCACCAGCTTCGGCATGATCGCGGCCGGCTATCTGATCGCACCGGACTTCATGGCCAATATCGAATTTATCCAATTCGGCCGCTCCAGACCGATCCATGTCAACCTGGTGTTGTTCGGTTTCGTCACCCCCGGTCTGCTGGCCGCGGCCCTGTATTACACGCCCCGGCTGCTGCGGACCGACTTGTACAGCCAGCGGTTGGGTGTCGTCACGGCCATTTTATGGAATCTGACCCTGATCGTCGCCGTGGTTACCCTAAGTATGGGCTACAGCCAGGGCCGTGAATATGCCGAGCTTCCCTGGGCGGTGGACATGATGATCGCCGGTCTGTTCGGGTTGGTCATTTTTAACCTGTTCATGACCGTGCACCGGCGCCAGGAACCGATCCTGTACGTGTCCATCTGGTATGCCTGCGCCGCGGTGATATTGACGGCCGTGGGATACTGCCTGGGCAACGTGATCTGGAAACCGGACAGCGGCGCCCTGCTGGGCATTCCGGACGCGATTCTGCTCTGGTTTTATGGCCACAACATTTTTGGCCTTCTGCTGACGCCCCTGGCCCTGGGGGTGGCCTATTACGTGCTGCCACTGGCCACGCGCAGTCCGCTATACAGCCACACCCTCTCCCTGATCGGTTTCTGGTCGCTGATCGTGGTCTACACCCATGTGGGGACCCATCATCTGCTGCAGGTTCCCGTTCCCACATGGCTGAAAGCCATCTCCATTGTCGACAGTGTGGGTATGGTCATTCCGGTAATGGTCTTTTTGATCAACATCTGGTTTACGGTCAAAGGCAAATTGGGCGACATTCATGCCGACATCGGCGCCAAGTTTGTCTTCACCGGCACCATCATGTACTTTTTCGCCAATATCCAGGGCAGCTTCATGGCCCTGCCCCAGGTTCAGCGGATCACCCATTTCAACAACTGGGTGGTGGGGCATGCCCACCTCGGCGTGTTTGCCTTTGCAGGCATCACCGCCCTGGGGGGGCTCTATTTTATTCTGCCCAAAATTACCAAGAAACCGCTTTACAGCCGTTATCTGGCCGATCTGCAGTACTGGTTGATCCTCATCGGGGTCTCCGTGATGATCATCGATCTGACCATTGTCGGCCTGATTCAAGGCAATGCCTGGATCAACGGCGAGACCATCTATCGGGTATTGCCCGAGATCCATCTTTACTATGTGATTCGCGCATCGGCAGGACTGTTTATCCTCGCTGGCGCGTATCTCGGATTGTACAATATCGTTCGAACGCTTTTTTTCAATCCCGGAGCGGCAACAGAATGAAAATGACTCCCACAGTGGTGATCGGTGGCGCCCTGGTTATATTAACCGTGATTGTATTGTTGATGGTCGCCTGGCCCTATTCCACCGCGGACATGACACCCTCGGAAATCTACCGTGATCGCACGGACGTCGAAAAAGCCGGATTCAAGATTTACCTTCAAAACGGCTGCGTCTATTGCCACAGCCAGTCGATACGCGCCTTTGACTGGGGCCATGGTGCCCATCGTATCGCCCAATCCGGTGACTACGTCGGCGACAGTCCGATCCAACTGGGGTCCGCACGCACGGGTGTCGACCTGTCCCAGGAAGGCGGCGAGCACCCGGATGACTGGCACGTCGCTCATTTCGTCAACCCGCGCTATACCCGACCGAATTCGATCATGCCGCCCTTCAGGTGGCTGGGTGAAGAACGCATCGATATCCTGACGCGTTACGTGCAGAGCCTGGGGTTGAAGGGCGCCGACAAGCGTATGGAGCGGCAGCGCTATTGGAAAGCAGAGTCCATCAAGGCCTATGAGGCTGGGCCGGATGCCAATGCCCGCTGGCTGGCGGAGATCGTCCCCCAGGGCTGGCGCGACCTGCCCAATCCCTATCCAACCAGCGACGCCGGCCTGCAGCGCGGCCATGTGGTCTATCAGCAATTTTGCATCGGCTGCCACGGTCCGGTGGGCGACGGCATGGGACCGGCCCAGCCGTGGATCTATCCGCCGCCATTGAATTTCACGATTTTAAAAGGACGCGAGATTTCCGGCGGCATTATTTACTATCAGCTGATGAACGGCATCACCGGCACGGCCATGCCTTATTTCAAGCATGAACTCGAATCTCAGAAAATCTGGGAAGTCGGCAATTACGTCGCCGAATACTTTATCAACGACAGCGACGCCAACACCGAGCCAAGAGGCATCGATGCGGCCAACGAGCCGTAGGAATTGGTCAGAATCTATGTATTACCCTTATTTCATCAGTTATATGCTGGCCGGCCTGTTCATCGCACTGCTGGTCTTCGCCTGGGCGATGCGCAACGATCAATTTCGGGATCAGCAGCGCGCACGCTTTCTGCCGCTGTTCGATGCCCCGCAACAGGAAAGCGCCAGGACAACCCGGATCAGCCGAATTGAGTTTTACACCCTGTTCGGTTTAGCGTGTGTGGGGTTGTGCAGCAGTTTTGCGGTGGTTATTTTCGCCCTGCTGCGGGTCGATTAATGCCGGTCCATCGAAAGGGGTAGACGATCATGCACTTTTTCGAACTGCGCAATATTCAGCACTTCGTTCTGTATCTGTTGCCGGCTCTGTTGGGCGTACTCATCTTCGCTATCGGCCTGGCGCGCACCCATTTTCGCCATGAAGATGAAGATGTGCACATGCAACAGGTCCACACCACTTATGTGGGTGGGATAGAGGAGCGCAACGCCCCGTTTCCGCTGGTCCTGGTTCTGATCATTGGCGGGACTGTTTTATGGGGTGTATTGTACATCATCTTTTACGGTGTATTGGGAGTCAAGATATGAGCACCGACGCTGAAACCGAACACAGCCACAGCGCCTTCAAGGCGTGGTTGATTGTCCTGATGATGGTCGCCTTCATCTTGTTCAAAGGCGGATTGTCCTACTTTGTCATCGGCGATCTGGGACAACCCGATTGGGATTACCGCCCCGCCAAGGATGTGCCCGGCGAGTCGGCATATGCCAACTATCCAAGCCTGCCTTTTCCCCAGCATGTGCGCGGCGCAAAGGGAGAGTAAATGAAACGAATTTTAGCCGTCGGCCTGATCGTGTCCACCGTTGCTCTCATCGCCGTTGGTGTAATTACGCTTTATGATTACAACCTCTCAGTCGGACGCATGTGGCAAACACCGGCCATCAAGCCCTACGAGAAGCCCATTCCGGTCATGGCGGCCGGCAGTGTGCCCGTTACCGGCGGAGAGGCGCTTTATCGTGCCGCGGCTGCAGAGACGGTCACGCCGCCCTTTGCGCTAACGGAACCGGCTGCCATCGCCTCGGGCAAAACCGCCTACCAACGCTATTGCATACAGTGCCACGGCCAGAAATTTGACGGTTACGGTACCGTGGGCCAGAGCTTTGCCCCGCCCCCCGGCGACCTTCGCACGGCTAAGATCCAATCCATGGCCGCGGGCATGCTGTTCAAGGAGATCAGCTACGGCATCCCCAACGGACGCCAGCCGGCCCTGGCCACCACCATGACGGTGGACGAACGCTGGCAGGCCATCGCCTTCGTCAAGAGCCTGGGCCTGCGCAACTGATTGGCATTTTTGTCAGTTTCCCCTCCGATTCGCCGGTCTATATCCATGAGTGAATCCACCTGCCATCTCTGCGGCCTGTCGCTGCACCGTGGCGCCGTAACCCATTCCGATAAGGATCAACCACTGCGCTTCTGCTGCCAGGGCTGCCGGATGGTCCACAGCATGCTGTTGGAATCGGCCGGGATAGATGATCCGGCACGTTTCAAACAGACCGATCTGTATCGGCAGTGTGTGGCCGCCGGGGTGATTCCTGCCGGCGAGGAGGACCTGCGGCGCATCGCCCAACGTGAAAAACAGGAGACCCACGCCGCGGCAGCGCCGATCGAGGGTGTGAAAGCGACGTCGGATTCATCAGACACCCTGGCGTTGGACCTGATCGTCGACGGCATGTGGTGTGCGGCCTGCGCCTGGGTGATCGAGAAGACGGTGAACCGACTGGCCGGCGTCGAGGAGGCGTCCTGTCATTTTTCCACGGACCGCATGCGCTGCCACTATCGTCCGGACAGGGTGGCACCCGATCAGATCCGTGCATCCGTCACGCGTCTGGGCTATGGCATCCAAGATAGCGATGCCGGAACCGCCGGGCAGCAGACCCAGCGCAGGGAGTGGGTCCGGCTGACCATCACCGGCCTGCTGTCGGCCAACGTGATGATGCTCTCCTGGGCCCTATACGCCGGCTTTTTCACCCACCTGACCAGCGACGCCGTATTCAAAATCTCCCTGCCCATCGTGGCAATGGCGGCGGTGGTGGTGGTCTATGGCGGCGGCCCAATGATGCGCAAAGCCTGGTTCGGCCTGATCCATCGCGCACCTGGCATGGAAACCCTGGTGGGAATGGCTGCCGGATGTGCCTTCATTTACAGCCTGTATAACTGGCTGGACGGCAGCATCCATTTATACTTCGACACGGCCTGCATGCTCATCACCCTGGTCTTGTTGGGAAAGCTTCTGGAGCAGCAAGCCAAAAGCCGTGTCCGCCAGGATCTGGACAGTTTCTTCGCCCTGCAACCTACCAAGGTACGCCTGATCACCGATGCCTCGCCCACGGGACGGTATGTGGCCATCGGGCAGTTGGCAGTGGGAGACCGCTTTGCCGTGGCGTCGGATGAGATCGTGCCGGCAGACGGTCGCGTGGAATCCGGCGCCGCCACGCTCGACGAATCCTCACTGACCGGGGAACCCAGACCGATAGGGGTAAGAAACGGTGATCTCATTAAAAGCGGTGCCCGGGTGATCGACGGCCGGGTGACCGCAAGCGTGGAAAAGGTGGGCCATGATACGGTGTTGGGCCAGATGATCGCCATCATGACCCGCAGCCTGGAACAGAAAAGCGCTTTCGAAAGCCGCACGGATCGACTGCTCAGATGGTTCGTCCCCCTGATCGCCGCACTTGCCGGGGGGACGGGGCTGTTCTTCATCATGGCCGGCTTGCCCGTCAACCAAGCCGTGGTGCGGGCGGTGACCGTGATGGTCATTTCATGCCCCTGTGCCCTGGGTGTGGCCATTCCCATGGCACGCCTGGCCGGTATTTCCCTGGCCGCCCGCCGGGGCATTCTGGTTCGGGAAATCGAATCCTTCGAACGGGCCGATGCCATCGACAGCGTTGTTTTCGATAAAACCGGCACACTGACCCACGGCCGCTGGCGTCTGGGTCATATCGAATGCCAACCGGGATACCATCCGGCGACCATCGCCGCCTGGGCCGCCGGGTTAGAGCAGTCGTCGGATCACGAAATTGCCCGGGCCATCGACACCTATGCCCGCGTTCAGGCAATCACACCGGCCGCGGCAACGGACATCATCGTTCACCCGGATGGGGTGCAGGGACGGCTGGATGATAAAATCGTGCGCATCGGCAGCCGAGGGTTCGCCTGGGACGAGGGACCGCCGGCCGGCGATGGGCGCAAACAATCTACAGAGACACTGACCTCCCGCGTCTTCCTCAGCGTCGACGCCCGACCGGCGGCGACCCTGATCTTCGGCGATACCATCCGGCCGACAGTAGCATCGATGGTAGACGCACTGAGACGAACCTCCCGAGAGATCCACCTCGTTTCCGGGGACGGAGACGCAGCTACCCGGGAGGTGGCCCGGACCATCGGCCTGAAACTAGCCAGTGGCGGTCTGTTGCCGTCAGACAAGGCGGACTACATCGACAGGTTGACGGATCAGGGAAGGCGAGTGGCCATGGTGGGCGACGGCATCAACGATGCCGCAGCCATGGCCCGATCCCACCTCGCCGTGGCCGTTCATTCAGGGCAGGGATTGGCCAGGGAGGCGGCCCACATCACCCTCATGCGCGGTGACCCCGCCCAACTACTGGATTTTTTTCCCCTGTCCCGGCAGGTCAACCGCAAGGTTTCACAGAACCTCTGGTGCGCCTGGATCTACAACCTGGTCAGCATTCCCATCGCCATGAACGGACTGCTGACGCCTCTGGTGGCCGCGACGGCCATGTTGCTCTCCAGCCTGACCGTCATCGGCAACACCCTGCGGCTGGTCCGACGAGATTGATGCGTCTGATGCCAGCGAGCCTTGACAAACAAAAAAAAAGAGACCATTTATTATCTCTTGTGCACGTTATCTCGATACGGTACCCAGCGGTGCGCCGGGAGGTTCTCCCGCGCAACATCGCCACACCGAACAAAAAACAACCATGGTCTGAATAGATCATTGAAAACCGGTTAAACGTGAGGTTCAACATGGCCCAGAACATCATCATCGTTGGCGGCGTTGCCCTCGGATCCAAGGCGGCCTGCCGTTTTAAGCGTCTGGAGCCGCGCTCCCGTGTCACCATCATCGATCAGGACCGATTTGTATCCTACGGCGGGTGCGGGATCCCCTTTTATGTCTCTGGCGATGTCAGCGATGTCAACGATCTGCGCAAAACGAGTTTCCACATGCTGCGCGACGAGGCTTTCTTTCGGGATTGCAAGGACATCGAGGTGCTCACCCAGACCCGCGCGGAGCGCATCGACCGGGAGAACAAACAGCTTCATATCCGCCGACTGGACGGCACCACCGACACCCTGACCTATGACCAGCTGGTGCTGGGAACCGGAAGCCGCCCCCGGCGCTTGATGATCCCCGGCGCCGATCTGCCCATGGTTCATACCTCCGCCAACCTGAACGACGCTCAGGCGATCAAGGAGCTGGTCACCAACGGCCAGGTGGAGCGAGCCGTTATCGTCGGCGGCGGCTTTATCGGGCTTGAAATGGCCGAAGCCCTGGCCGACATGTGGGAAGTGGATACCACGGTCGTGGAATATTTCAGTCAGATCATGCCCGGGTTCGTGGGGCCCCAGTTCGCCCGCATGGCCCAGCGGCAAATGGAAAAACACGGCGTGCGCTTTTTCCTCGACGAAGAGGTCCAGTCCATCGAAGGCACCGACACCGTCGAGGCCGTGGTGACCAACCGACGCCGTTTGGAGGCGGACCTGGTTATCATCGCCATCGGAGCCGCCCCGAATGTGGAACTGGCCCGGGCAGCCGGGCTGCGAATCGGCCCAACCGGCGCCATTGTGGTGGACGAGCACATGCGAACCTCCGACCCGGCGATTTACTCCGGTGGGGATTGTGCGGAGATCCGCAATCTGGTGACCGGCCAGCCGGGTTACTATCCCTTGGGTTCCATGGCCAATCGCCAGGGCCGGGTGATCGGCACCAACCTTGCCGGAGGGAGCGCCGTGTTCAAGGGCGCTGTCGGCTCTTTTGTGATCAAGACCTTCGAAGCGGCGCTGGCCGGAACCGGATTGAGCCTGGAAAGCGCCCGCAGGGCCGGATTCGATGCGGTCAGCGTCCAGGTGGCCCAGCTGGACCGCGCCCACTTTTACCCGGACAAGGCCATGGTGCACCTGGAATTGGTCGTGGAGCGAAAATCCCGACGCATTCTCGGGATACAAGGTTTTGGGGAGGAAGGGGACGCCGTGGTTGGGCGCATCAACATGGTGGCCGCAATCCTGGAAGACCGTCCCACCATCGATCGGCTCAGCAACCTGGAGCTGGCCTATTCACCGCCGTTTTCATCGGCCATGGACGTGCTCAACGCCCTTGCCAATGCCGCTGAAAATATGCTGGACGGCCGATTTCAACCCATCGACGCAGACGGCTTCGCCGAAAAATGGGTCACCGGGAACGGCAACCTGTTGGTCCTCGACTGCCGCGCCCGGCAGGATGGTGACGCCTATGCCAAAAAATATCCTGAACGCTGGATCAACATCCCTCAGGATGAACTGCGCCGACGCATTGGGGAAATCCCTGCAGACAAAGATCTGATCCTGGTCTGCAATACCGGTGTACGCTCCTACGAAGCCCAGCTTAACCTGAGGGACATGGGATTGACCGATCCGGTCAGCGTACAGGGCGGCATGGTGACCCTAAGAAAGTGGGGTCTGGATTTGTAGCCGCTTCACCGGGAGTGACCGATACCCGCTGATCCCGGAAGACCCTTGTCAGGCCGAAACCCCCTTGAGAACCCGTTGGATATACTTTTGCGTCTCCC
>NZ_JBFELV010000052.1:0-18533 GCF_041551955.1 Desulfosarcina sp.
CACCCGGTCACGGCGGCCGCGGCGCAAGCGGCCGCCGCCCCCAGGAACGTGCGGCGTGTGACGTCGGCGCTCATCGCGGATCCTCCCCCCAGCCCAGGGCTTCGGGCCGGATCGTCCCATCGCCGACAATGCAACCAAACTAGGCCGCTCGAAGAACCGTCGGGTTCAGTTTACTCAGGTGGACTAAGGGTTTGGTCACCCTAAACAGCTGCGACCCGCGGCCTGGAAGCATGCTTTCCGGGTCGCGGGTCGCAGCCATGAAGCCAACAGCTGCGGAGCGACGACCCATGACCGACATAGATAGTCGACAAAGCAATTCAGCATCGTCATTAAGGCACAGCGGGGCAATTCGTGTTGCTGTGTTGATCACGGCGGTTTTTATTTTGGTGGTCGGCTGTCAGACCACTTACTATGCACTCTGGGAGAAGGTCGGCAAGGAGAAACGCCACCTGCTCAAAGACAACGTCGAACAGGTAGGAGAGGAACAGGCCGAGGCGTCTGAACAATTCGCCACTGTCGTGGAGCGCATCAAGGCCATGTATGGCTTTGACGGCGGAGAACTGGAAGACGTCTACGAAAAACTCAGCCAAGATTACCGGGCCTGCGAAGAGCGGGCCGACGCCGTGCGTGACCGCATTGACAATGTCGAGCGCATCGCAGCGGACCTGTTTAAGGAGTGGGAATCGGAAATTGGCAGCATTGAAAACGTGAAGCTTAAATCCAAAAGCCGGGCATCCCTGCAGGACACCCGCAGCCGGTTTGCCCGGCTGCAGCGCTCCATGAGGGGTGCTGAATCCTCGATGGACCCGGTGCTCAACAACCTGAGGGATTATGTGCTCTACCTCAAGCACAACCTCAATGCCCAGGCAGTCAGTTCACTGAGAAAAGAAGTGGCTGACATTGAAACGGAGGTTTCCGCCCTGATCCAGGACATGAACCGCTCCATTAAAGAGGCCGATGCGTTTGTCAAGACCCTCTAAACGGCAGCATCATAGGTTGAGTATTTAAATCTTGAAATTCGTTTTTGAAAGGAATGCTTCACATGGAAGAGATCCTCGAGAAGATCTATCAACTGTTGACGGTTTACGGATTGAAGGTGCTTGCCGCCCTGGCGATTTTCGTCATCGGGCGTTGGGTGGCCAAGGGTGTTCGGAAATTGGTGGAGGGCATCATGACCAAGGGCAAGGTCGACCCCACCCTGATTACCTTCACATCCAACATGGCCTATATCGGCCTGCTGGCATTTATCGTCATCGCCGCCTTGGGTCAGTTGGGTATTCAGACGACCTCCTTCATCGCCATTTTGGGTGCCGCCGGCCTAGCTGTCGGCCTGGCCCTGCAGGGATCGTTGTCCAATTTCGCCGCCGGTTTTCTGCTGATCATCTTCCGGCCCTTCAAAGTGGGCGACCTGATCGAGGCCGCCGGCGTATTCGGTGTGGTGGAGGCCATCCAGATTTTCACCACCCAGTTAAAAACGGGCGACAACAAGACCGTCATCGTTCCCAATGCCAAGCTTACCGAGGACAACATCGTCAACTGGACGGTCAAGGGAACCCGCCGGGTGGACATGGTGTTCGGCATCGGATACGATGACGACATCGACAAAGCCCGATCGCTGATGGCCGGCATCATCGCCGAGGACAGCCGGATTCTAAAGACGCCCGCCCCACAGATTTCCGTCTCCGAACTGGCGGACAGCAGCGTGAACTTCGTGGTTCGTCCATGGGTCAAGGTTGAAGACTACTGGGGGGTTCATTTCGACCTGACCGAAAAGATCAAAAAGGCCTTCGACGCCAACGGGGTCTCCATTCCATTCCCGCAGCGTGACGTTCACGTGTACCAGCATGGCGGCGCGATGCAAGAAAAAAGTGCTTGACAAGCCGATTTGACCTGAATATATATCGCCCAATTTTGAAAAGGCCGAAGGAACCTTTCTCTTTTGGCCTTTTTCATTGTTCAGACCATCATGGGAGGTGTTTCTAATGAAATGTACAACGGTTCGCAAAGGCATGGAATGTGCCTTCATGACAGCCAAAGGCTGCGGATACAACGGTGGTGTCTGCCTTGAAATCGTGGAGCAGTGCAAAGGGTGCAACCGCACCCTGGAGATCGCTTCGGGATGGTATTGCGCCGCCTGCCCCGAGCCCACGACCAAATGGAAAAACGGCAACTGCAACCTGGCCACGCACGTCGGCTCCAGCATGGCCGAGACCGCTCAGAAGATCAATCCGTTGAAGGCTTCCAAGCGCTCCAGAAAGTAGTCGAGCTGCCGACAACCCCTTTGAATTGTCGAAAACCCCGCCACCCTACCGGTGTGACGGGGTTTTTTGCGTTGCGTTGCGACCGCTGGCTGACCCGGCAAGGGGTCGAAACCGATCCTGTGCGCATCCTCCTGATATTTCAAGCTCTTTTCCCTTGACATGTTGCCTGTTCAAGCAGTAAATATCCCTTTTACCGGTTCCGCGGCTGGATTAACCCCATTGAGGATGGCTACCCATGAACCCTTTAGCTGAACAACTGAATCAGACCATTAAATCTGCGGCCCCGCATGTCTACGACATGCTGTCCGATGTGGGTAAAAAACTATTTTTTCCAAAAGGAATTCTTACCCAAGGTGCGGAGGCTAAAGAAAAGGCTTATGCCATCAACGCCACCATTGGTATCGCCAAAGAGGGCGGCCGGACCATGCGGTTTGACAGTGTAATGGCCTCCCTGAACAACATCCGGGCCAGCCAGTCGCTGACCTACGCCCCGTCATTCGGCATTCCCGCCTTGCGGCAACAGTGGCAAACCGAGATGGTTGCAAAGAACCCATCCTTGGCAGGAAAACCGGTGAGTCTGCCGGTGGTCACCTGTGGCATTACTCACGGCATTGCCACCTTTGCGGATGTCTGGACCAGCCCGAGGGACGTGATTATTTTACCGGAAATGATGTGGGGCAACTACAGCATGATCTTTTCTGTGCGAAAGGATGCCCGCATCCGTCACTACGAACTGTTTACTCCGGGTGGCGGGTTCAACCTCGGCGCCTTCGAACAGGCGGTCCGCCAGGAGGCGGCGGACCACCGCAAGATTACAGTGGTCCTCAACTTTCCCCAAAATCCGTCTGGGTATACCATTTCCGAAAAGGAAGCAGACGGGATTGTCCGCATTCTTTCCGACACGGCCGCCGCCGGCACTTATGTCTTGGCGGTCACCGACGACGCCTATTTCGGTCTTTTCTACGAACCGGAAACGCTGAAGGAATCCCTCTTCGCCCGGCTGTGCGGGGCGCACCCCGGTATTCTGGCGGTGAAGCTCGACGGCGCCACCAAGGAAAATTACGTGTGGGGACTGCGGGTGGGCTTCATTACTTACGGTGGCTCGTTCAATGGCGACACGACGCCGCTTTTCGATGCGCTGGAACGCAAAACGGCCGGTTGCATCCGGGGTACCATTTCCAACGCCTCGCATTTGAGCCAGACTATTTTACTCAACTCCATGCAAAACGAGAAAAACCCTGCCGAAAAGAAGGCCAAGTTCGACATCCTCAAGGCCCGGGCAATGCGCGTCAAAGCGGTCTCCAAGGATCCCAAGTACGCCGATGCATGGGAGGTCTACCCGTTCAACTCCGGTTATTTCATGTGCCTTCGACTTAAAACCGTGGATGCGGAAGCCCTGCGCGTTCACCTGTTGGATCGATACGGTGTTGGGTTGATATCAATAGGGGAATCGAACCTTCGTGTCGCTTTTTCGTGCATGGAAGAAGCCGATGTCGAAAAACTGTTCGATACCATTTTTCAGGGAGTCAAAGAACTGGGAAAAATTAAATAGATCATGCCGCAGACGGAAACGAAACCGAGTACCTACCGGCGACTCAATAAGCGACTGAAAAGCCTGAATATCGCTCAGGCCACCCGCTGGTCAGTCTATTTCATCGCCATCGGCCTGATTGCCGGCCTCGGCTCGGTCGTTTTTCATTACCTGTGCCAGTTGGGGCTGCATTACTTTCTGGATCTGCTCGCCGGCTACCGCCCCCCGGCCCCGGCCGGTGAACACCATCTGCTGCCGCCCACGTCGGTGCCCTTCAACCGCTTGATGCTGTTGTTCCTGCCGGCCATGGGGGGGGTGTTGAGCGGGTGGCTGGTTTACACATTCGCTCCGGAAGCAGAAGGACACGGCACCGATGCCGCTATCAATGCCTACCACAACAAGGGCGGCTTCATTCGCGGCCGGGTGCCCATCGTCAAAACCATCGCCTCGGCCATTACCCTGACCACCGGGGGGTCCGGGGGCAGGGAAGGACCCATTGCCCAGATCGGTGCCGGTTTCGGTTCTTTTCTGGCCACGACCCTCAAGCTTTCCGACCGTGAACGCCGGATCATGATGGCCGCCGGCATCGGCGCCGGCGTGGGCAGCATCTTCCGGGCCCCGATGGCCGGTGCCCTGTTTGCCGCCGAAGTGCTTTACCGGGACCCTGATTTTGAATCGGAGGTGATCATTCCGGCAGGGATCTCATCGGTGGTGGCCTACTGTGTCTTCTGCCTGGTGTTCGGCTGGGGATCGCTGTTCGACTCGCCGCCGTTCAAATTTCAGAATCCGCTTGAACTGGGACCTTACCTGGTCCTGGCCATCGTGCTGGTCGCCACCGGTGTATTTTACATCAAGGCCTTTTACGGCACGATCCACATCTTCGAATCCTTAAAGAAAATCCCCAATCACATCAAACCGGCCATCGGCGGTTTATTGACCGGTATCATCGGCTTTTTTTTACCCCATACCTTGGCCTTTGGGTATGGGTTTGCCCAAAAGGCCATCAACAATGAACTGACGGTGCCCTTTCTGCTCTCCCTTGCCCTGGGCAAGGTGCTGACGACATCCTTTTCCATCGGCTCCGGGGGAAGCGGCGGTGTCTTCGGCCCCTCTATCGTGATCGGCGGGGCCATGGGCGGCTGCGTGGGTAAAATCTTCCACGACATCATGCCCACCGTTGTGACGCAACCCGGTGCCTTCGTGGTGGTGGGAATGGCCGGATTCTTCACGGCCGTCTCCAACACGCCTATCTCCACGATCATTTTCGTCAGCGAGATGACCAACTCCTACCATTTGCTGCTGCCCAGCCTGCTGGTCTGTTCGGTGGCCTATATGGCATCGCGGCGCTGGACGATCTTTAAGCAGCAGGTGCAGAGCAAGGTCGATTCTCCGGCCCACGCCGGTGATTTTTTTGTTGATATCCTCCAAGCGATCCCGGTCAACGACCTCATGCCGCTGGTTAAAAAGGTGACCTTGATTCCCCAGGATATGCCGTTTTTGGAGTTCAAACGCTACTTTTCCGAGACCAAGCAGCACTACTTTCCGGTGGTGGATGAAGAGAAACGGTTGGTGGGGATCTTCTCCATCAACGACATCCGGGGCGTTCTCTTCTCACCTGAAATCGAACAGTTGGTGGTCATGAAGGACGTGGGAAGCGCTGACATCATCGTCACCACGCCGGAAGAGGACCTCAACGCCGTGCTGAAAAAATTCACTACCCGCAATATCGACAGTCTGCCGGTGGTGCGGGCAGACGATCACGGGATTCTGTTGGGCATGCTCAACCGCCGAGAGGTGATTTCATTCTACAATCAGAAGGTGGAAGAGATGAAATCCCAGCGCTTGGCGAAATACGGCGGATAGTCATCTAGCATTCAAAAAAAATGATTAAAAAGACAAACGTAAAGCGCTTCTCCGATTCACGGGGGTTTGTATTTGAACCCGTGCGGGGAGAACTTCTTGCAAACCAGAGGAATACGCATGTCGTGGTGAGCCGTCCCGGAGCCGTCCGGGGGAACCACTACCACGTCCGGGGCACAGAAATACTCGTGGTTTGCGGACCATCCCTGGTCCGGATCCGTGAGGGTGAGGATTCAAGGGACATTTCCATTCCCGCAGACACCACCTGCCGCTTGACCATCCCGCCCGGGGTCGCCCATGCCATCCAGAATACAGGTAAAACCGACAACCTGCTGGTCGCCTTCAACTCCGAACCCCATGATCCGGACCAACCCGACCTGGTTCAGGAAATTCTGATACCCGTTTGAACCGATATTCTCACTCTTGGTCCCGCAATATCCGTTTGAGGATCTTGCCGGTGGCACTTTTGGGGAGTTCCTTCACAAATTCGAACTCAGCGGGGACTTTATACACGGCCAGATGCTTGCGGCAGTAGGCATTGATCTCCTCGGCGGTGACAGTTGCCCCTTCCTTCAAAACGATGGCGGCTTTGACAACTTCCCCTTTTTCCGGGTGCGGAATGCCGTATACGGCAAGTTCCATCACGGCGGGATGCTTGTAGAGAAACTGCTCGACCTCGGCGGGCCATATTTTGAGTCCGGCCATGTTGATCATGTCCTTGACCCGGTCGACGATAAACACGTAGCCCTCCTCGTCCATGGTGCCGATATCCCCGGTGTGAAGCCACCCGTTGCGCAGTGCGCGGGCCGTCTCTTCGGGCTTGTTCCAATATCCTTGCATGACGCCCGGTCCTCGAACGCAGATTTCTCCCCATTTACCGGGTGACATCTCCTGGTCGGATTCATCAAAGATCTTGATTTCAAAGTTCTCCACCGGAGTGCCTACGCTGCCGAATTTATGGTTGAAGTCGTGATTGTAGCAGGCAAAGGGCGAACACTCCGTGAGACCGTAACCCTCGTACACCGGGCGCCCATAGCGTTCGGTCCACCTGGCCGAAATTTCCTGCGGCATGCTTGCTGCGGCCGAGAACTCGTACCGGATGGAGGTGAAGTCTGCGGGGGCCACATCCATGTTCAACAGGTTGATGTAGATTGTTGGAACCGCGAAAAACATGGTTACGCGGTCGTTGCGGATGGACGCCAGGACCTGGTCGGGCACGAAGCGGCGATGAAGCACCAAGGTCGCGCAGGCCAGAAAGGTGGCGTTCATGATGAAGTTTTGCCCGAACACGTGAAACAGGGGCAAAAATAGGATCATGCGGTCTTCGGCGGTAAAGCCTGCATGGTGAACCGTTGTCCATGTGTTGGAAACGACATTCCCATGGGTGAGGGTCGCGCCTTTGGGAAATCCCGTGGTCCCCGAGGTATAGAGCAATACGGCAGGGTCTTGAGGATCCATGTCCGCAGCGCTGAAAGTTTCCTGACTGGCGTTGAGCCAGTCGTCGAGGGTTGGATGTCCTGCCCCGTCACCCTCGCAAACCACGATATTGCGTAATTGTGGATAGTGGTCCATGCTGACATTCTCCAGCAATTCCCCCGTCGTGAGCAGCAGCACCGCCCCGGCGTCATTGAGAATATACGTCAACTCTTCAGCCTTGAGCATGGCATTCGCCGAAACGGCAATGGCACCGATGCGCACGGTGGCGAGGTAGCCAATCGCAAATGCGGGAATGTTGGGCAGGTAAAGGGCCACGCGGTCGCCTCTGGCGATCCCCTCCGCAACCAGTGCATTGGCAAGCCGGTTCACCCGGGCGTTCAACTCTTGGTATGTCAAATGCGTTCCTTCAAAGAGGATGGCTGTTTTGTCCGGGAATAACTTGGCGGCACGTTCAACGTTCTGCGCGATGTTCATCTGTCCCTCCCTCCTGCATGGTTAGTATAGCCTCTGAATAATGGATTTTCAACTTAGCGTTCAATGTCGTTAACTTGCGATGTTTTCATATTGGGAGTATCCATCGAAATCGCTATCGGGATCGCTATCGAAATCGACAATCACGGCCATGGCATTGATTTCAATCCCGATAGGGATGCCGATCCCGAAAGGGCCGTTTTTACACTACCAAAGGCTTAAGTCAATGGCATTAATACATCCCATCGTCCATAAAAAGGCCTGGATCTATGTGTCCCTCACTCTGCACGCAATGCCTCGATGGGATCCAGCCGGGCTGCCTGGCGGGCGGGAAGGATGCCCGACAGCAGCCCGATGACCGCAGCCAGGACCTCTGCAAGGACCACATAGGACATGGGGGTATGCGTGGGCAGTTTGGGCACCAGCGTTTCCAGGACCCATGCGCCGCCGGTACCCAGTATGACGCCTGCGATCCCGCCGATGCCGCCCAACAGGGTCGCTTCGATGGCAAACAGGCCCATGATCCAACGACGTTCCGTTCCCAGGGCGCGCAGCAGACCGATTTCCACACGGCGCTGACGCACAGCGATGGTCATGATGGTGGTGATGCCGACGCCGCCCACCAGCAGGGAAATTCCGCCGATGGCTCCTACGGCAAGGGTCAGCACGCCCAGCACCGATCCCAATACGGCGAGCATCTGGGTCTGGGTGACGATCGTGAAATCCTCGCTGCCATGGCGGGATACCAGAACGGATGTGATCCGATTCGAAATGGTGTCAGCGCTGCTGCCGGCGGCAAATAACACGTCGATTTCCATGAGGCTTTCGCGGTTGAACATCGCCAGGGCCCGCGAAGCGGGGATGTAGACCGCGTCGTCCAGATCGAATCCCAGCATCTGCCCTTTGGCGGCCATGACACCGATGGTGCGGTAGCGCTCCCCGCCGATACGAATGCGTCTTCCCAGGGGGTTCGCCCCACCGAAAAGCTCACGGCTGACTCGGCTGCCCAACACGGCAAACGCCCGCGACCCGGTCGCGTGGTCATCCGGTAGGAACCGACCCTGGGCCACGGCCATCTGCCAGACTGTCGGGGCGGCTGCACCGACGCCAAACACATAGGTCCGCCGGGAGCGCGAGCCGGACTCTACAGCCGCGTTGCCCTGAACCACCGGCACGGTGTCCAAGACCCGTGGAATCCGGGACAGGGCCGCGGCATCGTCGATGGAAAGGGGTCTGACATTGCTGATCACCGCACCGGAAACGCCCGTGGTGGAGGTCTTTCCCGGTGTGATCCCGATCAGGTTGGTCCCGAACTGGGTGAATTCGCCCAGCACAAAGCGGTGGACGCCTTCCCCCAGGGAGGTAAGCAGCACCACTGCGGCAATCCCCACGGCAATTCCCAGAATGGTCAGAAAACTGCGCAGGCGCTGTCCGTCCAGCGACTGAAGGGACCATTTAAGTGCATCACGGAAAATCATTGGTTTCCACCCGTTTTTGCATTCCTCAATTCTTCAACCGGGTTAAACCGGAAATAACAAATCACAAATTACAAATCTCAAATAAATTCCAATTTTCAAATCTCAAAAAGAGCAACAATCGATTTAATTCTCCACAATTGATGATTGGAATATCCTTTTTTCAGGACCTTGATGTTTGTAATTTGGCTATTGTGATTTATTTGTCATTTGGGATTTGGACATTGATTTTTTTCTGACATATAAATACTCAAAGTTGCTGGATTAAGAATCAATCCCTCAATTACTTCTCCGCCAATGCCGCCACGGAATCCAGCCGTGCGGCGCGCCGTGCCGGCAAAATGCCGAAAAGGGTGCCGGTCGATACTGCCGTGGCGATAGCTGCCGCCGGAGACCACCAGGGAACGGCCAAGGGAAACGAGGGGAACCATTCCTGCAGCACCAGTAATCCGCCAGCGGCAAGCAGCATCCCGGCGGCGGCCCCGACGATAGAGAGAATCGTCGACTCCACGAGAAAGAGAATCAATACCTGCGTGTGCGTGGCCCCGAGAGCCTTGAGAAGGCCGATCTCCCCCGTTCGCTGGGAGATGGCGACCAGCATCACGTTCATGATCAGGATGCCTGCCACAGCAAGACTGATGGCGGCAATGCCGGCGACCGCTAAGGTCAGGGTCCTCAGGATACGGTCGAAGGTGGCCAGAAGGGCGTCCTGGGTGATCACGGTCACGTCGTCTTCCCCGTCGTGCCGATCCCGGATGATCTCCTGTACGTTTCGCTTGGCCCGTGATACGGCATCCCGATTTCGGGCCTGCACCAGAATCCGGAACAGGGATTCGGTGTTGAACAAGGCCGTGGCCGAGGCGACGGGAATGATGGCCACGTCGTTGATGTCCGCACCCAAGGACTGGCCTTTTTGGGTCAGGGTGCCGATCACCCGAAACCGTCGCTCACCGATGCGCACGAAACGGCCCAGTGGAGATCGGCTGCCGAAGAGTTCCTTTCTGGCCTGGTAACCCAATACGCAGACCGCCTCTGCCCGGAAGATCTCGCCGGCGGGAATGAATCGACCGTGGGCCATGGCCAGGTGGCGAACCGGCAGGAGTTCGGCCGTCGAGCCCAGGATGGTGATTTCGCGCTGCCGGCCGCCTGCGGAGACAGGGGCGGAACCAACCACGAGGGGAGCCACCCGGCGCACGGCGGTGCTGCGCGCCAGGGCCATGGCATCCTGGACGGTCAGGTCCCGGGGGGTCTGGCCCATCATCGGCGGCGGGCCGCCGGTGGTTTCGGATCGACCTGGCAGGACGATCAGCAGGTGGGTGCCCAGGGAACTGAACTGATTGGCCACATAGCGGCGGGTGCCCTCTCCCAGGGTGGACAGCACTACCACCGACGCCACCCCGATGGCCATGGCCAGCAGCATCAACCCCGAGCGCAGGGGATAGCCGGATACGGCCCGCCGGCAGAAGCCGACCACATCCGTGGTCCTCATGCCGGCCCCTGGCTGTCGGAGACGATGCGGCCGTCCACCATCCGGATCGCACGCTCGGCGCGGCTCCCGATGCTCGGGTCGTGGGTAACGATCAGCACGGTCATGCCTTGTTCCTTGAGGGATTCGATGGCTTGAATGATTTCATCGCCGGAGGTGCGATCCAGGTTGCCGGTGGGCTCGTCGGCAAGGATGACGGCAGGGTTCATGATCACGGCCCGGGCGATGGCCACCCGCTGACGCTGGCCACCGGAGAGCTGTTCCGGCCGGTGTCCGGCCCGGCTGGAAAGGCCGAACCGGTCCATGGCTTGA
Organism: Desulfosarcina sp.; assembly: GCF_041551955.1. Lineage (GTDB taxonomy): Bacteria > Desulfobacterota > Desulfobacteria > Desulfobacterales > Desulfosarcinaceae > Desulfosarcina. The sequence continues at coordinate 10,834 of NZ_JBFELV010000052.1, forward strand.
TTCACCCGACGGCGCCGTTCCTTCGGATCGACGCCGGCAAGAACCAGCGGCAGGCCCACATTGTCTGCCGCCGTGAGCCGGGGGACCAGATGAAAGAATTGGAAGATGAACCCGATACTATAGCGCCGGACGGCTGCCTGCTGATCATCGGTCAACGCGGTGGCGTCCCTGCCGTCGATGCGATAGGTGCCTTCGTCCGGGCGGTCCAGCAGCCCGAGGATGTTCAACAGGGTGGATTTTCCCGACCCGGACGGTCCCATGATGGACAGATACTCGCCTTTTTCCACAATCAGGTTCACCCCGTCCAGGGCATGCACGGGTTCACCCCCCACCTGAAACACCCGGCTGACATGGTCCAGGTGAATCACGGGGCTTCCTCGATGAGAACGGCCGGCGCGCCGTCTTTAAGATCCGGGGCATCGATGTTGACCACCACCTGTTCTTCCGGCTTCAGTCCGTCGATCACCTCGGTGTGATCCCAGTTGGAAAGGCCGATACGGATGCGGCGACGCTCAATTTTGCCCAGGGCAGGTTTAAACACGTAGACGTGCTGATCCGCCATGACGGCTTGGGTGGGAACCCGCACCACATCGCTGCTAACGTTCAAGATCACTTCGATGTCTGCGCTGTAGCCGGCCAGCAAAAGGGAGAAATCCTCCGGGTGGATGAAACTGACCTCCACATCGACGGTGCGGGCCTGCTTCTCCACGTCCAGTACATAATCGGAAACCCGGCGCACCCGGCCCTGGAAAATCCGGCTGCCATAGGCATCCATGGTGATGCGGGCCGGCATGCCCGTCCGGATGCCGGACACATCCACCTCGTCGATGGGCGCAATCACGTAAAAGCAACCCGATTCGATAATGTCCACCACGGGCGGCGTGGGCACACCCAGCGGGGAAGGGGTGACATATTCGTAGCGTTCGCCGTTGATTTCGCCGATTACCCCATCGAAGGGCGCAAGCAGCCGGGTGCGCTGGAGACTGGCCCTGGCCACGGCCAGCTGGGCTTCACGGACCTGCACCTCACTGCGGGCCCCGTCACATTCGGCGCCCAGGGCGGCAGCCTCGGCAACGGCGTTTTCCGTGCGCTCCTGGGTTCCCACATTGGATTTGAGCAGGGTCGACAGGCGATCCGCATTCTTGGCGGCCACGTCGGCCCGTGAACAGGCCGATTGGGCCCTGGCGCGGGTGGCGGCCACCTCCCGTTCGGCCAGCATGACCTGCGCGGCGATGTCGTTGTTCCACAGCTCTAAAAGCAGGGCGCCTTCTTTGACCCGGTCCCCCTTTTTGACCGGCAGCCTGGCGATTTGGCCGCCGATGCTGGGAGACAGCTTGGCTCGCCGGCAGGCCTTTACCGTACCTGCCCGGGTATTGGCCACCGTGCGTTCAACCAGTCCGCGGGTGACTGGTCTGATGGCCACCGGCAACGGTGTCGGCCGCGTATAGTGCCAGAAGGCCCCCACCACGGCCGACACGACCAGTAGAAGCAGCACCCACTTGAATCGTCCGTGGGGGGAAGCTTTTTTGGTTTTCCGGTCCATCGCCGCCGCATTTAAGGAGTTCAAGGTTAAAAGGTTCAGAGGTGTAGAACCTCGAACGCACAACATAAAAGCTGATAGCGGTAACCAGAAACCAGAAACCAGAGACCAGAAACCAGAAACCAGAAACCAGAACCTGCCAACACCTCCCGATTATCTACGCCTGTGCATGCCTGCTGGCAACCCTAAATGGTGGATAGTGGGGTGGAAATGCCGAATTCATTAAGGGACCGGTGCGAAAAAATCCCTCACCCGCGCAGCAACCTGGCGTTGGGTCATCTTGTCGCAGGTTCCCATGTAAACCAGGCTTTCCGATATCGCTTTGGATTTAGCCATCTCCTTTTTCAATTCAATTTTGGCCTCACCGGGTCCCATGATAATTATCTTGTAGGCGTCGGCAACCGCTTCGATAACCTTCTGGAAGAAACGGACAGACTGCTGCTGGTGCCGGGCCGCCATTTTACTGTCGGAGGAGATTGGCTGGGGACCCCACGGCGTTCGTTTGGTTCGTGACCCGCCGGACAGTCGCACATGGCGTTCGATTTCGGATTGAATTTCACGAATGGATTTCGTATCTCCCGACTCATTCAGGGTCACAATGACCGCTTTTTTATGGTCAATCCACAACCCTACGTGTTTTTTCATTGGCTGTTCCTCCTGGCCCGTTGAACACGTCGATACGTCCACGTCCAGATTAAGATGATTGTTGATGACAATCTACGAATGGGTGGCGTATACTGACCCTTTCTCTCCCAACTCAATGGTTTTGAACAATGATGGGATCGCCCGTTTTAAAACGCATTCAGTCAAAGGATAATGAACGTGTCACTAAAAACGCAAATCCTGATCAATCTTATCGTGCTCGCCATCGTCGATACCGTCGTTCCCATCCCTATTACTGCTATGGTGCTGATCATGGTGCTGTTCCAGAAACCCAAATGGTTCAAGGATTGGGTCGACCGAATTTACCGCCCCTGAGGCCGATTTAGGTGTTGCTGAACAGGTGGATCAACCGGTCCTTGCCTTCGCCGTCATCAGCGGAGACGCTAAGTTTCCAGTGGGTCAGCGCCTCGGGGTCGGTGACCACCACCGCAGGGCAGGCTGCCCGGTAGGCGACCCGCTCCACGGTGCGGCCTGGGTGACGCAGTTACTCTACTATTCTATGGACTTTCTGGTCTACTGTGAATGGTTAAAAATACTCATTTTCATCCTTCCAGGATGGGTAAGCTTGCCGATTTCCAGCTATCGGCGATGCCTATTCACTCGCCAGCCGGTGGGGGATTCGCAGCAGGGAACCAGCGATGGTGTCTTAACCTTCCAGAAGCGTTGCGTCAGTGCCTCGGACCCGTCTCTTCCTCTCTCTCTTTGCAGACGTCTGTGGTCGCGTGAAACACATGAAATCAATTGACATTGCCGGCTTCTTGCCTATAAAGTTTTTATAGACAGCATACACCTGCCCCACCCTGAAACTGATATTGATGCGACGTCCGTCGCTTGATCTTCAATCTGCCCCTGAAGCCGGAAACGCACCTGTCTGTGGCTATCGATCGTCTGCCACGCTGACCCTTCATGCCGATCGGAGGATCTTTCAATGGCCGGGAAAAGTACTCCTGAAAAACGGTCTGCACCAGGAAAAAGCAAGCCCGCAGCCAAAGGGAAAGCCGCCAGGCCGGACAGGCAGAAAAAGGTCGATGGCGTCATTGGCGACCCACACCCCACCAGACCGGGCGACACGGATCTGGTCGTCGTGGGGGTCGGGGCGTCCGCCGGCGGCCTCGAGGCCCTGCAGCAATTGTTTAAACCGCTGGCCGTCGATTGCGGCGTGGCGTTCGTCGTAATCCAGCACCTGAGCCCGAACTATAAAAGTGCCATGGATCAACTGCTCTCCCGGACGACGGCCTTGCCGGTCCTCCAGATCCAAAACAACCTGACGATCGAACCCAACCGGATCTATCTGAGCCCGCCGGAAAAATTCGTTTCCATGGCCAAGGGCCGGTTTCGGCTGATCCAATCGCTGTCTCAGGGTGGAAGGAGCTTTCTACCCATCGATCATTTTTTCCGATCATTGGCAAGGGTGAAGCGCGAAAAAGCCGTCTGTATCATCCTCTCCGGTTCGGCCAGCGACGGAACCCAGGGGCTCAAGGCCGTAAAAGCCGTCGGTGGCCTGACCATTGCCCAGTCTCCGGAGGATGCCGGGTATGCAAGCATGCCGGAGAGCGCCATTGCCAGCCGGATGGTCGATTTTATCCTGCCGGCAGCGGAAATCGCCCCCAAACTGCTGGCCGTTCTCAAACACCCCTGTATCCGCTGCATCGATGCGACCCCAACGGACGAAAAGGATACGGCCTTTAACCTGGATCAGATATTTTCAATCATTCGAAGCAAAACCGGCCACAATTTTTCCAGCTACAAGCGCAATACGGTCAGTCGCCGGATTGCCCGGCGCATGGCCGTCCACCAGCTCAACACCATTTCAGACTACGTCAAGATCATGGCCAAAGATCCGGCAGAGGCCGGCTGCCTGGTCAAGGACATGCTCATCGGGGTCACCTGTTTTTTTCGGGATGGCAGCCCCTTTGAGACGCTCCAGGAAAAGGTGCTGACGCCATTGGTCCAGTCCAGGCAGCCCGGCGACAGCGTCAGGGTCTGGGTGCCGGGATGCTCCAGCGGGGAAGAGGCCTATACCATTGCCATTCTGCTTGCGGAAGTCATGGAACGGCTGGGCATTCCGTTGACCCTCCAGGTCTTTGCCAGCGACCTGGAAGCCGATGCCATCCATACTGCGCGGCAGGGAGCCTATCCGCAGAGCATCTCGGCCGATGTCTCCGGGCAGCGCCTTGCCCGATTTTTCAACTATCGCGACGCCACGTATCAGATCAAGAAACGCATCCGGGACAGCATCGTTTTTTCGGTTCACAACCTGATCGACGACCCCCCGTTTTCGAAAATCGACCTGATCAGTTGCCGCAACCTGCTGATTTACCTCAAGCCCGAGCTGCAGAAGAAAATCCTGCGCATATTTCATTTCGCCCTGAACCCGGACGGCCACCTCTTTTTAGGATCTTCGGAGACCATCGGTGAATGCACCGACTGTTTCTCGGCGGTGTCGCTCAAACACAAGATCTTTAAACATCGCAACATCGTGCCGGTGGACCGCTACACCATCGATCATCTACCCGAACCCGCCGGTTCTCCGCCATACGCCACTGCGGCTATAGAGAGAGGAAGGCCGTCCTTGACGGACATCTGCAACTACACGGAACGAATTCTTCTGGACGAATATGCCCCGCCCGCGGTGCTGGTCGACCGCGGCTACGAAATCCTTAATTTCTTCGGCCATACCGAACCGTATCTGCAGGTGTCTCAAGGCAAGGCCAGTTTCAACATCATGAAAATGGCCCGTGAAGGACTGGGGTTCAAGCTGGCCCAAGGCCTCAACCGTGCTTTTCAAACTGGTCAGACCCAACGCCTCGAAGGGGTGGTCGTCAAAAGCGACAGGGACTTGTTGACCACGACGATCTCCATTCGCCCGTTGCCGGAAAAGCCGGCGGGCAGGGACTTGCTGATCGTTTTGTTCGAGGCTGCCAAGAGCGGCCGACCCACCGATGCCTCCGAGGCGCCGGCGGAAGATCTCGGTGAAACACCGCCGCAGGTCAAGCGACTGGAAGACGAACTGAACAACACCAAGGCGCACCTGCAAGCCACCATCGAAGCACTCGAATCATCCAATGAGGCCTACAAAGCCGCCAATGAAGAGCTGCAGTCGGTCAACGAGGAGCTGCAGAGCGCCAATGAAGAGCTGGAGACCTCCCGGGAAGAGCTTCAGTCCACCAATGAGGAGCTGGTGACGGTCAACGCCGAACACCAGCAGAAGATCGACGAGCTGACCAAATCCAACAACGACATCAACAACCTGCTGGAGAGTACGGAAATCGCCTGTCTGTTTCTGGACCTCAACTTGTGCGTGCGGCGCTTCACGCCGGCCGTCACCCGGATCATCAACCTTCGTCAAACCGACCTCGGGCGCCCGGTCAGCGACATCACCACCCTGATGGAGGCGATAAACGTCCACGAACACGCCCGTGAAGTGCTTGAACGGCTGGATCGCAAGCGGCTGGAGGTCAGGGATAAAAACGATCGTTGGTATGAGATGCGCATCATGCCCTATCGAACCATCGACAATGTCATCGACGGGGTAACCATTGCCTTTATCGACATCACCGACGTGCGGCAGGTTCACTTGCTTCGGCGGGTCACCGCCGTGTTCGAATGTTCATCGGATGCCGTCACCGTGCAGGATTTCGACGGCAACATTCTGTCGTGGAACCGGACTGCGGAAACGCTCTACGGGTGGACGGCGCAGGAAGCCACCCACATGCACATCAGCGAACTCACGGTGGAGAAGAATCGCCATGAGTATGCGGATGTAATCCGCCGACTGCGGCGCGGTGAAACGGTGGCACCTTTTGAAATCAAGCGGATTACCAAATCGGGCGAACCCATTGCCGTCGGGCTGCATGTTACGACCCTGGTCGATGAAAAGCGCCGGCCGGTTCAGTTTGCCACCTATGAAAGGCCGGTGGAATCATCGTAAGCTACCGTCAAGGACAAACGCCATGACCGGGCACAAAACCGAAGACACCCATTGGACGGAACTGCGACGCCGGGCTGAGAGTTCGGTAGGGCCGCCATCTGCGGAGACCGACCATCAGGAGGACCACGATATCACCCGCCTGCTCCACGAGATCCAAGTTAACCAGACCGAGCTGGAGATGCAAAATGACGAGTTGTCCAAAAGCCGCGACACCGTCGAGGCGGCCAGGCAGAAATACGAAAAACTTTATCGCAACTATGCCGGATTGTTCAACTTTGCCCCCATCGGCTACCTGGTTATCGATCGGGACGGTGTGATCCATGAAATAAACCTCGTCGCTGCCATCTTGCTCAATGCCCCCCGCAGCCGTTTGACCGGCCGCTGTATGACCGACTTTATCCACCGGGACGATCAGGATTGCTTTTATTACCAGAAGCTGAATTGCCAGAAGGGCCCGGAAAGTTCCATGTTTGAACTGAAAATGAAACGAGCGGACGGTGTCTTATTCGATGCTCAGCTTCAGATGCAATCTTTTTCCGACGCGCGCAGCGACGATCAGAGATACACGGTCTCGATCGTTGACATCAGCGAACATATGCAGCTCTCCTCAAGCTTCGTACTGCAGCAATACTGCCTCGATCTTGCCTGCCGCGCCGGCACCATGCAGGAGCTGCTGGCGGGCTATGTCGAACGGGTGAAATCATATCTTCAATGCGATGCAGTCGGCATCCGCATCCGCGATGATGCCGACCACATTCCCTACCAGGCCTACGAGGGATTCAGCCAGGCCTTCTTTGAATCCGAGAGTCCGTTGTGTCTTCATACCGACCAGTGCATGTGCACGGCGGTCGTTAAAGGCGCCATCGACGCCAGCCGGCCGTTTTTCACGAAAGGGGGATCGTTTTACATCAATGCAGCCAGCCGCTATGTGGCCACGGCGTCCTACCAGGATCTGGGTATGACCCGGAATGCCCGTCAGGCGCACGGCTATGAATCCGTGGCCCTGATTCCCATTGGCATCGGTGATACTATCGCAGGGCTGATCCATGTGGCCGACCGACGGGAAAACCGCTTTTCGCTGCGGCTGGTCGAAAACCTGGAAGATGTCGGTTCGCGGCTGGGACTGGCGGTTCACCGGTTTCACCTGCAGGACAGGCTCAATGAATCGGTGGATGCACTCAATGTCCTCTCCCGCCACCTGCTGACGGTTCAGGAAGATGAACAGCGGCGCATTGCCCTGGAGCTTCACGATGGATGCGGCCAGGACCTGAATGTGCTCAAGCTTCGATTGAAAAACCTTCAAGGCCGGCTGCCGGCCGACGCCGCCGATTTGAAAAACGAATGCGATGGCTTGCTGGCTTATTCCGACAAAATTATCGACGACATCCGCAACATTGCCCATGGGTTGAAACCGGCGGCGCTGGAGACACTCGGGCTGACCGCTGCCACCCGGCAGATGATTCGTGAATATTCAATCCAAGTGAATGTTCAGGTGGAGGCGGATATCGATCTGCTTGACCGGATCGAGAACCCAATGGCTCGGGTGTGTCTGTTCCGCATCTTCCA
>NZ_JBFELV010000053.1:0-18478 GCF_041551955.1 Desulfosarcina sp.
ACCAGGGTCGCCTTGTTTACCGGCAGGTCGAACTCCTGCAAGGGCTCCAGACGACTGGCACGCGCCACCGACATGCGGACAATATCGTGCGCTTTTTTAGTGGCCTCGTCCTTTTGTTTGGTGTGGACCCAGGAGCAATGCTCTCTGATGTTGGCCATATCCAGGTAATACTGATTCAACCCCGCCTCCCGGAGGGTGTCCCGGAACAGCGGTTCAAGCGTTCTGGGGGAACAGGCGGCGATCACCACGCGATTCAACCCTTTTTCCTTGGCCAGATCGGTTATCTCCTTGGCGGAGTTGGTGGCACATGAGAACAGCTGTTCCTGGGCGTAGACCACATGGGGCAGGGTCATGGCATAGTCGACGGTGGAAGGAACATTGACGACACTGGAAATATTCGCCCCGCAATGACACACGAAAACCCCTATCTTGGGCGTCTCGCGGGAGACATCTCGTTCCGGCGGGTAAGTTCTCTCTCTGGCCAGCTTTCCTCGTCTGTAGTCAAGCAGCGCGCCGCACTGGGCGCTGGCTGCGCTGGCGGTGAACACCGATTCCGGAATATCCGTCGGACCCTGGAAGGCGCCGCTGACGTAGATCCCCCGTTGGCTGGTCTTCATGGGGTTTTCGTTGTCGGTTTGATTGAATCCGTGTGAGTTGAGCGCGATGCCGAACTTTTCCGCGAGCCCTTTATATTCCGCAGGAGGGTTCAATCCGACGGAAAGGACGACCATGTCGAATTCTTCCTCTTTCACGCCGTCATCGTTGGTCGCATAACGGACAACGACATTCTTGCTGTCCGGTTTCTCGCCGACGATGGACACGTAGCTTCGGATGAATTCGACGCCGGGAAGCTGTTCCGCTCTTTGGAAAAACCGTTCGAAATCCTTGCCGTAGGAACGGATATCGTTGTGGAATATGGTGCACCGGGCTTCGGTGTCATGTTCTTTGGTCAAAATCACCTGTTTTTGGGTGTAGGTGCAGCACACGCCTGAACAATAGCTGTTCTCGCCCTCGGTCACCCGTCTGGACCCCACGCATTGAATCCAGGCTAATTTTTTGGGATGCCGCTTGTCGGAGGCTCGCAGCACCACACCCCCGTATGGCCCGGTGGATGATAAAAGCCGCTCATAATCCATGCTGGTGACCACGTTCTGCAGGCGTCTGTAGCCATATTCATCCTTGACCGACGGATCAAAGGGTCGGATGCCGGAAGCCAGAATGATCGCGCCGACATGGACCTCCTCTTTTTGCGACGTCTGCTTGAAATCGATGGCGCCGGTCTGGCACACGCCCCTGCAGATGTCACACTTGCCTTCTTTCAGGTAAAGACAACTTTCATCGATATAGGCGACAAGCGGAATGGCCTGAGAAAAGTAGACATGTACGGCCTTGTTGTCCGATATCTCCTGGTTAAAGGGGTCAGGATACTGAACCGGGCAATATTTTACACATGTCGTGCAGCCGGTGCACTTTTCCTCGATGATGTAACGGGGTTTCTTGGTCAGGGTCACCGTGAAATCTCCCGCCTGCCCCTCTACACCGTCAACTTCCGTAAATGTCAGAATCTCTATGTTTGGATGCCGGCCGACCTCGACCAGTTTCGGTGAGAGAATTCACATGGAACAGTCATTGGTTGGAAAGGTTTTGTCAAGCTGGGCCATATGGCCGCCGATGCTCGGACCTTTCTCAACCAGGTAGACTTTAAATCCGGCAGTGGCAAGATCAAGCGAGGCTTGAATACCGCTGACCCCCCCACCGACAACCATTACGTCTCCAAAATTAACCTCTCCAAGGCTTCCGGAAAATTGTTGTATGATCTCTGTTGGCAATACTTCGTTTTCCACTTTCTCTCACCTCGTCATCATCTTTAAGTTCATGGTACCCGGATCGCGCACATCTGGTAAAAAAATGCGCTAAATCACGTCCTGAATAATTTCCGTGATATCTTTGACCGCGATGGTGTCATCATATTCCAGATTCAGCCGGCTTTCCTCAAAATTGGTAATGCAGTAAGGGCAGGCGGTCACCAGTTCAACGGCACCGACCGCAACCGCCTGTTTTAACCGGATGTCGGAAAACCGCTCTTCCATGGGCGTATCCATCCAGATCCTGCCGCCGCCGCCGCCGCAGCAGAGGCTCTCCTTGCGCGAATCGGCCATCTCGATCATTTCCAGACCAGGAATCTTATTTAAAAGGTCCCGGGGCTGGTCATAGATGTCATTGTGACGACCCAGGTAGCAGGGATCATGATAGGTCACTTTCTTTTCATACGCCCCGGTCAGTACGAGCCTTCCATGGTTGACCAACTCGCATAGATATTGGGAGATATGAACCACCTCGAAGTTGACCATAAATTCGGGATACTCGTTCTTGAACGTATGGTAGCAGTGAGGAGAAGAGACAATTATCTTTTTAACCCCGTTGTCAATAAAGGTCTTGATATTTTCCCGGGCCAGGCTTTTGAACACCTTCTCACTGCCCGTCTTGCGGATGCTTTCTCCGCAGCAGCTTTCCTTTGAACCGAGTATACCGAATTCCACCCCGGCGCTTTTAAGGATGCTGGCTGTGGCGGTAGCCACCTTTTTCATTCTCGGGTCATAGCTGAGATAGCAACCGACAAAATAGAGCGCTTCCATCCCCTCGGTGAAGGTTTTCACGCCAAGGCCCGTGGCCCAATCCGCCCGCTTGTTTCGTTCTCCCTGCAAGGGATTTCCTTCGGAAATCAGGCTTGCTCTCGCGGTACGGGCAGATCGGACAGAAGACGGAAAGACCTCGTACTCTGCAGCGACTCTGCGCAAAGAGACCCCGACCTCTATCTGTTTTACGCCCCGTGGACACTGCTGTGGACATCTTCCGCAGGTCGTGCACCGCCAGATATCTTCGCCGTCTATCTCGGTCAAACCGAAGGTGGCTTCCCGGATAATCTTGCGAATGCTGAATTGCCTTACCCGGTTCCATGGGCAAACCGTGTCGCACAATCCGCACTGAAAGCAGAACCTGAGGGCGTCTCCACCGGCTTCTTTAATCTCGTCGATGACCTCTTTGAAGGGAGCGACTGTTTCCACTGTCTGTATCAATCCTCTTTTTGGGCTGGTTTACTTAATCTTTCTTGGATATCCGGGCTACGGCGTCTTTGATCTTTTCCAGTCCGTATCTGTCTGCCAGCGCTTCCAATCCGATTTCGAGGTCTTCAAGCTCATCCTGCGGATCCTGCTGGCCGCCTTCCTCTTCCCTTTGCTCTAAAACCAGGGCATCATGCGGGCACCACTTCACACACAAGGGTTCTTCTTCACCCTCACACATATCGCATTTCAAAGGAAGGCCGGAATCGGGCTCTTTGAACTCGTCCCTGGATGGACACGAGGCCCGGCAGAAGGCGCACTCGTCATACTCCTTGCCGTCAATGGTGTATTTATCCCTGCCGGCACACTCGGCAACCGCATATTCACCCGCATAGACCGGGACGTACAAGTCCCTTAAGGGTTCACGAATGATTCGAATGCGTGACCGGGCTGGATTGTTGCTGCTGTATTTCGGTTCCGCGTGAAAGGCGGAGCAGATCATCTCACAAGCCCGGCAGCCGTTGCACTTATCGACATCGATTTTTATCGTTTTAATGGTTTTTTTCTCTTTTTTACCTTTCAAGGTACACGTCCTCCAGGCTAATTTGTCTCTTGTTGAGCGGCCACCGGTTCGGCCGGGGCCTCCTCACCATCCGCCAGGATCCCCCTGTTGACAAAATCTTCGCTTACGTAATCCAAACCCAATTCATGCAGCGATGCTTTGGTGGGGACACCATCATTGTTCCACCCTTTGAATCGGTAATAGGTGTCTAAAAGCTCCTTTTCGAGCTCGGGAAACCGTTTCTTCCAATGGTTCTTTGGCGGTTGATCATCTTTTCTGCGCATGCCCCTTCTTATGTTGATGGCCCTGACCAACGTACGGTATCGTTTGGCCGCCTGGCTGAGTGAGGCCTCATCCATAGAGAATCCGGTCGCCGCCGATATAAATTTCGGGTAGTTGTGTATGTGATAGGGGGGTTTCAAGGGGAAGGAGGACAAACCGGCACACATGCCGAGCGCGTCATCGATGTAGTGCATCTTCTCCTGCCAGTCGACAATTTCACAACACATGTCAACCGTCGGATAATAGGGCATCGAATTTTCTCCGCGCGGCTCCCAATCCAGGAAATATTGTTTGAATTTTTCGTCGGGCACCTGGTGCCAGTCCTTTACAAATGCCTCCCGGTGTTCTCTTTTAGGATAAGGGGCCTGGGGGAATTGACCTTCGATCTGGGTGATATTCATCTTCTCACCGGTACTGTACATTAAAAAATAGATCGGATTGAGCATGGACAGCTTGAGCGGCAGCTGTTCATGCTTCTTGATGTTGTTGTGCGCATATTCCTCCGCACCGTTGCCGATCGCTTTGGCCGCCCAATAGGTTCCATCGGCCAGAACGTCTCCGATCCCTTCGCGCCGAACGATCTTATCCAGCAGATAGTAGAATCTGCCTTCATTGTCTGCCGGCATGTCTGGAAAGTCCGCCTCGGACAAGAGACCTTTTTCGAGGAGCTCGAGGCCGAAGGCCATCACCTGCGGGGCGGAGAATCCGTCTACACCATACTCAGTGGCACGCTGAGCGATTTTTAAACCGAAGTCCAGATCTGAGAAGGCCGCCATGGTATAGGTCAGCTTCGTGAAGCATTTCATCATGTAGGTTGGCAGGCCGGGCATGGAAATGGTCGCCCCGCATGTCATCGGGCAGTTGTAGCAACTGATCAGTCTCGTCCGGGATTTGTCCAGGGTCTCCATCCAATCCCGCGCGATCTCATCGGTCCAGAAACCTTTTCGCCGGACGCGTGAATTTCCCCACATGAAATTTTCGGTATGCCACTTCTCGTCATGGACCTTCATCTCCTGAGGGGATCCCAACCCGGCCAGAATCGGCATGACCCCCGGAATCGGGTTGTCATTGCGAAATTGGATATATTGCATCACTTCGTTGCAAAGGTCCATGTATTCAGCCGGCTTGGCGACATGGAGGTCCTGGGTGCCGCGAACGACGATCGCCTTTACCCGCTTGTCTCCCATGACAGCCCCAATGCCGCCGCGGCTGGCGCTGGATCGACCCTGCTCGATGGAGGCAAAAAAGACCCTGTTCTCTCCGGCCATACCGATGGCCGCGACCTGGGCTTTGGGCTCCTTAAGCTCCTTGCGGATGATTTCTGCCGTTTCGATGGCGCCTTTTCCCTTCAGGTGAGAGGCGTCACGTAGTTCCACCGTGCCGTTGTCGATCCACAAATAGACCAGGTCCGGCGACTTGCCGCGAAGGATCACTTTGTCATAACCGGCGTACTTCAATTCAGGTGCAAAGAACCCCCCCATCATCGAAAAGGCCATCAACTTGGTTTGAGGCGAGATGGTGGTCACAATGGTTCGATTACAACCGGTTGCGGGTGTCCCGCACAACAGACCGGCGCTGAAGATCAATAGATTCTCAGGAGAAAACGGTTCGACTTCAGGGGGAACGCGATCCCACATAATCTTGGCATTCGTGCCCAAACCACCCAGGTAAAGCTCGGTGTCTTTAGGGTTTGTCGCCACCTTTTCGATGTTTCCCCGGGTTAGATCGACTTCTAAATTAAAGCCTGTTTCTGCGTACCTCATTTTTTTTGCCCCTTTGAAATAATACTTGATGACACCATATTCTTTTCAACGATTTCAGCGATATCCATCGTTTTGACCTCCTCCTCTTTGCCCAGCTCTTTCATCCCGTCTTCGATCATGGTCAGGCAGAAAGGACAACCGACCGCGACGTTGGATACCCCGCAATCGACGATTTCTTCCGAACGCGCCAGATTGATTCGTTTGCCGATCGTCTCCTCCATCCACATTCTTCCGCCACCGGCGCCGCAACAATAGCTCTCCCGCCCGTGTCGATCGAGTTCTTTGAGGCCGCCGTTGGAGACCGATCGCAGAACCGATCGGGGTTGGTCGTAAATGTTATTGTAGCGTCCGAGATAACATGGGTCGTGATAGGTCAGCCCGCCGTCGAGCGACGGTTTCAGTTTGATTTTTCCGGCTTTGACGAGGCCTTCGATGAACTCGGCATGATGGATCACCTCGTAATTCCCCCCCATTTGAGGATAATCATGTTTAAGCGAATTGAGGCAATGCGGACAGGCGGTGATTATTTTCTTAACCTGGTAGGCGTTCAGCGTGGCAATGTTTTCCTCGGCCATCATCTGGAACAACATTTCATTGCCCACGCGTCGGGCAAAATCCCCGGTACATTTTTCTTCCACACCCAGCATGGCGAAGCTGACCCCCGCATTTTTCAAAATGTTGACCAGGCTGATAGATACTTTTTTGGACCGATCGTCGAAGGACCCGGCACACCCGACCCACAGCAGATAGTCGACGTCCGGGTCGTCCGCCATTATTTTTACATCAAGTCCGTGGGCCCAATCGGCGCGTTTGTCATACCCGATGCCCCACGGATTTCCGTTTCGTTCGAGCCCTTTCAACGCCGGGTTCAGCTCTTTGGGATAAGCTTCCGCGATCAAGGTCTGCCCCTGGCGCATGGCGATAATTCTGGGCACGTGTTCAATGGTCACCGGGCACACTTCTTCGCAGGCCCGACACGTCGTACATGCCCAGAGCGTCTCCTGCGCAATGATCTCGCCAATTAACGCTTTATCACTGTTAAGCGCCCTGATCGCCTGCTTGGCGTTTTCAATTTGCTCGTCATCTTCGATTTGCCGAAGGGTCGCGGACAACTTGGCCCGTTTGACGATGTTGTCTGCATTTTCATATAGTTCGCGCTTCAATTGATCATTGAATTCATGCAGATTTAAGGGTTTGTCGGTGGTGTAGGTCGGACAGACGTCCTTGCAACGTCCACATTCGGTGCAGGTGTACAGGTCCAGTCCCTGTTTCCAGTTGAGCTGATGGATGTGGTTGAGCCCCAGGGATTCTTCCTCCCAGGCGGTTTCGTCTTCCAAATCCAATGGTTTTGTCTTTTCATGGGGATAGCCCAGGCTCTTTAAAAAAACATTGGGCAGCGCGGTGATCACGTGAAAATGCTTCCCGGTGGGAAGTATATTGAGAAATATCAACTGCGTACAGATGTGCACCCAAAACATCACCACCAGGATGGTAACGTTGGCATCCGCGTTCAAGCCCGAAACCAAACTGGCCGCGCCCACCGATATGGGCGTCCAGAGGAATTCAGATCCATACTTCAGGTTGTTGAAGTAGTGAATATTCCCCGGGTTGTCATACAGCTGGATCAAATTGTAGCGCGCCCCGTCGTACAATAGATCCGACACCATCAGGATCCCAATCATCACCAGGACCAGATAGGCTTCGAAGGTGTTGTGCATGCGCTTGGGTTTTAAAACGGCGCGTCGATAGATGGCCAAGACCACCATCAACAAGACGATGCCCTCCATGATATCTTTGACGGCGATATACAGATATCCAAGCAGACCATCGCCACCCAAGAACGGCAGGTGATAGCCTTCTTGAAATCCTTCTCCATACAGGGTCAGGCTGCGGATCAGCAAGATACAAAAACCCCAGAAGATCAACGCATGCATCAACCCCGAACTTCTCTCTGCTGCTCTTCCGACCAGGCGTTTCTGGCCGATGGCCAGCGTAGCCAAGCTGCCCAGGCGTTCCTTGAGATGATTGGCTCTATCGGTCGGTTCGAGTGCCCTTAGCAATTGAATCTTGCCAATCATCGTACGGCTGAAAACGGTCAATCCAACAAGCAGTAAAAGGGCCATCAACAGTGGATTCACAGTTGCCTCATCGACTCATGGTTAGCTGTTGTACTTATCCGACCAAAGCGTGGCGCACACGGCATCGACCGGCATTGGACCCGGCGGTCTAGTTTCTTAATTTTTTGATCTCTTCGCGCAGAATCGGAACCACCTCGAAGAGGTCTCCGACGATACCGTAGTCAGCCACGTTGAAGATAGGTGCTTCGGGGTCTTTGTTAACGGCCAGAATCACCTGGGAGCCGCTCATTCCCGCAAGATGCTGAATGGCGCCGGAGATGCCGATGGCCATGTAAAGGGTCGGTGCGACAATCTTGCCCGTTTGCCCGACCTGCTTGTTATGGGCCATGAACCCGCCGTCCACCATGGCGCGGGAGGAACCAAAGCCCGCTTTCAGGTCGCCGGCCAGCGCTTTTACCAGATCGACACCGGCCTGATCCTTGGCGCCTCGTCCCACGGAAACGACGACGTCCGCATCGGCAAGATCGATTTCACCGCTGGCATCCGACAGGAGCTCCTTGACCACGGCCTTCAGGTCAGGTGCCGGAGCGGAAAGCCGGACGACGTTTTGGGTCCCGGAGATCCCTTCCGCCGCCTCGAAGGCGCCGGCTCGTACCACCGCCACCAGCTGCCCGGTGTTGATTTTCACCCGCTGCATGACTTTATTGGCAATGGCGGGTCTGATGATTTCGATTTGATCGCCGTCAAGCATCACGTCGGTAATTTCCGTCGCACAGGCGGCATCCAACTGCGCGGCGACTCTCGGGGCCGCGGCCTTGCCGCTTTCGGAGAAACCGAACCAGACCAGATCGGCACCAAATTGCTTGGCGGCCTCGACGATACAGGATGCGTAAGGACCGGCAGAGAACAGCTCCAGCTTCGGATCATCGGCGATATATTGGGTATCGGAGCCGGCGCTCACCAGGTCGGGAATTAAGGATTCAATGCCGCTGCCAATCCCCACCACGGCGGTTTTGGCGCCGAGGGCCTTGGCCTTTGACAGCAGTTCGGCGGTGCTGCTTTTCAATACACCTTGTTTGATGTCTGCAATCACGAGTACGTTAGCCATGATGATGTCTTTCCTTGGTTGAATCCAGTTAAGGTCCAATGGGAATCGCGAACCATGCTATTACAATAGGCTATAACACCTTCGCTTCATTGGCCAAAAGAGCGACCACCTGGGCGGTGATCGCGGCTGGGTCGCCTTCAAATTTTTGCCCGGCGGTGCGCGTTTCCGATTTCATGAACTCGGCGATCTGCGATTTAGGCGTGGTGCCGCCGACTTGATCATACGAGGTGCCCAAGGCCGCCAGATCCAATACATCGATTTTTTTCTTCTTGGCCATCATGAGGCCGCGCATCTGGGGCAGTCGCGGCTCGTTTATACTGTCGGTAACCGTGATCACGGCGGGCAATGCCAGTTCAACGATTTCGGTTCCGGCGTCACCCAAACGCGATACGTTCATGTGCTGGTCGTCAATCACTTCGATGGCGACCACATTGCTGACACAAGGCAATCCCAGACGCTCAGCCAGGATGATGCCGGTTTGCCCATTATCCGTGTCCTGGGCCTGTTTGCCGGTAATAACCAGGTCATAGCTTCCCTTTTCGAAAACCTTTTGCAACACATTGGCATAGACAAACGAATCCGCTGCGACCAGTGCCGGGTCATCGATTTGAATACCGTGCTCAATCCCCATGGCGAATCCCCTGCGGATGATTTTGGTATTGTCTTCACCGCCGCCGATACTGACCAAGGTGGTTTCCGCCTGGTTGTTTTCCTTCAATTGGACAGCAGCCTCCACCGCATTTTCATCCCAGGCATTCATGACGTACTGCAGGCCTTCTTCAATGATCGCACCGTTTTCCACCCGGATAGTCAATTCCACATCAACTACTTTTTTAACGGTTGTGAGAATTTTCAACTTGCCCTCCTAATCATTTAGGATCAAAAAACCACAATGTAACTATATTATAGCTATAATGTGAATATATGAAGATTCTTCAAGGGGATGTCAAGTATTTTTTAAAAACATAGGACCTTGAAACCGGGTCGAAAGTTAGCGTTTTTCTGCCTCAGGCGGTTGGCCGGGGCCTGGGACACCTGTTGAACCCACCCCGCGCTCGCAGCGGGCAGCGTTTAATCGGGTTTTAAATTCATAAAAAATAGGTAAATTTATTCCTAATTTAGTCGTTGTTGGCTGCCGCATACGATTGATCGATTTTGTAACCTACCGTAATCCTTTTCATATTAAGGCTACCAAACAATATCGCCCGGTTGGTCCGTTTTTTGAAATGAGTGTGAATAGATTGCTCGATCCGCCGGCCAACGATCCTGCCACAGGCCATTTGACCGGCGTACCGCAAGGGTTCGATTCTGCGTTGGCGGGCTTGCCTTTCTGCCAACCGTGCCGGAACACCGCCGGCAAACAGACAACATGCGCGAAAACAACACATGAAGATCCAAGCTGGCATAAGACTCCTATTGATGACGGTCGCTCTCTGTCAGGCACCAACCATGGCAGCGGCGGAGGCGCCCCACGCGGCCGTTGAGGATGAGCTGTTGGCCTGGCTGACACCGATTGCGCACCTCGATGATGAATCGGGCGCCAACCCGCTGACGCCTGTGGCGCGATTCTACCGCATGGTCGACTACCGACCGATATGGATGGATGCAAACGGACTGCGTGACCCGGGGCACATCCTCATGAACGCCATCATGGCATCCTCCGGTGACGGCCTCAAACCGGACGACTACCTCTTCCCTGCCTTGGCGCAACCGTGGAACGATTCAGTTTCCTTCTCCGATGCGATCCGTCTTTCCTTCCTGAAACGGTATGTTCAGATGGATGTGGCCTTGACCGGCGTGATGCTGGACTATGCAACCCATTTGTGGCGGGGCCGCTTTGCCTCGGAAACCATTACCCACATGGGGTTGACCGGTCAGCGGACGCAGGGCAGAGATCTGCCGGCCGAACTGGCCGCAGCCGTGAAAGAAGATCGACTGACCGCATTTATTGAATCCTTGCGGCCCAAGCAAAGCGCCTATCTACGCCTGAGATCGACCTTGAAGCAATATGAGCAGATCCGCAGAAGCGGGGGTTGGCCGGCAATCGCGCCGGGCCCCTCGCTGAAGCTGGGAGACCAGACCCCCCGCGTCTCGGCACTGCGCAGCCGGCTGGCCCTGTCCCGTGATCTGACCGCGGACCAGCCCGCTAACCCTAATAGGTATGACCAGGATCTGGAAACGGCGGTCATGCGGTTTCAGTATCGCCATGGATTGGTCCCAGACGGTGTCGTCGGCAGGAAGACGCTGGCCGCCCTGTCGGTTCCCGTTGACCAACGCATCGTACAACTGCAGCTCAACATGGAGCGATGGCGATGGTATCCGGACAGCTTCGGCAAGCGGTACCTGCTGGTCAATATCCCCGATTACACGTTGAACGTCATGGAGGGGGAATGGACGGTCAAGCGCATGCGGGCCATCGTTGGCAAGTCACGCCGCCAGACCCCTGCACTGTCCGGCAGGATGACTTACCTCGAGTTCAATCCCTATTGGAATATCCCTCGAAAAATCGCCCGCAAAGATATCCTTCCCAAGGTCGTCAACGACCCGGATTACCTGACCCGACAGGGCATCCGGGTATTTGGCAGCTGGGACCGTCAGGCACCTGAGCTGGATCCGACCGGCATCATGTGGGAGAACCTGTCGGCGCGCTATTTTCCTTATCGCCTCAGGCAGGACCCCTCGGATGTGAACGCACTGGGTCGCATCAAATTCATGTTTCCCAACCCCCAGAGCGTCTACATCCACGACACCCCCGGCAAAGCCTTGTTCAACCAGCGGGAGCGACCTTTTTCCTCCGGATGCGTGCGGGTGGAATCGCCCCTGGACCTGGCCCAATACCTGTTGGAGGGCCAGGGCTGGAACCGCGCTCGGCTGGAAGCCGCCATGATGGATGGACGGCGGCAAACCGTGGTGCTGGACGACCCCATCCCGGTGCACCTGGTTTATTTTACCGCCTGGGTGGATGCGGATAGCACGGTGAATTTCAGGCGGGACATTTACGATCGGGACCGAAAGCTGCAGATCGCCCTCAACAATCGCGATACCGACCTGATCGTTTGCAGCTCCGATGCGATGAGAAACCATCTGATGGCGGTTTGTTCGCCCTTGTCAATTGATCCCCACGCCATGGTAGATGCGTCGACACGCATCGCCGCCGCTACCGTGCCACCATTAGAAGCGCCGAGCAACCCGACGACCGGGCTCTGAAGACCACAATGCCATCAATCGTTTCAATGCAGGAATCTGGCGGGCCAACGACGTCATGCCGCCTTCCAGCAGCGCACAAAATGACCATCCCCCACCTTGACCATGGCGGGCGGTTCATGCGTGCAAGCATCATCGTAGTCGGGGCATTGATCGCCAAAGGCACACCCATCAGGCAGCGGTGCGCGCTCCCATTCAGCCCCCACCTGGGGTGACCACCCGACCTCCGTGGTTTCGGGAACCGCGGCCAGCAGGTTGAGCGTATAGGGGTGGCGGGCATGATCGAAAAGCGCAAGAGCCGGTGCCGATTCCACGATGCGGCCCCGATACATCACACAGACGTGGTCGCAAATGTAACTGACCACATTGAGGTCATGAGAGATAAAGAGGTAGCTTAACCCCAGCTCGTCCTGGAGATCCTTGAGCAGGTTGATGATCTGCGCCTGGATGGAGACATCCAGCGCCGAGATAGGTTCATCGCAAAGGACCAATTGGGGAGAAACGCTCAGCGCGCGGGCAATGCCAACCCGTTGACGCTGGCCGCCGCTGAATTCATGGGGATAGCGACCGGCGCTGGCCGCCGGCATGCCCACCATATCCAGCAGGGCTTGAATCCGCTTTCGCTGGTCGGATCTGTCCTTGATGCCTGCCATGCGAACACCATCGCATATGGATTGAGCCACGGTCATGCGCGGATTGAGAGAACTATAAGGGTCTTGGAAGATCATTTGAATCTTTTTGCGCAGCGGCTTGAACGCACGCTCGTTCAGCGAGGTGATCTCCCGGCCGTCGAAATGAACGGTGCCGCCGTCTGGTTCCAGCAGCCTGAGAATCAGACGCGCCACCGTGGATTTGCCGCAACCGCTTTCGCCCACCAGGCCCAGCGTCTGGCGGGGTCCAATGTCAAGGTCCACACCATCCACAGCCCTTACGTAGCCGCCCACCCGCTGAAGCAGGCCGCGTCGAACCGGAAAGTATTTTTTCAGCGCCGTTATTCGAAGCAGCGGTGTGGTGGATGCGGTCATGCGCCCACCTCCTGGGTCCGGCGCTGGGCGGCAAAAAGGACGGGGCAGCGGGCTTTGTGCCCCTCACCATATCTGCAAAGGTCGGGAAACACGCTTTCGCAAGCGGGTTCACGGTATTGGCAACGGGGGTGGAACGGGCATCCAGTGGGCCGGTATGCCGGATGAGGGACATTGCCCGGAATGTTATAGAGGCGCTGGCCCCGCTTTTTTTTGGTGGGCAGTGCATTCAGGAGCGCAATGGTATAAGGGTGCCTGGCATGTCCGAAAATGATGCCGGTTGGACCCTGTTCCACCACCACGCCGGCATACATCACGTAGACCCGATCGGCAATGGCTGCCACCACACCCAAGTCGTGGGTGATGTATTGAATGGCCATGTTTTTATCCTGCTTCAGTTTCTTCAGCAGACTCAGAATCTGGGCTTGCACGGTAACGTCCAGGGCGGTGGTAGGCTCGTCGGCGATAATCAAGTCCGGCTCACAGGCCAGGGCCATGGCGATCATCACCCGTTGGCGCTGCCCGCCGCTGAGTTGGTGAGGATAGTCGCCCACACGCCGTTGCGGGTCGACAATGCCCACATCGTCAAGAAGCTGGATCGTACGGCGACGGGTCTCCTCCACCGACACCCGTTCATGGGCCAACACCGACTCGCTGATCTGGTCGCCAATGGTAAACACCGGGTTCAGGGAGGTCATTGGCTCCTGAAAAACCATGGCGATGCGTTTGCCCCGCAGGGCGCGCAGTTCATCCTGCGGCAGATCCAAAAGGGATCGGCCGTCAAAGGTGATTCGACCGCCGGCGATCGATGCCGGGGGCTGCTTGAGCAATCCTAATATGGCCAGGGCCGTCACCGTCTTTCCGCAGCCGGACTCCCCCACGATGCAGACCGTCTCCTGGCGGCGGACGAAAAAATCCACGCCATCCACCGCCCGGGCCACGGGACCGTCGCCAATAAAATGGACCTGCAGGTTTTCAACGGAAAGTAATATATCGTTCGATTCAGGCATAATGGGTTCTGGATTCCGGGTTCCGGGTTCTGGGTTCCGGGTTCTGGGTTCCGGGTTCTGGGTTCTGGGTTCCGGGTTCTGGGTTCTGGGTTCTGGGTTCTGGGTTCTGGGTTCTGGGTTCCGGGTTCGGCTTTGAGCTTCGATCTTCGAGCTGATAAGCAAAGAGGCTCTGGGCTTATGCTTCGCGAAGTGGTTTTCCAGCCCTATCACAGGGTCAAGGTCAAGGCGGCGCAAGGTGATTAACCGCAGACGTAGCAGCGCTACGTTGAGGATGAATCGCCTTGCGCCAACGCAGAGATTGGGCCTGTGAGAGGGCTGAAAAGCCGCTTCTAGTTGCGTTCGCGCAACTTTGGGTTGAGAATATCCCGCATCCCCTCCCCGAACAGATTGAATGCCAGCACAACAATTAAAATTACCACCCCCGGCACGAAGGTCAGCCAGGGGGCATCAAAGATAAAGGCCTTGCCGTCAGATAGAATGTTGCCCCATGTGGCGTGTGGGGGGGGGACGCCGAAACCCAAAAAACTCAGTCCCGCTTCGGTGAGCATGGCCGACGCAATACCCAGGGTGGCCGAAACCAGAACCGGCGCAACGGCGTTAGGCATGATGTGACGAAAGATGATGCGGGCGTCGCTGATACCCAATGCCCTGGCAGCCGCCACGAAATCCTGTTCTCTCAATGACAGGAATTCCGCGCGAACGAAACGGGTGGTCCCCATCCAACTGGTCAACCCGATAATGACCATGATGTTGTAGATGCTCGGCGGCAAAAGGGCGACCACCGTGAGAATCAAAAAAAATGAGGGAAAGCAAAGCATAATGTCCACGGCGCGCATGATCAGGGTGTCCACCTGCATGGTCGGCAGCACCATCCATTTCAGGTAGCCGGGCAATGTCGATACATTGCGGGCGTGTCGGCTGGTAAAGCCCCAGCCGGCAATGGCGGTGATCAGCAGAACAGCAGCTGCCGTCAACAGCCGATGATAAGCCAGCACGATGGCCGCGACCAGCAGCAACCCGAAGATGATGTG
Organism: Desulfosarcina sp.; assembly: GCF_041551955.1. Lineage (GTDB taxonomy): Bacteria > Desulfobacterota > Desulfobacteria > Desulfobacterales > Desulfosarcinaceae > Desulfosarcina. The sequence goes on from NZ_JBFELV010000053.1 coordinate 15,123, forward strand.
CCCCGACTGAATATATTGCCGCCCGTAGTATCCGGCAATGCCGCCCAGCAGGATGCCGATACCCACGGCAATGCCCACGGCCACAAACCCGACCGTCAGGGACACCCAGGCCCCCTGGAGCATGCGGGCAAACACATCCCGACCCAGTTCATCTGTGCCCAGCAGATAGATGCCCAGAGCGGGGAGCGCTTCCGGTCGCAGGCGGTCTGTCTTAGGTGCAGACAGGGGAGGCCGAAGCTTTTCCTGCAGGCGTACGCGGGCGGGGTCTAAAATGGGGTCCTTGCCGGAAGTTACCGTCAGCCCGGCCACGGCAACGGCAAAAAAAATCAGAAAAATGATCAGGCCGCTAAGGGCCATTCGATTTTGGCGCAGCAGGTGCCATGTCTCGGCCCAGGGCGAGCGGGATGGCGGCATATCGGTTTGGCCGGTTTCAATTCGGTCCATGGGGTTGACTGCAGTCGGCATCAGAGTTTGATCCTTGGGTCCGCCACCGTGTAAAGCACATCAGAAACCAAGGTGCCCACCAGCACCAGAACGGCGGTGATGAAGTTGACTGTCAATATGACCGGGTAGTCCCTGCCCAAAATGGCTTCATAGGCCAATCTTCCCATCCCGGGCCAGGAGAATATCGATTCGATGATCACCGACCCGCCGATGAGACCGGGCAGGATCAGTCCGAACATGGTCACGAAGGGCAGCAGCGCATTGCGCAAGGCGTGACGGTAGTACACGGTTTCCGACGGCAGCCCTTTGGCCCGGGCCGTGCGCACATAGTCCTGTCCGATAATCTCCAGCATCTGGCTGCGCACATACCGGGAAAGCACCGCCACCCCACCGGTGGCCCCGAGGATGGATGGAAGCACCAGATGCCAGGTGCGATCCATGATCTGAACGAAAGGGGACGCCGACGTCACACCGAATGTCTCCATGCCGATAACAGGCACCTGCAGTTTGGTTACGGTCAAAATGATCAGGATATAGGCAAAAAAGAACCCCGGGATGGAGATGAGCAGATAGGCCAGAAATGTCGCCGATTTATCGTAGATCCCATCCCGCATGATGGCCGATCGGATTCCCACGGGAAACGAAAATGTCCAGGTCAGAATGGTCCCCACGATGAACAGGGGCAGGCTGTTCAGAAACCGCTCCCATATCTTACCCAGCACCGGCAGATTGTCGCGCCAGGAGACGATCCGGCCGGTGAGGAGATTTTTATAAAAAAGCATGTACTGGACGTGCAGGGGCTTGTCCAGATTGAACTCCGTGCGCATGCGCGCCACCATCTCCGGCGTGAACTTGGGATTCAGTGGATCGATTTGACTGGGTTCGCCCGGAGCCAGATGAATGATCAGAAAAGAGATCACCGAGACGAAAAAAAGGGTCACGACCTTTTGGACGATGCTTCTCCCCAAATATGCCAGCATGGGTGTTCCCTATCCGTCGGCCGACAATTCTGGCGGCCGGTTCAGTTTGATCCACTGGTTGAAATGAAAGGTGTAGCCGCCGGTTTTGGTGGGGACGATGGGTTGGTATACGCTGCGGCCGTCGGCCCCGGTGATCGCCCTTACGATGCGTTTGTCCAACAACGCGGTCCAGCGGCTGATGTACAGAAAGGTATACGGCTGCTCCGCGGCGATGATTTCGTGCAACCGGCGGCAATAGGCCACCTGGCGATCATGATCATACTCCTGTCTGATCTTCAGGATCAAATCGTCAGCCGTGGAGTTGGAAAACCCCACGAAATTGAGTTGGAAGGGGCCGCTCTGGCTGGAGTGCCAGATTTGAAACAGATCCGGATCGATGCCCATCGACCAACCCAGTATCAATGCGTCGAAGTCGAGCTGGTTGACGCGTCTTTGAATGAACACCGACCACTCCAGCAAGTCGGTCTCGACCTGAATGCCGATCTTCTTCCATGCATCCTGGGCGATGGCCAGAATGGCTTTTCGCAGTGGGTTGCCGTTGTTGGTAATCAAGGTGAAGGCCAGGCGCTTGCCGTTTTTTTGCAGATAGCCGTCACCTCCGCGCCGCCAGCCGGCCTCGGCCAGCAGCGCGACCGCACCTTCCGGATCATAGGGCAACGGTTCGATGTCGTGGTTGTAATAATCGGTCTGCTTCACGAATGGCCCGGTGATCGATTCTCCCTGGCCGTAGAGCACGTAATCGATGATTTCCTGGGTGTCGATGGCCATACCCAACGCCCGACGCACTCGGGGATCGGTGAACGGCTCCCGTCTTGCATTGTAGCCGATGTAGGAGTACCCGAAGGCGGTGCCCGAAAAATGTTGAAAGCGTTCATCTTTGCTGAACCGCGTCACCTGATGCGGCAGCACATTGTAATCGTCAACCGTGCCGGCATAAAACTCCATCTCCTGGGTCAGGGGATCGGGTATGATCCGCATCACGTATTCCTTATAGTTGGGTGCGCCCTCCCAATAGGATTGAAACTGCTCCAGGCGAACGTACTGGTCCGATTTCCACTCCTTGAATACAAATGGCCCGCAGCCGACAGGCCGGCGGCTGAATCGGCTCTGACGCATGCTGAATTCCTCCGGCGCCAGGCCCTTGGCGGTCGCCTCTTGGGTGAGCGCCTGATCGCTGAGCAGGTGGGCGGGTAAAATACCCATGCCCCAGGTTGCAAAAGCCGGCGAATAGAGCCGTTTGTATACGATGCGCACCGTATGCGGATCGACGACCTCAACCTCTTTCACCGGCTCGTAGTCGGGAATGCGGGGCGAGAGGTTCTTGGGGTCGAGGATGGCTTCATAGGTAAATTTCACATCCGCGGCCGTCACCTCATGACCGTCGTGAAATTGGACACCCGGCCGAAGATAAAATTCGATGATCGGGTTGTGGGCGGTCGAAGGCATTAACTCCCTTGCCTCGGCTTCAAGCTGCGCTTCTGGCGCTCCGGGTTCGGCGGTCACATAAACGGATGGGTCAAAGGTATCAAAATAGCCGTCGCCCAATATATCGGCCAGGCGTTCAAAGAGCATTTGGTCCACCCGATCGAGCACGATGCGAACCCGCGGTGGCGCCTTGATCCGCAGGGTGATGGGCGTGGTGCTTTCTCCTTGATCAATCGAAATGGTGTGGGTGATAGCTTCCGGCGGCAACAAATCAACGCTTTTGACATGCTGCCATTCCGGCGTGCCAGGGTTCAGGGCGGTTCGAAGTTTCGAGACCAGAACGGATGGAGCGATGAGACCCCAGCGGGCCGTGGCGGCATAGTCGTTGATGTAAAAAAAAGCATGTTCGTATATCTTCCAGCGATGCGCCACCCGTCCGCGAAACTGGAGGTTTTCGTCCCGGTCGATGAGGCCTTCGAATACCAGCCCGTTGATCTGGCTGCTGGC
>NZ_JBFELV010000054.1:0-18143 GCF_041551955.1 Desulfosarcina sp.
CTGAGCACCCGGGGATCGTTTCGGATTTTTACGGAAACGATGAAACGAAAGACCCTGGCCGGGGATCCGGTGGTCATTTATGGTGCGGGAAGGGGAGGGGAGCTGCTGCTGCGGGAGATTTTGAACAACAAATCCCTTAATATCAACCCCGTGGGATTTCTGGATGACGACCTCTTAAAAGGTGGCAAGAAAATTCAAGGCTTCCCGATTCTGGGAAATTTTGACCAATTGTCCGAGTTGAAAAACAAACATGCCATTCGCGGGGTGCTTCTCTCATTTAACGGCCCGGCCAATGCAACGGCGTGCCAGGCGGCGGCTAACTACTGCCGGCAGCACGGATTATTTCTTAAAAAATTTTCCATCCGATTGGAACCCATCGATTTGATGGAAAAAGTGTAGTATCTTGAAATACGCTGCGGGTGGATAAACTGAGCTGAATTCAGAAGAACTGCCGATATGAAAAAAAAATCGATAGACATGATCGATCCGAACACACCGATCATCGGTGATGAGGTGGATCGCAACCGGATCGCCGAAAAGGCGACCATTCACGCCGGATGTAAACTGTTTGGCGCCAACACCCTGATCTGTGACGGCGCAGAACTGGGCTTTGAAGCGCCGGTTACCGTGAACAACTGCTACATCGGCCCCCATGTAAAATTAAAGGGCGGCTATTTCGAAAATGCCGTCTTTCTGGAGGGTGCCGAAGCCGGTTCCGGCGCCCATGTGCGGGCAGGCACCATTTTCGAAGAGCAGGCCAGCATCGCCCACACCGTCGGGTTGAAGCAGACCATCCTGTTTCCATTTGTGACCCTGGGCAGCCTGATCAATTTTTGTGACTGCTTCCTGGCCGGTGGAACGAGCCGGGAAAACCACAGTGAAGTCGGCAGTTCCTATATTCACTTCAATTTTACACCCAACCAGGACAAGGCCACGGCATCCATCATGGGGGATGTCCCCCACGGGGTGATGCTCAATCAAAATCCGATTTTTTTAGGCGGGCAGGGGGGCCTGGTGGGGCCTTGCCGCATCGCCTACGGGACGCTGATTGCAGCGGGTTCGGTGTATCGCAAGGATCAATGCAAGCCGGATCGGCTGGTATTCGAAGGCGGCGGCAGGGGGGGAAGCGTCCCCTATTCCATGGGCATATACCGCAATGTCAAGCGTCAGGCATATAACAACATCGTTTACCTGGCCAACCTGGTGGCCTTGATGGCCTGGTACACCCATGTGCGGCGTCAATTTATCGGTGAACTGTTTCCCCAGGCGCTGCATGAAGGGTTGGTCGATACGTTACATTCAGTCATATTCGAACGAATCAGGCGGTTTACGGCATTTTGTGAAAAGCTGAAGGCGTCCAGCGAGCGATACCGGCAGCAGATGGGCGATAGCGCGTCCGCCAGCCTTATTGAACAAAAAAATCAACTGATTAGTAACCGAAACCAGGCAGGTGACCTGATTCGCCGTTGCATAGATGGAATAGAGCGTTATGACGACAAGGCCTTTTTATCGATTATAGGTAAAAGAATCGATACCCTTGGCGCTGTTTACCTTACCGTGATAAAAAGCCTGGATGGCGACGAAGCCTTGCAGGGAACGGTCTGGTTGCAGCGGATCGTCGATGCGGTAACCGAGCAGATGCTGGCGTTGTTTCCGGCGATTCGATAAACATTTTCAACGCACTGGATCCCCGCCTGCGCGGGGACGACTCATGATAGGCCAGCAGGAGGCGTACGATTGGGCGAACTTTTTGGAACCGACGGGATCAGAGGAATAGCCAACCAATTTCCGTTGGACTGCGAAACCGCGCTTAAAGCGGGAAGGGCCATCGCGGCTTATTTCGATGATGAGAAACAGGCACCCGGCCGTTTTATCATCGGGCAGGACACGCGGATTTCGGGAAACATGCTGGTCAGCGCGCTTGCGGCCGGTATCTGCTCCATGGGTAGAGACGTATACCTGGCCGGTGTGATTCCCACACCGGGTGTGGCGTATCTTACCGCAGCCAACGGCTTTAAAGCCGGCATCGTGATTTCCGCATCCCACAATCCTTTTTATGATAACGGCATCAAACTGTTTAACGGTGACGGATACAAACTCTCCGACGCTGCCGAGCGGTCCATCGAGCGATTGATTCACGATGATGGGTCGCTCTACCAAAAAAGCCAGACGATCGAACGGGTGGGTAAACTTCATCACGTCGATGATGCGCCGGACCGCTATGGCCGGTTTTTGCAAAATTGCCTGTCCACTGGACCATCGCTGGCTGGGATGAAGCTGATCATAGACTGTTCCAACGGTGCCGCCAGCCAGATTGCACCGACCCTTTTCGAAAACCTGGGTACGACGGTGCAAACCATCTTTTGTGAGCCGGATGGGATCAATATCAACGACAACTGCGGCTCCCAGCACCCAGGTGCCCTGGCAAAGGTGGTTGTGGCTGAAAACGCCGATCTGGGCCTGGCCTTTGATGGGGACGCCGATCGCCTGATCGCGGTGGATGAAAGCGGAAGGGTGCTTTCCGGCGATCAAGTCATGGCCATTTGCGCCAAAGACATGAAGGCAAAGGGGGAGTTGGCCAAGCCGGTGGTGGTCACGACGGTCATGAGCAACATGGGCTTTGGCGCGGCACTGAAAAAAATGGGCATCGCCCACGTCAAGGCCCGGGTCGGTGACCGCTATGTCATGCAGGAGATGGTCAAGGCCGGCGCTGTTTTCGGTGGTGAAGATTCCGGACACATGATCTTTTTAAACCACCACACAACGGGAGATGGCATGCTCGCCGCCCTGAAGCTCATGCAAGCCATGCGGTCATCGGGCCGTTCCCTTTCTGATCTGGCAACGGTCATGACTGTTTTTCCCCAATGCCTGATTAATGTGGATGTGAAATCGAAACCGGAAATCGATACGATCGATGCGGTCATGCGCTCGATTCGGACCGTGGAAGGCGAACTCGGCGACAACGGACGGGTGCTGGTTCGCTATTCGGGCACCCAGCCACAGTGCCGGGTGATGGTTGAAGGGCCCACCCAACAGGAAACGACGTCCTTTTGCCAGCAGATTGCATCGGAGGTTGTCAAGGCGCTGGGGTGATGTCGAAGGTCAGATGACTGAAATCTAAACGCAGAAGACGGACATAAAAAAAGCCCCAGCACCATGAGCGATCATGATTCAGGGGCTTTTTTGTTTCGTGCTCGGCTATAAATAGTTATTTGGCCCGTTCTTGACGGGCACGATTTAGTCGCGGTTGCCGCCGAAAATCATCAACAGGTATTGGAACATCAGGATGAAATCCAGGTAAAGCGTCAATGCACCGATGATCGCGCCTTTTCTGACCACCGCGGCATCCAGGCCGGCCGGTTGAGAGATGGCCATGGATTTGAGCTTCTGGGTGTCATAGGCGGTCAGCCCGGTAAAGACCAGCACGCCGATGTAACTGATGATGATCTGCATGGCCGGGCTCTTCAGAAAAATATTCACGATCGATGCGATAATGATGCCGATCAACCCCATGAACAAAAAGTTGCCAAGCCCGGTGAGATCACGTTTGGTGACCCAACCAAACACGCTGCACACCGCGAAAGTTCCGGCACAGATGAAAAAGGTGGAAGCAATGGATGACATCGTGTAAGCAAGGAAAATGAATGCCATTGTCGCCCCGTTGAGGGCCGCATAGAACATGAACATGCCGGTGGCGGTCGATGCCTGCATTTTGTGCACGCGACCGGCCAGCATGAATACTAGGGCCAACTCTCCGATAAAAAAGATCCAGCGCGCCTGGTATACAAAGCGGAGAACCGGTTCGTTGTGGGCGACAAACCAGGCGACAGCGCCGGTCAATGCGAGCCCGATGGCCATCCAGTTGTAAACACTTCGGACAAAAGCGTTGACCTGAACCTGGGCCTGGGTTCTTTCCATTGGAATCGACTGCATATGATACCTCCGCGTATTTTTATTTTTTTTGATCAATTCCCGACCGTGGTCGGACAGTGTTCAAATATAACACAGGCTGCTTTATTTTCAAGCACAAAGCTGATATGAATGGTGCGATAATTTTAGGTGGTTAGGACATCATTCAATGAAACCTGAACAGATTTACCAGGAGCTGAAAGATCTGGCGGAAAAACTCGAGGTAACCGTCTCCGAACAGAGCTTCCGCGCCAGCGGCATACCCGTCAAAAGCGGCTTTTGCCTGATCAAGGGAAAAATGCACTGCATTATCGACAAAAATATCACCTTGCGTAAAAAGACGGTGATCCTGGCCCAATCGCTTTTTGAATTGCCCCATGAAAACCTGTTCGTGGTACCGGCGGTTCGCGAGCTAATTATAAAACACGGCCGCAAGAACAACAACAACCCTAAAACGCAATAAGCATATTCGTAATTTTACATAATATATCTTATCGGACGTTATAAGTCGGTGCCCATTCATCCAGATTTGAACCGCACTCTCACATCAAGACCATGGCGAAAAACAGCTCAGGTTCCAATCCTTCCCGGCAACATGTTTACGAAGTCACGGAACTCAACAAGATAATTAAGCGAGTACTTGAAGAAAAGCTTCCTTTTATTTGGATATCAGGAGAGATTTATAACTTCAGGACGCCTTCATCCGGGCATTGCTATTTCACGTTGAAGGATCCACAATCGCAAATCAGTGCGGTCATGTTCCGTGCCCAGGCCAGTGCCCTCAAATTCAGACCCGAAGATGGCCTGTCCGTCGTTGGTCTCGGGCGCATCAGCGTCTACGAACCGAGAGGCACATACCAGATCATCTTTGAATATCTGGAACCCAAGGGTATCGGCGGCCTCCAGATCGCCTTTGAAAAACTGAAACAAAAACTCTTTGATCAAGGGTTGTTCGACCAACAATATAAACTGCCGCTGCCAGTCATACCCAAAAAAATAAGCATTGTGACCTCACCGACCGGTGCAGCCATTCGTGATTTCATCAAGGTAGCCCAACGGCGTTTCCCCAACCTGCCGCTGGAGGTCGTCCCGGTCAATGTTCAAGGGGACCGCGCGCCTGGCGAGATCGTCAATGCCATCCGTTGGCTGAATAAATTGGGGTCTACCGATGTCATCGTTCTGGCACGCGGCGGCGGATCCATCGAAGATCTCAGTGCCTTTAACGATGAACAGGTCGCCCGAACCATATTTGCATCCGACATACCGATCGTATCTGCCATTGGCCACGAAACGGATTTCACCATCGCCGATTTCGTAGCCGATCTTCGGGCGCCCACACCGTCCGCCGCTGCTGAATTATCGGTCCCCTCAAAGAATGAACTGAAGAACCAACTGGCTAAAACTAAACAAAAGCTTTATATAAATATTAAAAACTACCTGAATAATATATATAATATTATAAATGGCTTTACCAGCCGAATCAGCCATCCCCGCCGAAGGTTGCAGGATATGCGCATGCGGGTCGATGATTATTCGATTCGACTCCTGTCATCGATGGATAAAACCTTGACCCGCGGAAACGAGCGTCTTGCTTTTCAGCACCATATGCTGATGCATGTTTCACCGATCAAGCGGGTGGCATCATGTCGAGATCAGGTCAACACCCTCAAAGGTGCCTCGATCAGGCAGATCCATCGCCTCCTTGCGGAGGGACAGACCACCGTTTATAAAAATGTCTCCATGCTCGAAGCGCTGAATCCGATGGCCATCCTGCAGCGCGGATACAGCATCACCCGCACCCTTCCCGATCGATCCGTGGTTCGCGGTGCCAGTCAGGTAAGCATTGATCAGCGCCTGGAAATTCTTCTTGGCCGGGGTCGATTAACGGTCACGGTAGCTGACCATAAAAATGAGGCCGACTGAAACGGTAAACTGATCTATTAATGGATTGTTTATGGTATAACCAACTTGAAATACAAAGGATAACTAAGTTCCCATGGCAACAAAAGCAAAACCGAGTTTTGAAAAAGCGATCAGTGATCTGGAAAAAATCGTCAAGGCGCTCGAGTCCGGAGACCTTGCTTTGGAAAAAGCGCTGGAAAAATTCGAAGCCGGAATCAAGCTGTCCCGATACTGTACCGAGACGCTGGATGAAGCCGAAAAACGGATATCGCTGCTAACGGCTGACGAGACGGGGGAACCCGTGGAAAAACCGTTTGAACTGGATGCTTGATGAACCCGTAAAAAGTCGAGATGTCCTCTTTTTTGTCATCCCCGCGAAGGCGGGGATCTATAAGTTTCAGACAGTTATGGACTTCCGCCTTCGCGGGAGTGACACCACTTGTGCCTTTTTACGGAACCGTCACGCTTGAACGGTTAAACCCCTTGACCGCTGAGCACGCGGAGGACACTGAGAAATGAAAATACGTTATCAAACCGCTGATCACTGCGGCCTCAGCGACCTCCGCGGTTAATCAAAAGCTCGGAGTACCCATCAACAATCATGTTCGATCTGAAATCATACCTCAACGATGTGCGGGCCCCGGTAGACCAAATGCTACAGCACTACCTGAGCGCCCAATCATCAGCCACACGGATCTCCCATGCCATGACCTATTCAGTCATGGCGGGCGGAAAACGATTGCGGCCCGTGCTGTGCATCGCCGCTGCGGAAACCGTCGGCGGCAGCCGGGAAGCTGTACTTCCCCTCGCCTGTTCACTGGAACTCATCCACACGTATTCGTTGATCCATGACGACTTGCCGGCAATGGACAACGACGACAAAAGACGTGGCAAACCGACCTGCCATGTTCAATTCGATGAGGCAACGGCCATCCTTGCCGGCGATGCGCTGCTGACGCTGGCTTTTGAAATCCTGGGGACCGCCGGCATCCAGTGCGCCTCTGACGATCAACACCGCTGGTTGCTGGCCATCGCCCAGATTGCCTCTGCCGCTGGCTTCAAAGGCATGATCGAAGGACAGATGCGCGATATGGCCTTTGAGGGTACAGTGATTTCTAAACCTGAACTGGAATCTCTGCACCGCCTGAAAACAGGCAAACTGATCGAAATTTCGGTGGGCGCAGGCGCAATGGTGTCAGGAGCGTCACCACGCCAGCAGCAGCTGCTGCAGACCTATGCCCAGCATATCGGGCTGGCTTTTCAGGTGGCCGACGACATTCTCAACGTCAAAGGAGACCCCAAGCGGCTTGGAAAAGCCACCGGCACCGACAACATTCGTGGGAAAAACACCTACCCGGCGCTGTTGGGTCTTGCCGCTGCCGAGACGCTTGCCGGCCAGCTGGTAAACAATGCCTTGAAGGTCCTTGACGCTTTTGATAAGGGAGCAGATTCGCTTCGCGCCATCGCCAGGTATGTCATCGAACGGAAACGATAACTCGGGTCCATCCAGAAACGGCATCTTTCGGCCCACGCCTGCGTTCTCGCTCGATTGAAATCCTCGACGTAGTGCCACTACGCCTGCGGGTTCAATTTCGTTGCGGCCTTGGCCTGAACCAAAATTTACCATTTCTAGATAGACACTAACTCAGGGAGCTTGAACCTTGCGCCAATCCTCACACCTACTCGATAAAATCAACTCGCCCCTCGATCTGAAAAAATTGAAACGTTCAGAACTACCTGATCTGGCGAAAGAAATCCGTAAAACCATCGTGGACGTGGTTTCCACCTCCGGCGGTCATTTGGCGTCCAGTTTAGGTGCCGTTGAACTGAGCATCGCCCTTCACTACGTCTTCGATACACCTGCCGATAAAATCCTGTGGGATGTTGGCCATCAGGCATATGCCCACAAATTGCTTACCGGCCGCCGTGACCAGTTCCCCACCCTGCGTCGGCATGGCGGCCTCTCCGGCTTTACCAAGCGCAGTGAAAGCCCATATGACACCTTTACCACCGGTCACAGCAGCACATCCATCTCCGCCGGTCTGGGTATCGCCTGTGCCAAACGTCTGAAAAAGGATTCATCCAAGGTGGTGGCCGTGATCGGAGACGGTTCGCTGACTGCCGGGCTCGCCTATGAAGGCTTGAACCAGACCGGAGACACGCACAACGACAAGGATATGATCGTTATCCTGAACGACAATGAAATGTCCATTTCCCACAACGTCGGCGCACTCTCCTCCTTGCTCAGCCGCACGTTTTCCGCCACCAAGCTTCAGATGATGCGCAAATCCTTAGGCGAATTCCTCAAATCGCTGCCTCGCATCGGTGAAAATATGTATCAATTGGCCAAGCGCAGTGAAGAGTCATTCAAGACCTTCGTAACGCCGGGTATGCTGTTCGAAGCCTTCAACTTCGAGTATTTCGGTCCCATCGACGGGCACAATCTGGATCATTTAATCGACATTCTAAAAAATATCAAAACCATGGATGAACCGGTGCTTCTGCATGTCATCACCAAAAAAGGCAAGGGATATCCGCAGGCGGAACAGAACCCGGTCTATTTTCACGGGGTCAGTTCCTTCGACGTGGATACGGGAATCTGCCGCAAAAAGACCACCAATGTACCCAGTTACACCGAGGTGTTCGGTCAAACCATGGTGGAACTGGCCAAAACGAATGACCGAATCATTGCCGTTACCGCCGCCATGCCCGAGGGTACCGGACTGGTTCCCTTTTCCAATGCATACCCGGACCGTTTTTTCGATGTGGGCATTGCCGAACAGCACGGGGTCACTTTCGCCGCCGGTATGGCCACCGAAGGGTTCCGTCCGGTGGTGACGGTCTATTCGACCTTTCTCCAGCGTGCCTACGATCAGATTATCCACGACGTCTGCATCGAGAAACTGCCGGTGGTGTTTGCCATGGACCGCGGCGGCATCGTCGGAGAGGACGGGCCCACCCATCATGGTCTGTTCGACATCTCGTTTCTAAGAACCATCCCCAATATGGTGGTCATGGCCCCGAAGGACGAAAATGAGTTGCGCCACATGCTTGCCACTGCCGTCGCCCATGACGGGCCCATCTCCCTGAGATACCCTCGGGGCCGAGGCACCGGGGCGGAACTGGACGACGCCTTGACGGTCATTCCCATTGGCCAAGGTGAGATCCTGAGCCACGGTGAAGACCTGCTGATCATTGCCGTTGGCAGCACCGTCGCTGAAGCGATATGCGCCGCGGCCCTCCTGGAGGAAAACCATGACGTTCGGGCAACCGTGGTCAATGCCCGTTTCATCAAACCCTTAGACAGAAAACTGATCATTCCCCTGGCCCGCAAGATTCCGCGGATCATCACCGTCGAGGAAAATACCGTTCACGGCGGATTCGGCAGTGCGGTTCTCGAGTTGCTGAGCGACCATGACATCATTGACACCATCGTCAAACGAATGGGCATCAAGGATCAATTTGTGGAGCACGGACCGCAGGATACCCTGCGATGCAAGTACCAGGTGGATGCGTCGGCCATCATCACCACGGCCCTGTCCATGATCAGCCGAGATAAGCCGATAGCCGATAAGCTGGTAAGCAATTAAGCTGGTGAGGAAAAAAAATATCCTACGTGGGCCTCAATGAGAAAAGACGTATCGCTGTGATGTCTTATCAGCTCGACAGCTAAACCCGGATGGCTTGGTATGCCCGTGAAAAAGCGAATTGACACGCTGCTCGTCGAAAAACAATTCTGCCAGAGCCGGGAACGGGCCAAGGCCTTGATCATGGCCGGCCGGGTGGCTGTGAACCAATTGCCATGCGACAAACCCGGCACTCGGTTTTCCGAAGATATTGAAATCACGCTAAAGGGCGATGATCTGCGTTATGTCAGCCGCGGGGGACTCAAGCTTGAAGCCGCCCTGAAAGCCAACCGCATCGATTGTGCCGGCATGGTCTGCCTCGATGTGGGGGCCTCGACCGGCGGTTTTACCGACTGCCTGCTGCAACACGGCGCCACCCGTGTCTTTGCAGTGGATGTGGGATATGGCCAGTTGGCATGGTCGCTCAGGCAGGATGATCGGGTGGTCGTCATCGAGCGGACCAACATCCGTAAAATCGATCCAGCCTTGATTACGCAGAAGGTTGACCTGGTGACCATCGACACCTCTTTTATCTCCCTCAAGATCGTCGTCCCATGCACCCTTCCCTTTCTCAAAGCAGGCGGCATGGTTCTGGCTCTGATCAAGCCTCAGTTCGAAGCCGGTAAAGGAAGGGTGGGCAAGGGCGGTGTGGTCAAGGACCCGGCCCTTCATGATGAAATTATCGACGATCTTCAGGTTTTCTTCTCCCGGCTATCGCTTTCTTGCGGGCCGGTAATCCCCTCCCCTGTATTGGGACCCAAGGGAAACCGGGAATTCATTATCCTGCTCCGACCGTTGGATTTTGAATTATAATCAGGTTTTTAAACTTGATTTTTTTTAGTCGTCGATTTAGTAATATCAGCTTAACCAAACGTCTGCCAATCGGGCAGAAAATACAATGGAGAGAGGAGCTTGAGTGGGCCACATGAATGAATCCTTAAGAAATGTAGCACTGATTGCTCATGGGGGGGCTGGAAAAACCTCCCTCGCTGAAATCATGATTAACAATGCCGGCATGACCACCCGCGTGGGACGCGTGGAAGACGGCAATACGGTGATGGATTTCGAACCGGAAGAACTCAAGCGGCAGGCCAGTCTTTCCAGTGGTTTCATTCAACTGCCATGGAAAAAGCACACCCTCAGCCTGATCGATACGCCCGGCGATCAGAACTTCATCTCCGATGCCAAACTGTGCATGCAGGCAGCCGACACCGCCCTGATCCTCGTGGATGCCGTTGACGGTGTCAAGGTACAGACCGAGCAGGTGGCTGATTTTGCATCCGAATACGAACTTCCCTGTGCGATTTTCATCAACAAGCTGGACCGCGAGCGCGCCGATTTTACCCGTACCGTCGAGGATGCGGTGCAGTGCCTGTCCCCCAAACCGATTATCGTTCAGCTTCCCATCGGTGCCGAAGCCGATTTTAACGGCATCGTCGATCTGATCGGCCTGAAAGCTTACCGCTACGATGAGAGCGGCAACGCCAAGGAGATCGATATACCCGAAGATATGAAGGACACCGTGGAGACAGAACGGGAAACGCTCATCGAGAATGTGGCCGAAGCGGACGATGCACTCATCGAGCGCTATCTGGAAGGAGAGACCATTACCAACCAGGAGCTTCGCGATACCTTGAAAAAAGGCCTGCTCTCCAGAACCTTTGCACCGGTGCTCTGCGGGTCTGCCGCCGAAAATATCGGCATCGACCTGCTGATGGATTTCATTGCCGGCTGTCTGCCTTCGCCGTTGGATAAAGCGCCGAAACAGGGTGTCAATCCAGCCAATGATGAAGTCATTGAACGGGCACCTGACCCGGCGGCCCCTTTTTCCGCCTTTGTTTTCAAGACCGTGGCCGATCCCTATGCCGGCAGACTGACGATCTTCAAAGTGGTTTCCGGAAAGCTGGGCAGTGACGGCAATTTCTACAATTCGACCAAAGAGACCCGGGAACGATTCAACCAGCTGCTCACCATTGCCGGCAAAGAGCAGAAGCCGGCTTCGGAAGCCGGCCCCGGATCCATCGTGGCGGTGGCCAAGCTCAAGGAAACCAAAACTGGTGATACGCTTTGTGATGAAAGCAACAAGATCCGTTATTCCTGTGCCCAGCCGATGCCCACGCTGATTTCGTTTGCCCTGGAATCCAAAGCCACCGGCGATGAGGATAAAATTTATATATCCTTGACCAAGCTCCTCGAGGAAGACACGGCCTTACGGTTGGAGCGCAACGCGGAGACCAAAGAGATTCTGCTTTCCGGTCTGGGTCAGGTTCACATCGAGAGCACCATCGAAAAGCTCAAACGTAAATTCAATGTTGAAGTCCTGCTAAAAACCCCAAAAATCCCTTACCGGGAAACCATTAAAAAGAAAGTCCGCGTCCAGGGTAAACACAAGAAACAGTCCGGCGGACATGGCCAGTACGGCGACTGCTGGATTGTCATGGAACCCCTTCCCCGGGGCGCCGGCTTCGAATTTGTGGATGCCATTGTCGGCGGGGTAATCCCCAAAAATTACATTCCGGCCGTTGAAAAAGGCATTGTCGAGGCCTGCCAGAAAGGCCCGCTGATCGGCGCCCCCTGTGTGGACTTTCGCGCCACCGTGGACTTCGGCAGCTACCATGCCGTCGACTCTTCGGAAATGGCCTTCAAGGTCGCCGGCTCCCTGGCCTACAAAAAGGCCTGTGAAGAGGCCAAGCCGGTCCTGCTGGAGCCGATCATGAAAGTCACCGTCATCACTCCGGATGATTATATGGGCGACATCATGGGTGATATGAACAGTCGGCGGGGACGGGTTCTCGGAATGGATACGGCGGGCAAAAACCAGGTGATCAACGCCGAGGTCCCCTTGGCCGAATTCCAGACCTATGCACCGGATCTGCGGTCCATGACCGGCGGCCGAGGTATGTACACCATGGAATTTTTGCGCTACGACGAAGTGCCGGCCCAGATTGCGACCAAGGTGATCGAACAGATCAAAGCCGAAAAAGAAGGGTAGTCCGCCACGCTACAGCATGTGTGATCTGAAAAAGGAGGGCCCCTGCCCTCCTTTTTTTTGGCATCTGCAAAACCTCATCGAGGCGACGGAAATTCAATGCATTCCCTGGCCGGTGCATAGCCGGACCAAAATCCAGCCCACTGGTTCTTCAACCATATCCGGTTCTTTTCGGAAATGCTTTTCCCCATGGGACAGTCGATTGCATGAAATCGCTTTGATCGCCGATTGGCCTGATAGGCCCGGGGTCGCTGCTTTTCTTTGTCTACGCGACGCCAGATGCCCCTGCCATGCGCCATGGCAAGGCGCTGGGCGGAAAGCAGGATGTGGTGTTGACTGATGTTGGGAAAACGATACAAAACGTGGGCGTATCCCTGCTCGATCATGTCGGCATTAACCAACAGCCCATCACTGCGATAAACATAAGCCAGTGTCCGGCCGTAGCGATCCTTTTTTTCCCGGTCGTAATCCAATCGGAGCTTCCACCCATCGACCAGCCTGCGATTTAACGCCCGGGCCTCATCGCCCATGGGTTCGGCCCGGCGGTTTTTATGCGCGATTTCAGGGGCGTCGATACCGATATAACGCACGTGTCGGCCGTCGCGCAAAATAATGGTATCCCCATCGGCCACCCACCTGGCCTTGACCCATGACTCAGCCTCACAGAAGCCAACCGAGGCGGCAAGGATCAGCGTAATCAGGCCAATGGTGCATCGAATATTGCTATGTCGGGTGACAACAAAGGCCTTCACGGGGTCAAACCACAAATGTTGATGGCGCTCTGGTCCAGCATCCGACCCAAGCCTCCGTGGGGTGGCGGAACCCATCCCATGCTTTTTTCCCACACCTCATCGTCTTCCATACAGAAATAGATGGTCACGTCCGGCGCCGCGTCGCGTATCCAGCGCACCATCTGCCGGTAAAGAGCGATGCGCAGCGGTTTGAAGTAGCGCATTTTGTTATCCAGACCGGTGACAAATTCACCGTATGCAATTTTGGAGTCGGCAAAACGCTGGGCAATCACCGGCTTGAGCGCTGGCATGAAGCGAAAGGTGCCGAGACTGATCCAGACGATATTTTCGCCAGAGATCCGTTGAAACAACAGTTTTACCACCTGCCGGTAATCGGCCTCGCAGCCAGGGTAAATGATCATGGGGTCGAAGTGAAATGCCAGTGGGTATCCCCATCGTTGGCAACGTGCCGCTGCCTTCAACCGTGCATCCAGCGAAGCGGTGCGACGCTCCTCGCTCTCCATGACAGCCGGCGTGTTCAATGACCAGGAGAGAATGGTTTTTCGCCGGTGGTCCAACCCCTTGAGTCTCTCAACGTTGACCGTTTTGGTTTTCAACTCCAGCACGGCCCTGTCCTGCCGGGCAAAGCGGGTGACCAAGTGACCGGTCAGATCGGTCCATCTTTCCCAGATGAGGCTGTCGGTAAACTCTCCGGTTCCCACTCGACTGACCGTTTTTTCTTGAAAAAGTCCGGTCAGTTCCGCGTCCAAATCTTCCCGATTGACGAAAAATTGAAGCAGTGGTGGATGGAAATAGCTTTGCAGGATGCAGTAGGCGCAATCCATGGTGCAAAAGGAAGCCACATGCAGGATCTGGTAATCGCAGCAGGTGTATTCACGGGTACCCGGACACGCTTTTAAAAAACCGCCTTTGTTGCGGGTCAGGTAGAGTACCTGCTTACCGCGGCTGACCGGGTCAGCGGCGCTGTTGATCCATTGGTAAATCGAAACCGGATCATCCACGCATTCGACAGGAAGGTCGAGCCGACGGCAGATCCGTTGCGTTTCCGGGTGGTGCTGAATCTTGGCGTCGATGAACAGTTTTTTGAGGGTCACGAGTGTTATATTCTCTTAGGTGTTCACAGGGCAAGGTTTCACGAGGCGATGGGCCGGCGTTTGAACAACACCCCCCCGAACCCTTGAACCTTGAACGGCGCTCTCAGTATTTGAGCATGGCATAGTAAGTTCGCTGGGAGGCGGTCAAAGCATCTTGTAGTGTATATAACCCTTTTTCATTGAGCAGCGAAATCATTTTTATAAATACCTCACCGGTGGCGATGGCATCTCCGAGAGCGTCGTGCCGCTTGGTCAGAGAAACGCCCAAGCGTTTGGCGATGGTGTCCAGGGTATGGTCATTGTGGGCCGGGTGAAGGATTGCAGACAGATGCATGGTGTCGAGTACCGGGTTGTCAAAACGGATCCCGGTGGCTTTCTCTTTCATTTGCAGCATTCGCATGTCGAAGGCCGCATTGTGAGCGACCAGCACCGTATTCTGGGCGAACCGGTGAAAAAAGGGCAGTACCTTGTCGATCGTCGGTTTGCCTTTGAGCATGCCCTCATCGAGGCCATGATACTTGATGGATTCGGCCGGCACGGATCGACACGGATCCACCAGCTGATTGATCGTCTCCGTGTGAAGCAAACGCCCGTTGACCACCCGGATGGCGCCGATGGATATTATTTCATCGCCACCGCGCGGATCCAATCCGGTGGTTTCCGTATCGAATACCGTATAGTTGAGCTCCCCCAGCATCCGCTGGCCCATCTCGGGAGTTTGTCCGGCTTGATTAAACAAGTCAAAATCGTAGAATTCCGGCCGGCCTTTTGGCAGCAACGTCACGTGGCGGATATTTTCCGACACCCCTTCGGATTGAACCATGGGGATAAAGATCCGAAGGCAGGCTTCGCCGCCGTTCTGTTTATTGGTGTGGGGCCAGATTTCGGCGTGATGGTGGTCGAGGACTTCCTTTAAGGTCAACGGAAAGCCTTTTTGCGCCCCGGTCAATGGCAGATCGCTCCATTGACGCAGGGTTTCGATTTTTATCGGTTCCCCTTTCCAGATCAAATCAATTTGTACCAGATTGCCCGGCGCGGTCAATCGGATACGGCTACAGACCGTTTGAAGTTCTTTTTTAAGACATGACAGGACAAAGCCGATTGCCGAAACCAGTGAGTAGCCGTCCACCCGAATCATGCACCGGGAATCACATTCGGCGACATCGAGCGCCAAATTGGCCATGGCCATGGGTTCGTTCTTGAGGGTTTGTATGAATTCAGTGGCAAGGATCGGGGAGAGCGGCCAGCGTGAATTAGCGAAACCGATGGTTTCGGTCAACTCAGTTCTCAGCAGTCGGCTCAAAGACTGGGTTTCAGCAGAGATGTTTTCAAGGAAATCTTTCTTCTGGTCGGCGCCCATGTCGGGGAACTGGATCATTAAATCGACCGTTGACCGGATGGCGGCAATGGATGATCGAAGGTTTTTAGCCATGGTTTTTAGGTGTTGATTCAACCGACTGGCATGTTCCAGCTGGTGAGTGATGTCGGAGAAGATGAGAACGAAACCGGCGAACCGTTTATCCTCGTCCAGGATGGGAAGGGTTTCCACCCGGATTTGCCGCCGATTTTGGGTCACCACGGCAAAGTGGGAAGATACGTTCTCTTTTTTTTGGTCAAGTTTTACTTGAATGTCTTTGAGTGCGTATTGAACCAGGTTCCGGTCGATCAGAGAATAGATCGAACGGTGCAACCCGACAAAGCCGTCTGTCACCAAGTCGTGTTCGTCCCCGTCATCAACCGCATGGTTTGGACGTTGAACTTTGTTCAGTACCCGTTGCGCCTGCCGGTTGTACAACAAGATGCGGCCCACCGTGTCGCAGATTAGCACCCCTTGGGTCAGTTCGGCCATAATCGTGGCCAATATGTTTTTTTCCGCTTCGGTCTTGGCTTTTGCCGATTCGACCGTCTGGTCAATGATGTGTTTGGCGGATTGGTATTGATCCCCGCAGGCGTTGATCAGTTGGGCCAGTGTCTGAACCTCCCGGCTGCCGTCAATCTTCAAGCGGTGGGCCGGGTTGACGGTATTCATCACCTGGGTTTCTTCAATGAGCTGATTCAAAGGCAGGATGTAAAAGCGAAAAAACCAATCCAGCGTGAATCCGAAAGCCGTAAACAGGAACACTCCGGTGCTGAAAAAGTACCAGAACTGCTCTTTAAACAGGCGCATCAACAAGTGCTGTTCGGACGGGTTGAGCTGCCGCCAGAAAAGTATCGCCAAGGTCACGGCAATGGCCGTGGTAAACACCATACAGACGATAGCGAACAGCCAGAATTTATTGTTCAGTCTCATCCGCACAGCAGGTCTTTAACTTGCCTGACCACATCGGCATTGGAAAAGGGTTTGGTGATGTAGGCATCGGCCCCCAGAGTATTCCCCTTGGCAATGTCCATGTCCCGCGTCATTGCGGAAAGAAAGACCACTTTAATCGCTTTGTGGCGGGGGTCAGATTTCAGGTTCTGGCAAACTTGAAACCCATCGACAGTGGGAAGCATGACATCCAGCAAAATCAGATCGGGTTTGAAATCGTCAATAGCGGCAAGCGCATCTTCCCCGCTGTAAACGACCATTACTTCGAACTGATTCTGTTCCATCAGGAACTTCAATGGTACGGTGATGCTCGGTTCGTCATCGACAATCAGGATCTTGTTGACCATACTAATCCATACCCTCGATTTTAAAGGATTTCAAGAATACAAACGTTGTGACGACGGTTTTTTGGTCCGGACGATACAAGCCAATGGATGCAAAATGATGCAGAAATAGATGGCGGACGCTGGGTTGCCGCGGTGAGAACGGGCAATATGTATAATAAAAGACGGTCAAATAGACCGCAATCGGATGTTGCGGCACCACCGTATCATAAAGAAAGCAATGGTGTTGCGATGAGCTCCATAAAAACATAGGTTAAAAAAGTGATCACCGCCACGATGACGCCGGTAATGTACATGTTGCTCAGTTTATATTTGTTTTTATCTTTCTCATGGTAATAAACGGCGTGTGCGCAGCGGTCACACCAAATGCGATCGCGATTGGAAGTGAAGGTGTGTCCACACTGGCAGGTAACGGCTTTGGGTTTTAGTGACATGGTGGCGTCCTTTTTTTCATAGATAAACAGCGTTTTTTGGAGGGCACAGGGAGTAAGCTCTCCCTGTGCCCTTTCAGTCACGTTTTTTTTCCGGGCACCGTCAGCAAACCCGCTTGCGGTGCCCGGATCAATCAGCGACATTCCGTTCGGTCTATCCGAACAACCCCCACCCAAAGGATGCGGTCCACAGGATAGAGAACACAACCAGTCCAATCATCCACAGATCTTCTCTTTTCATGAGTAACCTCCTTCAGCAATTAAGCATTTAGGCTTCTTTGATGACGATGTTGGTTTCTTTCTCGGCCCGTTCGATCTGGACTTCGTTGGTGGTGGCCATCTCCGCCTTGAAACACAGGGCCCACATCATGACGATACCCAGAATCCACCAGGCGATCTGCCAGGACCACAGCGGCGTAAACCCGCTGAAGGAGAAGGCCTTGTTGCCCAGAATACAGGCCGGGCCGATGGCAAAGAAATACCAGACAGGCGTGGCGATCTTCATGATGCTGCGCCATTGCTTGCCCGATTCGCTGGGCGCATCGATGTCGTCAAGGAAATTCCTGATCTCTGCTTGGCGTTTGACGGTCTCTTCGTCATCCTTGAAACCGAGGCCGCGGCAGATGAAGGCAACGACCAGGCCGCTGGCGGTGCCCCAGAAGGCGCAGTGCATGGACAGGGGGTTAGGCCAGACAGCATAGGTGAGGTAGACGGCGATCATGCCGGTGAGCACACCCAGCACCGCGCCGACCCGCGGGAACTTGAAGCCCCAGATCACGCCGACCAGC
>NZ_JBFELV010000055.1:0-18097 GCF_041551955.1 Desulfosarcina sp.
ACGCCTATTCGGCGAGCATGGCGGAAAAGCTGAGTGTAGATTTGGATAAATTCGCCCCGGTGCACAAATCCCATGAGGTTATCGGCGAGGTGACCGAAAACGCCGCGAAGACGACGGGATTGAAAGCCGGGACCCCGGTTATGGCCGGGTATTTATTGTTGACAACCAGGCAAACCATTATTTGAATAAATAAGGTTTCTATATAGTCAAACGGGCGGAGGAAGGCGTATGGAAAGAAGAAAAGCCGATGATCGTCGGCAGGTTCATGTGTTCGTCTCCGATGATCGAAGAGATGGGCCCTACGAAAGAAGGGACGACGATGCCAGGCGCCGGGAAAGGGAGCGGGAAAGAAAAAAGATAGAAAGAATCCGGTCTTTTAAGGAGAAAGACAAAGCGCCGTCGCCGGCCACACCGATGATCACCAAAAAGCGATTGATGGTGGTGGGGGGGGTTGTGCTGGTTTTGCTCGCGGCCTTGTTTCTGATTCAGTGATTCCTTCGCGACTGGAAGCCGCTCCAACGCACCATGGTGGCTTGATGAAAGGTTTGGCGACCGCTGGATCATCTGGTATTGCGGCAAGATGCCGCTTCAGCGTTCTATCGGTTTTTAGCCGCGATGGCGGGCTTGTGCTACACCTGGCCATAGGATATCGCGCCAGGATGGCGCTCCAACTCTTGAACGATTCATCGTCGGAGCGGCTTCCAGGCCCGGTGATAGGCGCGAATTGGTTTGGCAAGCAGTTAAAAAAACCCCGGCAGGCTGAAAGGCCACCGGGGTTTTTATTGGTTCGCTGTTCCTGAAAAAACACCAACATGAAAAATACTGGTCACGTGACATTTTCCATGACCAGCCAATCAATTAGAATTCAAGCGTTACCCTGCCATAGATGGTGGTGTTGTTTTCGATTTCGGTGTTGAAGCCACCGGCTTTCCAGTAGTCCCCGGCATCCAGGTAGGCCACCACGCCCCAGAACTTCAGGTTGTTCATGATGTCCCACTCCACGGTGAAGTCGTACTCGGAGCCGTGGTCGTCATCCCATTCCACACCGGCGTTGGTCTTGGGCGCGTCATCCGCATTTGACTTCACGTAGAGCGCACCCAGCTTCAGGTTGTCCAGCAACTGATACTTGGCGCCCAGCCAGAACGAGGTGTAACCGGCCGGACCGGTGATGGTGGTGGGGCCGCCGGCGACGTTGCCCAAAGGGATGCCGTTTTCATCGGTGCCGCCCAGGCTCGTGTTGAGGTTCTGGATGTCAGATGTGAGCAAGAATCCGTGCTCCAGGTCGATGGACTGTTCAAGATAACCGACAGCACTGGTCTCATTGTCATATGCGTTGCTGTCGCCTTGCACATAGGTCCCGCCCGCATTGAGAGTCAATCCGGCGATGTCGTATTTGACATCAAGGGTGGCCGCAAGTGCATCCACATCGATGGTGTCGAAGGTATCGCCGGAGACCGGATCTGTCCGGATCTCATCTAGTTCGATTTCACCGAAGCCATAGAGAAACTCAGCTTCCGCATACAAGGGGCCGAACGTGCCCTTGAAGTATGGGTTGAGCACCCAAATGCCTGCTTGGGAGCGAGTAGGGCCGGCGGCTATGGAGGCTCCGGCTGCTGCTGCTGCGCCCTGGGCGCTTATCGCATTAGAATTAAGACCATAAAGATCGACGGCAGGAAGGTTAGCACCTGCAAGTGCACCGTCAAGAGTTGCGCTCTGGACAGCGTCAAATGGGGCAGCCTGCACGAGAGGCACTAAAGCGGGATTCACCGCACCGGCTAATTGGAGAGCTTGAGCATAAGTCCCAGCATAGGTGCCTTGCGCCACTGTTGCGGCTGAAGATGCACCCAGATAGTTGTTATAACCCATCTGAAATGCGCGAAGATCAGCCTGACTCACGAAGTTCCTGATGTCGTAGCGGGCGATCAGCAGACCGGTCGACCAGTTTTCCTGCTTGTATGCCGAAAAGCCGTAGTATTTGTGGAAGTCTTGATCGGAAATAATGTTTCCCCGGTCCCCTTCTCCGTTTTTCTGAGCCACGAGACCAGAGATGAAGTCACCCACGGGCACGACCCACATGACCCGGTCCTTGTGCAGACTGTTGCTGCCGTGGCTGGCGGTGCTGTCGCCCAGGGCGGTGCCCCAGGGGGTGTCGATGTAGCGCCCAACGATGAAGCCGCCGATGGATGTCTTGATGGTCATGTAGGCCGCTTTCCAGTCGAAGTTTTCGTTGTTGTCCATTTTGGGTGAGAGCGGGTTGTCCTCATCGGTCGGTCGGCTGGCATCCGTGCCCCAGGTGTGGTCCTGAAGAGCGGTGAACTGAGTGGTGAGGGTGATGTTGTCATTGATATTGAAGACCGGTTTGGCCATGAACTCCATGGTCGAATAGTCGTCAGTCGCCTCATCTTTGTTGAGGGTTGAGTTAGAGTGATTGAAATGCTCTACAAAATAGTGGCCCGAGACCTCCACCTCCAGGGCCATTGCCGGGGCAGCGATCATCAGCGCTGCGAAAAGGGCAATCATTAACCTAACATTCTTCATCTGGCTCCTCCTTGTTAAAAACAGTGGGTTTGTACACCTGCTGATCCAACTGACCGGAATACGCTTGATCACCTCCTTTTCGTTGATGCGTTGATGCAGTTGTCCAGGCTGCACCGACAATCCAGCATGGGGTTGACATCGGTCAAATTTTTGAAAAGTTTAGTTC
The DNA here is from genome assembly GCF_041551955.1 of Desulfosarcina sp. Taxonomy (GTDB): domain Bacteria; phylum Desulfobacterota; class Desulfobacteria; order Desulfobacterales; family Desulfosarcinaceae; genus Desulfosarcina. Next base: position 2,705 of record NZ_JBFELV010000055.1, read on the forward strand.
TTGTAAGGAGAACGGATCTTGATTGGAGATCCGGTAGCATCGACTAAAAATAACAAACCACTATCACCCAATCTCAAATCATTCCAAACCACCATTTCGAAATTTCAAACCCCACTTACCACCCATCGCAGGTCGTGAATGGCCCTTCAAATCGTTTGGGACTTGGTCATTGAGATTGGTTGGCTATTTGTTTTTTGGATATTGAGATTTTACCGTTTGTCGGTCCCCACTACTTGCCCGACAACGGGCCAATCTGTTCGACAACAATACTGCTGGACTTGCTCTGGGCCAATCCGGTGCTGACCACCATGGCGTAGACCGCTTCCAGCCGGCCGTCGCCGTTCAGGTCTGCCAGGGAGAAATCACTGATGTAGCCGCTGATTTCCTCGCCGGTCCAGATTTGCTTCATGTCGACCTTGTTCCAGCGAAGGGCGATCACCCGCCCGCGGGTGTACTTGCGAAAGCGCTCAACGAATCCCCTGGCCGCATCGCGGTTGTGAACGGTGACCACTTCGACGTTGCCATCACCGTCAAGATCGGCGGCGATCAACCGCTGGGTCAGATAGGTCCGGTCCTTGGCGATGGCTCCGCTGGCTGATGTGTTTTCTAAAAATAGCGGGCTGCCGCCAAGGGTTTCTTCGCCTGCCCACTGGGGGGTTCCCGTTGGATCTAAAATGCGCAGCTTGTCGGCGTCCGAATAGGCCATGGTCCGAACCTTGCCGTCGTTGAAGATGTCACCCCGGGCGAACTGGTAGACCGTCATCTCATCGGGCAGTGGGATCCGTCGGCCGGCCTGATATTCGTTGCCGGTCCAGGCGAGTTCGAAAACACCGGGCAGAAAGTGGGTATAAGCGTACAGGCCACCGGTGTCGTTGGATGACGGGGTGCCCCGCCGCTGGCCCATCAGCACCATTCCTATTTCAGGAACATCGGTAACCCGGAAGTACCAGCTTTGGTCGCCTGCAATGGGTGCAAGCGTAGCACCGTTCCATTCGAGTACCACCGAGTCCAGCTTGCCGTGGACGTCCAGCCGGGTGACGAAGATTTCGGCGGCTCCGTTGCCGTTGACGTCTCCGGCGTCCACGGCGACGATGCGGTGGCGCCTGCCGGCATCGATGGCGGCGAGGCGATCCAGGCGGTCGCCATTCCGGTGTTCCACGACAATCCGGTTCCCGTGGGCAAAAACGATGTCGGTTCGGCCGTCGCCGTTCACGTCCCCGGTGGCCAGGGCGCTGATGGTGCCTGGGAAAGGACTGCTGGTCCACAGGGCTTCAGACGGTTCCGCTGTTTTGGGGGCGGCTGCTGTCGCGGCAGCGACGGGTGCTGCGGCCGGCGCCGGTGCTGCCGGTGCCCGGGGTGATGCCGCAGCTGCAGGCGGCAGGGGCTGTACCGGTTGAACGGGGGAGGCCGCCTGGGGGATCATCACCGCGGGTGCGGCCGCAGGTGGGGCCGCCACCCGGGGTGCGGCGGCGGACAGGGATTCAAGGTAATCGCTCACCTGTGTGGCAAATTGGTTGACGTGCATGAGCACATCCCCGCCGTTCTGGCCGAACTGGCTGAACAGCAGCGCCGTATCGCCGGAATCGACCGCTGTCAGGGCGGCATCGGTACTGGCGCTGTTGCCGAACACGGTCAAACTGCCGGTGATCACATAGTCGGCGTTCAGATCGCTGGCCATCCGCACTGGATCTTTACCCGGGGCCGGTGCGTCTTTGCGAATTACCTCGGCCGACTGGCTGATGCGTGCGGCGAGCATGTCCAAGATGCCCTTGTTGAGAAAGGTCAGGTCTTTTTCTGAGTGAATCGTCAGGGGCAGGATCAGGACCCGTTTGGCTTTTTGGTCGGCCCAGGCGGGTGAGATGAAAAGGCTGGAAATGGCAGTCAATAGGCAGAGAAAAACATTCAGCCGTCGTGGATAGCGCTTCAAATCAGAGAGTCTCCATTTCCTATTTCAGGCGTGTGAACCCTGTTAACATGAACATTGCAAAAATAAAAGTGCAATCTGTTTTTCAACGGGCACTCAATTACACCCGGCCGCCGCTCCATTTCAGCTTGGCCTTGAGGACATCGAAGTAGTTATGATCGGGAAGCGTGATCATCTGGACCGGACTGGGGCTTTTGCTGATGATGATGGTGTCCCGTTCGTCGATTTTCATTCCCACCTGGCCGTCACAGGTCAGCATGATGTCCGATGTGTCCTCGGCGAGTTGGATTTTGATCACAGCCGAGTCGGGGACCATCAGCGGCCGGTTGGTCAGTGTGAATGGGCAAATGGGTGTAATCAGTATGCCGGGCACCGACGAATGGATGATGGGGCCGCCGGCGGCCAGGGAATAGGCTGTGGACCCGGTGGGTGTGGCCACGATGAGGCCATCGGCACGGTAATCGGTGAGGAACTGGCCGTCGATATGGGTGCGGATCCGGGCCAGTCGGGCCAGGGCGCCCTTGTTGATGACCACGTCATTGAAGGCCGACTCCCGGGCGGTCTCCACGCCCTCCCGTAGAGCTTGAATCTGCAGTCGTATTTGCGGTCGGGTGGCGAATTGATCTGCCAGGATAGCCTCGGCAACTTCGCACAGACGGTCTTCCGTGGTCTCCGCAAGGAATCCGACCTCGCCGAATTTTACGCCGATGATGGGGGTCTGCTGGTCTCCGATCCAGCGAACGGCACTTAAAAATGTGCCGTCGCCACCCAAAACGAATACGCAGAAAAGCGATTTCGGCGACCGTTTGCGTGAGCCTTGCGATGGCTTTTCAGCGGGAAGCCCGATGGGTCGGCGGATAACGGTGAGCCCTTTTTTGACCAGCCAGTGCTCGAACCGGTCAGCCTGCTGCCGGGCATTGCCGTCATCTTTGACAACCAGACCGATGTGTTTTTTCATGATGGGGATCGCGTTCCTGCTCGGTTTCCTGAGTTCCGGCTCCAATTGATCTATCATTTACCGTCATACATGGGTTTGGTGGCCAGGGCAAGTTCAAGATCGGCAGACAGGAATATGGCCTATAGGGACGCATCGTGCGGAATGCAGTTGACATCATTTGCTCCGGATCATATACATTCCTTGTTGGTCCATAAATAAATGAATTCACTTCACTCATGTCCAGACAGGCTTGCCGGCCGCGTGGCATATAGTCGATAACCAGATTCGAAGCATCTGAATTATAAAGTAATGAGCCTGAGCCCACCCTGTTGGAATCACGGGTCTCCGGCAGCCTTTTAACTTGACTGACCATCGGCAACTCGATTATACAGTCGCGTTAACTTGGAGGGGAAAATTCACCAAAACCAATTGAGAAGGAGAGGCAAGATGAAAAAATGTTTGGTACAATTCCTTATTGTTGCAGTCGTCGGTGCGTTTATGGTTGCCGGTACTGCCATGGCAGCTGATACCATCAAACTGGGTGTTGCGGGCCCCCACAGTGGTGACCTTGCCTCCTACGGTATTCCGACGATTAAAGCCGCTGAACTGGTGGTAAAAGACATCAATGCCAAGGGCGGCGTTCTCGGCAAACAGGTTGAGCTGATGGTGGAAGATGATGTGTGCAAACCTGAAGTGGCCACCAACACGGCCACCAAGCTGGTTTCCGAAGGCGTCCATGTGGTGCTGGGTCACATCTGCTCCGGAGCCACCAAGGCGGCCCTGGGGATTTACAAAGACTCGAATATCCCGGTCATGTCTCCGTCTGCCACCAACCCCGCGCTGACCCAAAGCGGGGACTACCCCAACTTTTTCCGCACCATCGCCTCCGACGATGCCCAGGCGCGTTTGGAAGTTGATTTTGCGCTGGACGTCCTGAAGTTGAAAAAAATTGCCGTGCTGCACGACAAGGGCGACTATGGCAAGGGTTTGGCTGAGTTCGCCAAGGATTTTCTGGAAAAAGACTCCCGGGCCGAAGTGGTCTTTTATGAAGGCATCACCCCTGGTGCCGTGGATTACAGTGCCGTGGTGCAGAAGATCAAGAAAAGTGGGGCCGAGGCGGTCATTTTCGGCGGCTATCATCCCGAAGCCTCCAAAATCGTATCTCAGATGCGCAAAAAGAGAATGGACACCATCTTCATTTCCGATGACGGGGTCAAGGATGACACGTTCATCAAAGTGGCCCAGAAGTATGCCGAAGGTGTCTATGCAACCGGCCCTATGGATACCTCCAGCAACCCCATGACTAAATCCGCCGAAGACGCCCATAAAAAAGCCTATGGCGCCGACCCGGGTGCTTTCTTCCTCAATGCATACGCAGCTACCCTTGCCTTGCTCAATGCTATCGAGCAGGCTGGTAGCACCGATTACGATGCGGTAACCAATGCCCTTCGGACCAAAGACGTGGAAACACCACTGGGCAAAATCCGTTTTGACGACCGCGGTGATGCCATCGGCGTGGGTTTCTCCATGTATCAGGTCAAAGATGGTGCCTATGTAGAATTGAAATAGGCCAAGCGATTGTATCTACAATCAGGGGGCAGACAACCATGCGTCTGACCCCTGATTTTTCTGAACGGCTCCCTCCATCGCCCGAACACCTGCAACCGGGTGATATCCTTTTACTGAATATGGTTCTATAACATGGAATATTTTTTCGAGCTTTTTCTGGGCGGGCTCACCCGGGGCAGCATTTATGCGCTGATTGCCCTGGGTTACACCATGGTCTACGGCATCGTGCAGCTGATCAACTTCGCCCATGGCGAAATATACATGATTGGTGCGTTTACCGCCCTGATCGTGATCAGCGTGCTGACCATGCTGGGGTGGAACCAGATCGCCATCCTGCTGATCGCCGCCGTGGCCGCCGTGGTCTATTCATCGGCCTACGGCTTCACCATGGAGAAGATCGCCTACAAGCCGCTGAGAAAGGCTCCCCGCTTGTCGGCCCTGATCAGCGCCATCGGCATGTCCTTGTTCCTGCAAAACTATGTGCTTTTAGCGCAGACCTCGGATTTCATGCCCTTTCCCGGACTGATCCCCGATTTTGAATTCATGGAGCCGATTGCCCACATCATCGGGTCGCCCGAGCTGGTGATTCTGGTCACCACCACGATCGTCATGGTCCTGCTGACGCTGCTGATCAAGTTCTCAAAAATCGGCAAGGCCATGCGAGCCACGGCCCAGGACCGGGACATGGCGCAGCTGGTGGGTGTTGACGTCAACCGGGTAATATCGATGACGTTTATTATCGGCTCCGCCACGGCTGCCATCGGTGGGGTGCTGATCGCTTCCCACATCGGTCAGATCAATTTCTACATCGGCTTCATTGCCGGCATCAAGGCTTTCGTGGCGGCGGTCCTGGGCGGCATCGGCTCCATCCCCGGCGCGGTGCTGGGATCTTTGGTGCTCGGATGGACCGAGTCATTATTCACCGGTTACATTTCCAGTGACTACGAGGACGTGTTCGCCTTCATTTTTCTGGTCTTGATTCTGATCTTCAGGCCGGCCGGCATCCTGGGTCGATCAAGTTCGGAAAAGGTGTAATGGTGCTTAACTATTCACTGTGGCCGGCAACCACCACCCGTCGGCCACCTGCGTATTGAGATGACGTTCCCCATGATCGTAAACGAACTCAAAAAATCTTTAATTGTCTCACTCTGGTTCATGTTCTTGACCTTTCCCATCATGGTGATCCGGGTCAACACGGTGGAAAACATCATCCAGTGGCGCTGGGGCAACCTGTTGCTCGTCGCCGGCGGCAGTTTTGTGCTGAGTGCCGTCTGGCGCTACCTGATCCGCCGCAAGGAACGCGGTACGCGAGAGACGGAGGTGGATGGTGTTGTCCGGGTGACCTTGAGCCAGCGGTTGCTCAGCGACCGGCGGTTCACCATTCCTGCGCTGATCGCGATCGGTGTCGGGGCCGTGGCTTTTCCGTTCATCTTTTCCATCTACCAGACCAACATCATGATCACCGCCTTGATCTACGTGCTGCTGGGCTTGGGGCTCAATATCGTGGTCGGTATGGCCGGACTGCTGGACCTGGGTTATGCCGCCTTTTACTGCGTCGGCGCATACTCCTACGCCCTGCTCAACTATCATTTCGGCCTCGGTTTTTGGACTGTTCTCGGTTTAGGCGCCGGACTGGCGGCCCTGTTCGGCATCATCCTCGGATTTCCCGTATTGCGATTGAGGGGGGACTACCTGGCTATCGTCACCCTGGGCTTCGGTGAGATCATCCGCCTGATCATGGAGAACTGGAACGAGTTTTCCTTCGGGCCCAGCGGTATCGCCAATATTCCCCGTCCGGGATTTTTCAATGTAGAGATGAACATCGAGCAGGCGACGATCTACATCTATTTCATGATGATCGTGCTGGCCTTGTTCACCATCTTCGTGGTCAACCGGCTGCAGAACTCACGCATCGGCAGGGCCTGGATCGCCCTTCGTGAGGATGAGGTGGCCTGCCAAGCCATGGGCATCGACAAGCGCAAAACCAAACTCATGGCCTTTGCCCTGGGCGCCACCTGGGCCGGTTTCGCCGGGGTGGTCTTCGCCGCGAAAACCACATTCATCAATCCGGCCAGCTTTACCCTCTGGGAATCGATCAACATCCTGTGCGTGGTGGTTCTGGGAGGTATGGGATCCATTGTGGGTGTCATCGTCGGCGCCTTTATTTTGATTCTGCTGCCCGAATATCTTCGTTTTCTTTCGGAATATCGCATACTGGCATTCGGGGCCGTGCTGGTGGTGATGATGGTGTTCAGGCCCGGCGGTATCGTGGAAACGGTCCGGCGAACGTATCAATACAAGGAGACGGCCTGATCCATTGGTTCTGCCGTCCATGCTGACGGTGAGCAGGCAATGCGAAGGAACGGTCGAACAAGGGGCATGACCCGAACAGATATGAATATGGAACCGATACTCGACGTTAAACAACTGACCATGAATTTTGGTGGACTCCGGGCCCTGGACCAGGTCGATCTGGATGTTCACCAAGGAGAGATTGTGGCGCTGATCGGCCCCAACGGTGCGGGCAAGACCACGTTCTTCAACTGCATCACCGGGATTTACGATCCCAGCGGAGGCGACGTACTGATCTCTCCGCCGAAAGAAGGACGAACCCACCGGATCAACGGGATCAAGCCCAATAAAGTTACCGAGAAGGGGCTGGCCCGGACGTTTCAGAATATCCGCCTCTTTCAGAACATGACCGTGCTGGAAAACGTCATGATCGGCTGTCACTGCCGCATGAAGGCTGGAATTTTAGGGGCGGTGCTCAGGGGCGTCTCCACCCGCCGGGAAGAGGAGGCGGTGATTCAGAAAAGCTATTCGATTTTGAAAAAAATCGGTCTTGAAAAGTACGTCAATGAATTTGCCAAGAACCTGCCCTACGGTGCTCAACGGCGCCTGGAAATTGCCCGCGCCATGGCCACGGATCCGTTCATGCTGCTGCTGGATGAACCGGCCGCCGGCATGAATCCCCAGGAAACACACGAACTGGATGACCTGATCATCAGAATCCGTGAAAACGAAGGGATCTCGATCCTGCTTATCGAGCATGACATGAAACTGGTCATGAGCCTGTCGGACCGCATTTTTGTCATGGACTACGGCAAGAAGATCGCCCAGGGCACCCCTGGGGAGATTCGCAAAAATCCGGCCGTCATCAAGGCCTACCTCGGAGAAGAAATTGATGCTTAGCCTCGTTGACATTTATTCCTATTACGGCAATATCCGCGCCTTGAAGGGGGTCAGCCTGGAAGTGAAGGAGGGGGAGATCATTACCCTGATCGGCGCCAATGGCGCCGGCAAGACCACGACCTTGATGTCGATCTCGGGAATCGTGCCCCCGCGTAGCGGCGACGTTCGCTTTAGGGGCGAATCCATTGCCCGGGTGAACCCCGACAAGATCGTCTCCATGGGCATCAGCCAGGTGCCGGAAGGCCGGCGAATCTTCCCCTATCTGACCGTGCTGGAAAATCTGGACATGGGTGCGTTCCTGAGGAATGACAAGAATGGCGTCCACTCGGACCTGGACTATGTGTTCAACCTGTTTCCCATTCTGGCTGAACGGCGCAACCAGGCAGGGGGCACGTTGAGCGGGGGCGAGCAGCAGATGCTGGCCATCTCCCGGGCCTTGATGGCACGGCCTCGCCTGCTTTTACTGGATGAGCCATCCTTGGGACTGGCTCCGTTGATCGTGAAACAGATATTTGAAATTATTAAAAAAATAAACAGCGAAAACAACACCACCATTTTTCTCGTTGAACAAAACGCCAACCTTGCCCTGAAGGTCGCCCATCGGGGATACGTCATGGAGAACGGCCGAATTACCCTTTCCGACGCTGCTGACCGACTACTGATCAACGAAGACGTGAAAAAAGCCTACCTGGGTATTTAGCATTGCGGCTATTCGATCGAAAATGAATAGGAAATTTTTTTTACAATATGGTAAAGATGCCATAGTTTGTGATGAACGGTTTTCACAGCAGAAAGCCCAAGACCTGCACTGGTTACAATCTAACTGCCTTGAATTTAATATAGAATTGTTCCTTTAAGGACGTCTCGGCATTCTATTTGCTAAATAACTCGTTAAATCGCGCTTCTGGTCGACGCGAGGCGTTGCCGCTTGATGGCTAACCCTTACTCATGTGAAATGTCATGATTCCAGATAATCAACAACCCCATATGTTTTCCCATCTTAAAGATGTCGTCGCTTTTTTGGTTACTGTAGCCGCCTGTAGCTTTTTCCTGACCGCTGCCTGCACGTTCACCAAAAAACCTGAGATTCAAGCTTACGCTTCCCCGATACTGGCCATGCCCCAGCCGCCGGTAACGCTCGAACTGGCGTCGGAAGCCGCGTCCGCGCTTCAGGTTGTTGAATCAGGCCTGGTCAGGCCTTCCTTCGAGGAGGCCCAGAAGTTGCCGGATATCGACCGGGCATGGGCGCCGCCGGCGTTCGGTGTGTGTCTGGCTTTTCCGGAGATCGAGGAGGATCCGGCCCGGTTCGACACGCTCACGGAAATATCGCCGGTGCCGGCTGGTGTCATGACCAACGAATCCATTCCATTTCACGGGATTATCATTCAGGTGGCCGGAAGATATGAAGTTGACCCCCACCTGATCCGGGCCATTATTTTAGCGGAATCCGGATACAATCCAAAGGCCAAATCGAAAAAAGGGGCCCGTGGATTGATGCAACTCATGCCCTCCACTGCCAAATCATTAGGTGTTGAGGATATCTATGATCCGGAGGAGAATATCGATGGCGGCGTCCGCTATTTCAGGTCACTGCTTGACCGGTTCGACGGTGATGTGCAACTGGCCCTGGCTGCCTACAATGCAGGATCACGTCACGTTCGAAACTATGAAGGAATCCCCCCGTTCAAGGCCACACAGCGCTACATCAAGAAAGTGCTCAAGTTTCACAAGAAGTTCAAAATGCAAAAAACAGCCGACTCCCGCAGGCTGGCCTGACGCTGAACCGTTGAACCCGTGAACGCCGACCTGCGTGAAGCCCACCCCTTGGCGGCGATCATCCCTCCAGGATCCTCTCTTTTCTAATCGTAAACGACCCTTCTTCGGCTCACCGTGGATACATAACAACGCGCCAATTTTTCCGGGGAACAGATTCACCGCCAAAAAACTATTGGCATCAGTGAATGGTTAGCCTATAGTGCCTCCTTTTTTTCCAGTCCTGATAAGAGGTCAACATGATAAGGTTCTTGTGGTTCATACCCATTTTACTGATGCCAGCTATTGCGTGGGCGCAAGGGGGGCATGGCGCGGCCGCATCGGCCGATCTGACCGGCACGGTGTACGGTTATCTGGGTGTCATTGTTTTCGTGCTGGCATATGCGCTGGTGCCCCTGGAAAACACGATCCATCTGCGAAAAAGCAAGCCGGTGCTTCTGGCTGCCGGCATCGTCTGGGTGCTCCTGGCCATTGCCTACATTCGAATCGGAGACACCCACACGGCTCACGAAGCGATTAAGCACAGCCTGCTGGAATATGCGGAGTTGTTTTTATTTCTGCTGGCTGCAATGACGTACATCAATGCCATGGAAGAGCGCAACGTGTTCCAGTCGCTGCGGGCGTACCTGGTGTCCAGGGGGCTCTCCTTGCGGATGATTTTCTGGGTGACCGGGGCCCTGGCCTTCGTCATTTCTCCCATTGCCGACAACCTGACTACGGCGCTGCTGATGGGGGCCGTGGTCATGGCCGTGGGCGGCGACAACAAGACGTTCGTGACCCTGGCCTGTATCAATGTGGTGGTTGCCGCCAACGCCGGCGGCGCTTTTTCACCATTCGGGGACATTACCACCCTGATGGTGTGGCAGAAAGGGAAGGTCCAGTTCGGCGAATTTTTTAATATCTTTGTTCCCTCCCTGGTAAACTGGCTGATCCCTGCGGTGGTCATGAGTCTGGCCATTGAAAAGGGTGTACCGAAAACAATCGATGAGAATGTGGAGATGAAATACGGGGCCCAGGCCATTATGGCTTTTTTTCTGGTGACCATCGTCACCGCGGTCTGTTTCCACAATTTTCTGCATCTTCCCCCGGTGGCCGGTATGATGCTGGGGCTGGGGTTTCTGGGTCCGCTGTCCTATCATATCAAGCTGCATGAGGGACGTTCAGAGCGCTATGATTATATCCTGGGTGCGCGAGGTGCCGAGTCCGTTTACCCGATTACCACCATCGTCAAGAGCAAGCTGGACCTGTCGGCCATCATGGAGAAGGTGTCCTTGCCAGCCTTTGCCATCGACACCGATCATGTGATCACCCACTGGAACAAGGCCTGCGAAACCTTTACCGGCATCCTGGCGCAGGAAACGGTCGGCACCCGCAACCAATGGAAACCCTTTTACGAGAATGAACAGCCGGTGATGGCCGACCTGGTGCTCAACTATATGCCGGAGAAGATGATCGATCAGCATTATGAGGGCCATTTCAAACGCAACGAATATATCGAGGGCGCCTATGAGGCCTCCCGTTTCGTGCCGACATTGGGAAAAGAGGGCCGCTGGGTCTCCTTTTCGGGGGCGCCGTTGAAGGACGAAACCGGCAACCTCATCGGTGCCGTTGAAGTGCTGCAGGACTATACGGACAAGAAGGCTGCCGCCCAGCATTTCGACCTCATGAAAAAAATTGCCCGAGCCGAGTGGGACACCCTCTTGTTTTTCTACGGAGTGATTCTGTGTGTGGGGGGGCTGGCCCAGTTCGGCTACCTGGCCGCCGTTTCCCAGTATATGTACCACGACCTGGGTGCGACCTGGGCCAACGTCATCGTGGGGCTTCTATCCGCTGTGGTGGACAACATCCCGGTGATGTTCGCCGTGCTTACCATGAATCCGGACATGTCCCATGGCCAATGGCTGCTGGTGACCCTGACCGCCGGCGTGGGGGGCAGCATGCTATCCATCGGCTCAGCCGCCGGGGTCGCCCTTATGGGGACGGCCCGGGGAACCTATACATTCGGCGCCCACCTGAAATGGACGCCCGTCATCATGCTGGGTTATGCCGCCAGCATTGTCTGTCATCTGTTTATCAATGCGCGGCTGATGTAGACATCGACTTCAAACAGCAGGTGAACAGGCTGAAAGCCAATTATTTTCATCTAAATAACAAGACGTCGGCAGCAGCCGGCGCCCATGTCATTCAGGGCATGATGATGAAATCCGCATCGGCAAGGGTCAGTGTTGCGGGCTCGAAGATATCCGCGGTATGAGGCAGCAGCACGGTGGTCGGAATCGGCAATCGACTCTCGATCTGGTAGGGGATGCCCATCTTACGCGCATGGCCCGATCCGGCCAGCAGCACCATGACCCGATCTGCGTGCTGCTCCAGGTGGTTGAGGCTGTTGACGGCCATGGCGCTATCCCAGACCAACTGGGCCTCACAAAATCGGATGAAATCCATGTTGCCGTGGCCGTGGGCACCGAAGGCGCTGCGGATGAAATCCCGATACTCGCGGGTCACATTGCAGGTGACGCCTTCCAGTTCTCCCCGCTGCTCATCGGAAAGTGAGGCAAATCCCTGCTGGGCCACCTGCCGGGTGATCTCCCGGGAGACATTCAGGCCGACCATGGGGATCTTCTTCTCCCGGGCGTAGACGAAGATGCTTCTGTAAAGCGACCAGGGAAAATTCCAGTTGTCCAGATAGATCTTTTCGAAAGCCGCTTCATCCAACTCGCCGGCCACCCATCGATCCAGTGCTGCCTGGCTGTCCTTGCGAAACATCTCCAACCCGATGGAAAGGGGAACCGATTGCGCGTCCAGCGTCCGGATGACCAACAGTTGAGCGTCGTGGTGGCGCTGATCGGTGTGGTGTTCGCCCACCAGCACGAGGCGGGCGCTTTTCAGTGCCTCCACGGCCTGCACGCCGGATAGAGACTGCCGCGTCTGAAGATCAAACAGGTTCAGCGGGGCTGCCTGTTTGGGGTCGCGGCAGGTGGCTGCCAGCAGCAGGATCGATAATGCCAGTAAACCCATGATCGGTTTGCGGCGAAAGATGGTCATGGCGGGTCTCCTTGGTGATTGGGTGGGACTGGGTGCCAGCGGACCATTACCGGTGAATCATTGACTGCCCACGTGCCTTTGATCCGGTTTGATCCATCGCTGAAGCCCAGATAGCTATACCGGCCGTAATGGGGAATTTTCAGGGCTGTCTGGTCGGCCGCCTCTACAGAGAGTGGGTGCAGCAGGGCGACGATGTCCCCGGAGCGGTCGGGGTGCCGGTTCACAGCGAACAGCACATCCCCCGATCCGTCGAAATGCCGTCCCCCCGCGTCAAAGGCCTCGGGGGTCAATTTTAAGTTCCGAGGAAACAGCCTGAGCGCCTCCGGTTGGCCGGGCAGGCCGACGAACAGCAGATTGCTTTCACCGGCTTTGGCAGCAATGAAGTCGGCTTCACGAACCATTCGGACATTGTCCAATCCCATGGCTTCGGAGAAACGTAGGGCGATGGCCTCGCCGCTCTGCCCCAAGCGATCCGCAATTACCACCGCGACGGTCGTTGAGCCCTTCAAGGTGTTGACCGTGGGGGGCATCTCTTCAGGGATGAGTCGCCTGAAAAGGTGATGGTCAGGGTCCGCGGTGAGCGACCGGGGGTACGCGGGCGTAATGATTTCAAATTCCGTCAGTCGGTCGGACAAGTGGATCGACCGGCCGACCGGACCTTCATCGGTGTCCAAGGCCAGTTCCAGCGTAACGTCGTAGAAGGGGCTTTGCTGGACCAAGCGGCCGACGGTCCGCCATCCCTGGCGGCCTTCTACCGGTCGGACATTTTCCAGCCGTATTTGCAGAGCACCCGGCCGGTAGACCCATTGGCGGAAGAACGTATCCAGCGGTCGCCCCGCCTGCGCTTCAAAGCGTTCCTGCAGATCCTTCCATGAAGCGTGCTTGAAGCGGAATTGCCCATAAAGATGGCGCAGTGAGGCCCAGAATGCATCCTCGCCCACCTCCCTGCGCAGCATGTGAAAGACCATGGTGGATTTGTCGTAGCCCACCGCCTTGGTGACCGGATCGGTGCGGCTTCGGAAACGGCTCAAGGGGAAGTCGGCCGCTGGTGATACCAGTGTGGCATAATTGCGCAGGGCTTGGCGCCGGTAATCCACTGCCGCGCGGGATGACGCCTGTTCTTTGATCAGGTAATCGGCCGTATAAGAGGTAAGACCTTCGCACCAGTTGCCCGAGGCGGCGTCAACCAGGACCCCGTTGCCCCACCAGCTGTGGACGATCTCGTGAGACAGGCTCGTTTCCGGGATAAATGGCAGTTGCAGGACCCTTCCTCCCATGAGGGTGTATCCGGGAAAGCCGTAGCCGGTGGGGAAGAAGTTTTCGACAACCGCAAACCCATCAAATGGATAGGCTCCGAAAAGGTCGTTGTATCGCTTCAGGTGGCGCAGGGATGCTTCCAGATAGCGCGGTGCCAAGGCCTGATTACCCGGGAACAAGTAGGTGGTGGCAGTCAGCCCGTTTTGGATCCGTTTTTCGACCACATAAGGGCCGGCGGAAAGGCTCAGTCCCTCGAGGTGATTGTCGATTCGCCAACGGCTGACGGTTCTTGCGCCCCGGCGGTCGATGCCCAGGAGCCGGCCGGCGGTGACCGCTACGGTGTCGTCTGGTCCATCCACGGTCAGCCCAAATGACTGCCTGGCATCAGCCACGTGAGGGTACCAGCCCGCGCCAGACAGGAGAAAGGTGCCCGAAGTGGAGATCGTACCGCTGACACCAAACCCCGGGTTGTCGGTGTTGACCGGGCGAACCGGCGCAGGATCGTCGAACCGGCAGGTGTATTCGATGCTCAAATCCACGTTCAGGGTCGATTGGCTTCGGTCCAGGTTCACGGTCATCCTTCCCCGGTTAAATGAATAGGGGTGATCGTGGCCGTCAATTCGAACGCTATGGATGCGGGTGCGAGGCGAAAGAAGCAGGTGGACGGTGCCTTTTTCCGGCCTCTGGATGCGGATCAGGTCCCGGCCTTCCAGTTCTGACTTTTCGGGGAACAGACGAATGGTCAGATCGTGGTGCGCCATAGAACCGGTCGGCATGGTTGCCCCGGCGATGCCGTGCATCCCAGCCCAGACCAACAGGCAGTTCAGGGCAAAGCATATAAGTGGTATCGGTTGGCCTCTCACCGTGTTTCTCCTGTTATCCCCACCCGTGCCGGGGTATCCGGCAGGCGGATGTGACATAAAGTTGCCTAAAAACGTAAGCCTTCCTGCGCCAAAAGCAATCGACCATGGATTTTCCTTTTTCGACCGAGTCGAATCATGCTAAGGCAACGGGGTATGGAAAAAAAGGATCGACACCCATGAAAATGCATCCCCTGCGCCCCATCCCTCAGGCGGTCGCCCCCCCCTTTTGGCAAGTGTTGCGTTTGGAGCAGATGACCCGTGAGCAATGGGAGTCCCTGTGCGACGGCTGTGGTCGCTGCTGCCTGCAAAAATTTCAGGATGGCAAAACGGGCAAAGTGACCTACACCTGGGTCTCCTGTTACTTGCTGGACGTTAAGGCGTGCAGCTGTCGCGATTACGGCAACCGGACCACGCTGGTGCCCGACTGCCTGGTGCTGACCGCGGAACAGATCGCCCGACTGCGCTGGCTGCCCAGAACCTGTGCCTATCGGCGGTTGTCTGAAGGCAGGGACCTGAACGCGTGGCACCCCTTGGTATCCGGAGACCCGGAGTCGGTGCACCGTTCCGGCATATCGGTGCGGGACAAGGCCATCTCAGAAGTCCACGTTCATCCGGAGGACATCGACTATTACGCCATCGGATATCGACTCTGATAGCGTCTCGAGGGTCAGGATGAACAGCGCGCTTCAATGGGCCTGGGGGCTTGACATATGGACGGCGTGTGGTAAGTACAGGCCAACTTCTGGAGGCTTGGTTTAACCGCCTGATAAAAAAACATTATCCTCTATTATTTTCAAGGGGTTGAAATAAGAGCCGGTGCTGCGGATGCAGCC
>NZ_JBFELV010000056.1:0-18067 GCF_041551955.1 Desulfosarcina sp.
CTGAGATTCCCGGCAGTCAAGAGCATGGCGGGTCAGCGGCATCCACCCGCGGGCAATTTATCAGTGGTGCACTTGACCGAAAGGATGACTGTTCCGCCGCGGGCGGGCAGCACCATGACAAGGAACAGATTCAACAACTGACTGAAGCGGCCTTTAAAAAAGGCAGGGACCAGGGTCGGACCGAGGCCATCGCTGAACAACAGGAAGCGGTCGATCAAGGCGCTGCAGCACTGGCGCGTGCGGTGGAAGAGATCGTTCGCGTTCGACAGCAGGATGTCGATCGGATGGAGACGGAAACGGTTCGGCTGGCGCTGGCGATCGCCAAAAAGGTCATCGGCCATGAAGCCGAGTATGGTCCGGTCATTCACCACGTGCTTAAAGCGGCGATGAAAAAGGTGGTCGATACCCGTCACCTGACCGTGAGACTGAATCCACAGGATATCGACACGGTCAACGGCTTTAAGCAGGAATT
Organism: Desulfosarcina sp.; assembly: GCF_041551955.1. Lineage (GTDB taxonomy): Bacteria > Desulfobacterota > Desulfobacteria > Desulfobacterales > Desulfosarcinaceae > Desulfosarcina. Next base: position 473 of record NZ_JBFELV010000056.1, read on the forward strand.
AATCCTTGCGGATGACTTTGGGGCGCATCTGCGTCTCGAAGCGGATGAGGCGATCCTCCGGGGCGGTTGCATAATCGAAACCAAGCTCGGGGACCTGGATGCACGGATCGATCAACAGATCAAGATCATCGAAGACCTGCTGAACGAACAACTGCCCAAACCCGCCACCAAAGGCTAGGCCCGAAATCATGTTCCAACCATTCTGCGTCGACAAATACCATGACATGTTATCTTCAGTCGTCCCCTTGCGGGCCAACGGACGCGTACAAAAAATCGTCGGCCTGGTGATCGAGGCCAGTGGACCGGCGGCCCAAATCGGATGTGTATGCGACATCACCACCGAGGGCGGAGCCGGCAAGGTCAGCGCTGAAGTGTTGGGGTTCCGTGAAGACTCGGTATTGTTGATGCCTTTGGAAGATATTCGAACCCTGGGGCCCGGATGCAAGGTGGAGGCGCGCAAAGAAAAGGCGCATGTGGGTGTGGGCAGGGCGCTGCTTGGCCGGGTGATCGACGGGTTGGGCAATCCCATTGACGGAAAAGGGCCGATCGAGACTGACGACGAGTATCCCCTATACGCCCATCCGGTGAACCCCCTGCTGAGAAACCGCATCCAGCAGCCACTGGATCTGGGTGTCCGAGCGATCAACGGCTTGCTGACGGTGGGTTGCGGCCAGCGGATGGGTATTTTTGCGGGTTCCGGCGTCGGCAAAAGCGTCCTGCTGGGAATGATTGCCCGGCGCACCTCGGCAGATGTGAACATCATTGCACTGATCGGCGAGCGGGGCAGGGAACTCAACGAGTTTATCCAGAAGGACCTCGGAGAGGAGGGGCTCAAGAAATCCGTGGTCGTTGTCGCCACGTCAGACCATCTTCCGTTGGTACGATTGCGGGGGGGATTCATCGCCACCACCATTGCCGAGTACTTCCGGGACCAGGGCAACCACGTCAACCTGATGATGGATTCGGTTACCCGACTGGCCATGGCTCAACGGGAAATCGGCCTGTCCCTGGGCGAGCCCCCCACCACCAAGGGATACACCCCCTCGGTATTTTCACTGCTTCCCAAATTGCTGGAGCGGGCGGGCACGTCGTCACATCGAGGCACAATTACCGGGCTCTACACCGTTCTTGTGGAAGGCGACGACATGAACGAGCCCATCGCCGATGCGGCGCGCTCGATTCTCGACGGGCACATCGTGCTCACCCGGGATCTGGCCAACCAAAATCACTATCCGGCGATCGACATATTAAAGAGCATCAGCCGGGTGATGGAAGACATTACCGATCTTGATCACAAACACCACGCCGGCCGGATCAAGGAAGTCCTGGCGACCTACCGAAAGGCCGAGGACCTCATCAACATCGGCGCTTATGCGCCAGGCAGCAATCCCCAAATCGACTTTGCCATCCAGATGATCGAGCCCATCAATCAATATCTTAGACAGGGCATCCACGAAGCGTCGACGTTTGAGGAGAGTCTGGATGCCCTGAAATGCATGATGAAATAATGACTTTCTTTTCCAGGGCTTTCCGGTCCCCGGAAAAAAACGCCGGTGGCGGAAATAGTTGCCCACCTTGCGGTTGTCGCGACACCTCTCATCGGGGCATGGCATTGAAAAACAGGCGTAAAAACAAACAGATGCGCCAATAGAAGAACTGGCATAGTGGTTGCTATAAGAGTTGGGCGTAGACCGGTTAGATGTGTCGGAGGAACCACCGTTCGAACCGTCCCGATGCAGACTCAGGTAATAGGATAACCATGTACAGGTTCAACATGCAGACGGTTCTCGATCACCGTCAATTTGTCGAAGACAAACTGAAAAAAGATCTTGCCGAGATTCGCCAGCAACTGATGGCGGTCCAACAGCGCATGAAAATGCTCGAAAGAAAAGAAATGGACACACACACGGCGTTGAACCAGGAGCAGGCGAGGGGTATTTCCAGTGATCAGGTGGTGGCTTACCATGCCTATCTTAAACGGCTATCCGACCGCATCGCCAGGCAGGGGAAGCTAGTCAGCGAGATCAGGGAACGGGAATCCAAAAAACAGGATGCGGTGCTCGAAGCCATGAAAAAGCGCCAGATCCTGGAGAAACTCAAGGATCAAAGCCTCGAGCGATACAATCAGATGCTGCTGAAAAAAGAAATGAACTTCATCGATGAGATGGCGATCAATCAGTTTGTCAGAAAATCCATTCAAAAAAGCGGAGAGGGCCAATGAACCCATTCGGCGGATTCATGCAAGCGGTCACCGGTTTGGCGTCCGGATTCGGTGACAACCCCGGTAAAATCGGGAAAGGCCTCGACGGCCTGCCATTCGTGGACGAAACCATGTTGTCTGCCGATGATAACACCCGTTCTTTCCTGGCATGGGTGCAAAATTTCATGGATAACGCTGCCGGCGCGGATGTTGACGGCCAGCGCGGCCACCATAGTCAACCAAATGCCGTTGACCCGGATCTGGACCTCCTCGATCACTTGCAGGCCCTGATGGCCGACATAAAGGATCAATTCCCGCAGGATCAGCCGGCAACCCATTCGCTGAACGGCGGCAGCCCCGACAAGGAAGGCGTCCCACTTGAACAGGGGACGATCAATGCCTTGATCGCCCATCATCAGCACAGCCATGCAGCCGACACGCCCACCCGGGACGTGCTGCCCGAAATTATAGAAATGGTGGCTGCAAAGCAAAACCCGCCGGCAGGGGGGGCTACCGTCAACGCCGCCGTCGAGGTCCCTCCGATTCCATCGGCTGTCCCGGGCGTTCCCGCCCAGGCCGGCATCGTCGATGACAGCCCGATGAAAGAAAACACGCCTGCACGTGGACAACACCAACCCGCCGCCTCAGGTATTTCCGCCCAGGTCGGCATGGTCGATGACAGCCAGATTAAAGCGCGTTCGCCTGAACCGGTGATAGCTGAAAACCGGCCGGAAGAAAGTGTTGAAAAGAAAGACGCGCGTTTTTTATTCAAGCCGGCAGCGTCTGCCGGAGACGAAGGGCAAGCCCACACCAACCGGTCGATTCAGGAGCGATTGCCCACCGGCCCGGGAATCGCTGGAAAAGCGAACCATCCCGCAACCCTCCACCTGCAACCCGCTGCCGGTCAGGCCAAGGATTTTCAATCCATGGTAACGGGTTTAACCGGTCAAGGGTCGGCTCACCCAGAGGATGATACGGCCGATTTCCGGGGCAAGGACCCACACCAGCCGACACCGCGAGTCGAACTGGTGGATGACCAAGAAGAGGCGTGGCCAAAAGGCCAGACATCGGATGCTGCAAAACACACGTTGGCTGAACAGGCCAAACCCCACCCCTCATTTCAGGACACGGCCAAAGCCATGGCCGGTGACCAGCAGACCACCCTGTCCGTCAAGCCGGCCGCCGGCCAGGCGACGGCCTTGACGCGGACGGAAGAAACAGCGGTAAAAACATTCCAGACCTCGGTGATGGATCAGATCGTCGACAAGGCGGCCATGCGCTCCATTCAGGGTCGGTCGGAAATTCAGATCCGACTGAAGCCCGAATTTCTCGGCAACGTGCAGATGAATATCGCCGCGGACAAGGAACAACTGGTGGTGCGCATCATGACCGACCGCCCGGTGGTCAAGGAGATCATCGAAACCCATCTGCACCATTTGAAAGCGGAACTGCACAGCCAGGGGCTGACCATCGACAAATTCGAGGTCATGGTCAACCCGGATGGGAATCAACAGCACAGCCGCGAGCAGTTTGCAGGGATGTTTAAGCACCATTTTTCTCAAAACGGCCGGCGACAGCAGCAGGAGCAGGACCCGGAAACCTTGAATCGGGAAGGCGGCAATACCCCCGACGATGTTCAGCCCAACCGTGATGGGGTCAACTACTTTGCCTGATCAAGGCACAGGCGGCCCCGAGGACGAGACGATTATTCCCGGAGGTGAAGGACCATGACAGTCATGAGTGTATCCGATGTATACAGTCAAGCCAGCACCCCAACGACGCAGGACAACAGCGTGATGGGGAAGGACGACTTTCTGACACTGCTGGTGGCCCAGCTGCAGCACCAGGATCCGCTGAACCCGGCAGAGAGCACCGAGTTCACCGCCCAGCTGGCCCAGTTCAGCTCCCTCGAGCAGCTTCAGAACATCGAGGCCACGCTGAACGGGTTTGAAGTCTATCAATCCACACTGAACAACATCCAGTCGTCCGGATTCATCGGCAAAACGATCACCGCCACCGGCAGTTTGTTCGGTGTCAACGACGGAACATCCGACCCCATTCGCTTTGATCTGGTTAACGACGCGGACAGTGTATACATCCAGATCTATGACCGTTTCGGGGGATTCGTAGCCGATATCCCGGCGGGCGCCCGACAAGCAGGGGAACAACAGGTGGCGTGGGATGGCCGGGATTCAAATGGTGCGGCCGTTGCCGACGGCGCTTACACATTTACCGTCATGGCCATGAACACCGATGGCGCCATCGTCAGCTCCAGCAGCTACACCACCGGTATCGTCACGGGTGTCGATTATAAAACCGGTGCCACGAATTTATTGATCAACGACCATGAAGTTCCCATTTCCTCGGTGATCCGCATCGAGGAAACGGGGGACCAACCAGAATAGTTTGTCAACAAAACCGTCCAAAAAGGAGAAAGACCATGATCGGTTCACTGTACTCAGGCATCTCGGGATTGAAGGCCAACACCAGCGCCATGGCGGTCAGCGGCGACAATATCGCCAATGTCGATACCACTGGTTTCAAGGCATCACGGGTTTCCTTTGCAAACATCTTCAGCGCATCGTTGAGCCAGAGCAACCTTCAGATCGGGCGTGGTGTGACCTTAAACGATGTGAATCCCCAGTGGCAGGCGGGTTCCCTGGAAAACACCAACAGTGCGACGGATCTTTCCATCAACGGTGCAGGCCTTTTCATGGTTGACGATCCCACCAACGGCATTTCCTATTACTCGCGGGCCGGCCAGTTCGAGTGGGACAAGGATGGGAATCTGGTCACCCCGGATGGCTTCATCGTCCAGGGGTATTCGCTCGATCCGGCCACCGGTGCGCCTGGCAGCATCGGTGACATTGTCCTGCCCAACGGCACCAGCGCGCCCAACATCACCCAAAATATTACTTTTGGAATGAACCTGAACAGTGATGCCGCCGTCGGGGATGTGTTTACGAGTTCCATCACCGCATTCGACTCACTGGGGTCGGAAGCGGTGTTGGATGTCGATTTCACTCGCACGGCAGCAGGGTGGGACTGGGCGGTGAACGTGAGTCACGACAATCCGCTGGCTGCATGTGCATCCACCGGCTCCATTCAATTTGACGCGAACGGCAATCTGGACCCGGCCACAAGCGTACCACCGAATGCGAACCCAACCATCGTGTTGACCGGCATCGATCCGGCCACGTCACCCATGACGATCAACTGGAACTATCTCGATGCTGCCGGTGTTTCCGATGGTACGATTACCGGCTACAGCTCGGAATCCAGCAAGACCGCCCAAAGCCAGGACGGATATCCCTCCGGAAGCCTGCAATCGGTGTCTGTTGACGAGGATGGCTATTTTACCGGCATCTATTCCAACGGTTCGATGATCCCTTTTGCGCAGCTCGCCCTGGCGGACTTTGCCAGTTATTCGGGCCTGGGCAAACAGGGCAGCAACCTGTACGCGGAGTCTCTGGCCTCCGGTCAAGCACTTATCGGTCCGCCCAATTCCGCGGGGATGGGATCCATTGCTCCCAGCACCCTCGAGATGTCCAACGTGGACCTGGGCACCGAATTTGTCGAGATGATCACCACTCAGCGGGCCTTTCAGGCCAATTCCAAAGTCATTACCACCAGTGACGAGATCCTGGCCGAACTGCTGAACATCAAGCGCTAACCTCCCTGACACCTAAGCACGCCGGTTGTGGGCAATTACGATTTACGGCATTGTCCACAGCCGGCTGACCTTCTTATTTTTGGCCGCTGGGCTGATTTTCATCGTTGCATGCGGCCGATCGTCTGCTGTCAACGCCTTGACTCTTTCCCGCGATTATTGACACTCTGCTTGCGCTTCCCGGTCCCCACAGCGCCTCGTTTTTATTCACGCCGGGGTTGCGCATTGGTTTTAGGGGCGCTGGTGCCGTGCGGACCGGTCCAACCGGCGCCCATCGCCCAGCGTGCCCGCATTTCTTCGAACCTGCCGATTCCTCAACGATGTGAAATAAAATGGCATGCAACATGCTTATTCTGATCATCATTAATCCTTCATTCAGTATTATCGAGATATTGATAACCATTCGGCGGAGGGTCACGAATGTCGAAAAAAGTGTTGATCATCATCATGGCGGTAGCTGTTCTCTTTGTGGGGATGGTGGGTGCTGGCTTTTTCATCCTTTGGAACAAGATTTCCCAGGTTCCCCTTGACCCGTCGAAGGTTGCCGAGATGCCCGTTAAAGAAGAACAAAATGACATCGGCCCCCTGTATCCGCTGGACACCATGATCGTGAACCTGGCGGACAACGGTGGAAAACGATACCTCCGGGTCACCATGTCTTTAGAGCTCAGCGATTCGGAATCGGTGGCCACGCTTGAAAGCCGGCTGCCGCAAATTCGGGATGCCGTTTTGATGATCCTGCCCACCAAGACCTACGACGATGTCAGCACCACCGACGGTAAAATAGCCCTGCGAAACCAAGTCATGGAAAAAATCAATACCCTGATGACCAAGGGCCGGGTGAACAACATTTACTTCACTGAGTTTGTCGTTCAATAGGAATCGACCATGGCCGACCAGATCCTGTCACAAGAGGAGATCGATGCGCTGCTTTCGGCAATGGACAGCGGAGAGATCGATGTCGCCGAAGAGAAACCCGAGGTCGCCGTCGAGGTTCGTTCCTATGACCTCACCGCCCAAGACATCATGCAACGCGGACAGTTCGACGCCCTGGAAGAAGTATACGACAAGTTTGTCAATTTATTCCAAGGATCCCTGTCGAGCCTCTTTCAACGGACCATCACCGTAAAGGCCATCTCACGGGAAACCGTCAAATTCGGGGACTTCATCAAGGCTTTTTCGAATCCCACCGGATTTGTCATATTCGGCATGGAGCCCCTGATCGGGTCTGCGCTCATGGCCTTTGAACCCAACCTGGTTTTCTCCCTGATCGACTGTATGTTCGGCGGCGATGGAAAACCGATGGAAAAAATTCGTGAATTCACCTTGATCGAACGCCGGATGCTCCAGCGGATTGCCATGGCCGTGCTCAAAGATCTGGAAACTGCCTGGGCAGCCGCTTATCGTGTCCGTCTGGGATTGCGCAAAATAGAAACCAAACCGGAGTTCGTTTATCTGGTCAATCCAGGCGATCAACTCGTCATCGTGGTCTTCGCCATCAATACGGAAGGGTTTTCGGGCAATATTCACCTGTGCCTGCCGTATCTCATGCTCGAACCCATCAAGGAGCAGTTGAGTTCAAGCTATCTTCGGGAAAAAGACCGGGCCAGTTCATTTGGTGACGAGATACGCAAACTGCTGGGACGCACCGAAGTGAACATCGTCGCTGAATTGGGCAAAACCGTCTATTCGGTTGAGGATATTTTAAATTTCGAGGTTGATGACATTCTGCGGTTAAACACCGGCCCACAAAACAACGTGATTGTGAATATCGAACGCGTTCCCAAATATTTAGGGATGCCCGGGGTCGTCAAAGGAAGCAAGGCCGTTCAGATCACCGAAGTGATCGATCATGACCAGGGAAAGGGATAATCGATGGCAGAGAAAAAGAAGCATTCATCGTCCGGGTTCGCCCCTGGCGGTAACCCAGCGGGTTCGCCAGCCGCACCGGCTGGAACGGTTGAGCCCTCCGGCGGCGGTGCCAAGCGGCCTGCGGGGGTAAATGACAACCTGGACCTGCTGCTGGACATCCCTTTAGCCATTACCATCGAGCTGGGGCGAACGAAAATGCTGATCAATGATCTACTCAAACTGGGCCAGGGATCGGTCATTGAACTGCCCAAGGAGGCCGGCGGCACGCTCGACATACTGGCCAACAACCGGTTGGTTGCCAAGGGTGATGTCGTGGTGGTGAATAAAAAGTACGGTATCCGTCTTACCGAAGTGATCAGTCCCGTCGAACGGGTGGAGAAACTAGGATGAACGGGACGCCCGACATGATTACCGCCGGTTTGAAAATGATCGCCTCGCTGGGTGTGGTGCTGGCGATGATTCTTTTCCTTTTATACGGGATCAGGCGGCTGAACAGCCAACGAATGGGTGTTGCCGGTGGGAAACGGATACAGGTGTTGGAAAGCCATTACATGGGCGTCAAAAAGACCATTTCTCTGGTTCGCGTACCGGGAAAAGTGCTGGTCCTGGGCATTTCCGGTGATCGCATCAATCTGCTGGATACGCTGGACGAAGATATCGTCCAGCAGGAGACCCCACCGGGTACACCGACATCTTTCGGGCCGATGCTGTCCGATCGATTGAAAAAAATGGGCAGCGGGTTCAAGAGAAAGGAAGACCGGTGATAAAGACGCACCTCCTGCGGCAGGACCATAAACGGCACCGGAGAAATAAAATAACCGTCCTGATTGGCCTGCTGGTTGTCATGCTGATCGGTGTTGCCGCCGTGCCCGGCAGCGCGTGGGGGCAGACGCCCGCACCGTTGATCAGCATCGGTCTGGACCAGGAGGGTGATCAGGGCCAGGTGGCTGTGGTCATGCAGTTGTTTCTACTCATGACGGTGCTCTCTCTGGCGCCGTCGATCCTGATCATGCTTACCTCGTTTACCCGCATCGCCATTGTTTTTTCGCTGCTTCGCCAGGCCATGGGAACCAACCAGCTGCCGCCCAACCAGGTGGTGATCGGCCTGTCGCTCTTCCTGACGTTTTACGTCATGGCCCCGGTTTGGCAGCAGGTGAATCAGGACGCCCTCCAGCCGCTCATCACCAAGGAGATCAATCAGACCCAGGCCCTGGACAAGGCGCTGGTGCCCATCCGCAATTTCATGATTTCCCAGACGCGTGAAAAGGACCTGGCCCTACTGGTCAACGTGGCCAAGATGCAGCGTCCGGCCAACGTCGACGAGGTCCCCACCACCGTGCTGATTCCCTCTTTTATCATCAGTGAGTTAAAGACCGCCTTTCAGATCGGTTTCATGCTCTACGTACCTTTTTTGATCATCGACATGGTGGTGGCCAGTGTACTGCTCTCCATGGGCATGATGATGCTGCCGCCCATCATGGTTTCTTTGCCTTTTAAGCTGATGATTTTTGTGCTTGCCGACGGTTGGCACCTGATCGTCGGATCACTGGTAAAAAGCTTTTCCTGAAGGAGCAACGCCCATGACCCCTGAATTTATAACCGGTTTCTTCATGCAGGCCATCAAGACAGCCATCTATCTCGCCTCACCCATGCTGGCGGTGGGCTTGATTGCCGGTGTGCTGGTGAGCATGTTCCAGGCTGCCACTCAGATCAATGAAATGACCCTGGTGTTTGTGCCCAAAATGTTAGGCGTCGCCCTGGCGCTGTTGTTTTTTTTCCCTTGGATGCTGAAAATTATCATCGGGTATACGCAGAACCTTTTCATCAATCTGCCCACGTACATCCGGTGATCATGGAAAACGACCATGGCGACGCTTAATATCCCCGTCGACGCATTCTACGGGGGGATGCTGATTTTTCTCAGGGTTGCCGCCATCGTTTTCAGTGCACCGGTTCTGGATGCCGGCACCATCCCGGCCGTGTTCAAAGCGGGGCTTGCCCTTGCCGTGAGCATCCTGCTGCTCCCAGCGGTGGATACCGTCGTCACCGTGAGGGATCTGAGCCTGATGACGTTTGTCATCGGTGTTTTTTCCGAAATCGCCATTGGTGTGACCATCGGGCTCTCGGTGAAGCTGCTGTTCGCCGGCATTCAACTGGCCGGGCAGATCGTCGGTTATCAGATGGGTTTTGCCGTGGCCAATGTGGTGGACCCGGCCACCAGCGCTCAGATCCCCATTTTGGCGCAGTTTTACAATTTGACGGCCATGCTTGTATTCTTGGCCATCAACGCCCACCATATGTTCTTTTCCGCCCTGGTGGACAGCTATTCCATCCTGCCGCCCCTGTCCATGCATATCGGCCCGCAACTGATTGGAATGATGATGCAGCTGGCCGCCAACATGTTTGTCGTGGCCGTTAAAGTCGGCGCCCCGCTCATCGCGGTCATGCTGATGGTCAGCGTCGCCCTTGGCATGGTGGCCAGAACCGTTCCCCAGATTCATATTTTCATCGTGGCCATGCCGTTGAAAATCGTCATCGGGCTGGTTTTTTTGCTGATGGTCAGCCCTTATCTCACGGCTTATTTGATCGATCTGTTTTCATCCTATCAGGTGACATTGTTTGATCTGATACGGTTGATGGCATTGGCAGGGTGACCCATGGCCGGTGAACAGAGTCAGGACAAGACCGAACAGCCCACCGGCAAGAAGCTTGCCGATTCCCGTCAAAAGGGAAATGTGGCTCAAAGCCGGGAGATTCCTTCCGTCTTGATCCTCACCGGCAGCCTCGGTGTTCTTTTTTTTGCCGGCTCATGGATGCTCGGGCGGCTGACAGAGGTCATGCGCGCCATGTATCAACGGGCCGGCACCCTGAGCATGTTACCCGAAACCATGCATACCTTGTTTTTGGAAATTTTTCTCAACGGCATCGTCGTCCTTGTCCCACTGATGCTGGCGGTCATGACCGCCGCGGTGCTTGGCAATGTCGCTCAGTTCGGTTTTCTCTTTACCGGAGAAAAACTATCGCCCAATCTGGCCAAACTCAATCCCATCAGTGGTCTCAAGAAGCTGATGTCGCTCCGATCGCTGGTGGAATTGGCTAAATCGATCATCAAGCTCGTGATCATCAGCGGCGTCGCCTATATCGTCATCCATCGCTATCTGGATCAGATTCCCGGGCTGATGCAGTTGAGCATTGGCAACATCATCCGGTTTATCGGCCAGGTGTCATTCCAGATATGCCTGTATACCTGCATGGTCCTTTTTCTCATGGCCGCGCTTGATTTCGCCTACACCCGATGGCAGCACCAGCAGGATTTGAAAATGACCAAACAGGAGGTCAAGGACGAATACAAGCAGCGTGAAGGTGATCCGTCAGTAAAGGCCAGAATCCGGTCCGTCCAGCGGGAAATGGCCAGGCGGCGGATGATGGAGGCGGTGCCTGAAGCCACCGTGGTCATTACCAACCCCACCCATCTGGCCATTGCACTGAAGTATGAAGAAGGGATGCACGCACCCACCGTCGTGGCCAAGGGTGCCGGTTTCATCGCCCAGAAGATCAAAGCCATCGCCATCGAAAATGACATCCCCCTGGTGGAGAACAAACCGTTGGCCAGAACCATCTTCAAATCAACCGAGATCGGCGACTTTATTCCTGCAGAACTATACCGGGCCATCGCGGAAATTCTCGCCTATGTCTTCCGCCTTAAAGGTCTCGTCACCCCCTGATCATCCGTGCATGCCGGATTTGAACCTTCCCCGCGGCCCCGATGAGCGGGATCTTTGCTTCGCTCCGACAAGCCGCGGCGAAGGCGCTCGCTGACGCGGTTCAACCGATTTGAATGTGTTTGTTTTCCCGGGACAATATATTGACGCTTTGCTTGACCGCATGCCGTTTTTCATCGGTCGATTCAAGAATGGAACTGTCCCGCAATAAAATGGAAAGATAAAATTTATAATATAAACGAAAGCTTCGATTTGGATTGAGGGTCGTTCCGGCAGAAAGTGTCGATAAGCATGGAATAGGCATGAAATGTGCTATTTCCATGTTGCCTGACTACGATTGAGTTATCAAGGAGCGTCTAACCGCATCATGGAACTTGCCGAACGCAAACAGCATGTAAACCAGTTCGCCTTTGTCGCCAACAATTCCGATGTGCTGATGGGATTTGCCGCCATGTCCATTCTCATGGTCATGGTCATTCCCATTCCGGCACTCCTTCTCGATCTGTTCCTCTCCTTTAATATCACCTTGTCACTGGTCATTCTTCTGGTGGGCATGTACATCCTAAAACCACTGGATCTGTCTTCATTTCCTTCGCTGTTGTTGTTGTCCACCCTGTTCCGGCTATCCTTGAACGTGGCCTCCACGAGAATGATTCTTCTGCATGGCAGCGAGGGGACCCAGGCCGCCGGCAAGGTGATCATGGCTTTCGGGCACTTTGTGGTCGGCGGCAACTATCTGGTGGGATTCATCGTTTTTATCATTCTGGTGGTGATCAATTTCATGGTGATCACCAAAGGCGCCGGCAGAATCGCCGAAGTGGCCGCCCGGTTCACCCTGGACGCCATGCCCGGCAAGCAGATGAGCATCGATGCCGACCTGAACGCCGGACTCATCGATGAGGCCCAGGCCAGGGAGCGCCGCAGCCAGATCAGCCGCGAGGCCGAGTACTACGGTGCCATGGACGGTGCCAATAAATTTGTGCGCGGCGACGCCATTGCCGGCATTATCATCACCTTTGTCAATATCCTGGCAGGCTTGGCCATTGGGGTGTTCCAAAAAGAGATGAACTTCGTCGATGCCGCCCAAACCTACACACTGCTCACCGTAGGCGACGGATTGGTAAGCCAGATCCCCGCGCTGATTATCTCCACCGCTGCCGGCATCGTCGTCAGCAGGGCCGGCGCCGAAAAAAATCTGGGGCTTGAAATCGGGAGCCAACTGCTGGTTCAACCCCGGGCCTTCGTGGTCGCATCGATCATCCTTTTTGGTTTCGGTCTGGTTCCCGGGATGCCGACCCTTCCGTTTTTGATTTTATCCGCTACGGCTGGATTGGTGGCCTATCTGGTCTTTCAAACCGACCGGAAAAAACAAGAAAATGCGCGTGAGATCGCCCTGGAACAAATCAAAAAGGTCGAAGAAAAACCGCCGGAAGCTTTCAAACCCTTGCCACCCATCGATGTGCTGGCCCTCGAAGTCGGTTATGGCCTGATTCCACTGGTGGATGTGGAGCAGGACGGGGAGCTGCTCGAGCGCATCAAATCCATCCGGCGGCAAATCGCCCAGGAGATCGGCATCGTGGTCCCGTCCATTCATATCCAGGACAACATGAAACTCAAACCGGGTGCCTATTCCATATTGTTGAAAGGCATCGAAGTCGCCAACGGCGACCTGATGATCAACCATCTCCTGGCCATGAATTCGGGTAAGGCCGATGCGAAGATCAACGGCATCGCCACCCGGGAGCCCACCTATGGACTGGAGGCCTTCTGGATCAACCCGGCGGCCCGTGAAGATGCCAATTCAAAAGGATATACGGTCGTGGATCTGGCCACGATCATGACCACCCATCTTTCCGATGTGATCCGGCGCCATGCACACGAGTTGGTGGGCCGACAGGAAATCCAGAAAATGCTCGACAGCATCAAAGGCAGTCATCCCAAGGTGGTGGAAGAACTGGTTCCCAATCTCATGTCTTTAGGAGGGGTGGTCCGGGTGATTCAGAATCTTCTGCAGGAACAGGTTCCCGTTCGGGATTTGCTCACTATCTTGGAAACCCTGGCAGACTGGACTCCCGCCACCAAAAAACTGGAGGTCCTGACCGAACACGTGCGTCAATCCCTTGCCAGGACGATTACCAGTTTTTATCAGGCGGACGATGGCAAGCTGCATGTGCTCACATTGGATCAGCGGGTTGAGAAAAAGGTCGCCGAGTCGCTTCAGCAAACCGATCAGGGATCTTTTCTGGCCATCGACCCCGCCTTTGCAAAATCCATCATGGACGACATGAGCGTTAAAATGGAGGACTATAAATCCTTGGGTGTTCAACCCCTGCTCGTCTGCTCAGCCCAGATCCGGAGCCATTTTAAAAAGCTGGCTGACCGTTTCATCCCTGGACTGGCTGTTCTTTCCTATGATGAGATCGTCAGCAGCGCCAAGATACAAATAGTTGGAACCGTGGAGGCCTCAGATGCAGATTAAGCGCTTTGAAGCGGCCGATATGACAGAAGCCCTTCGTTTGGTGAAACGCGAGTTTGGCGACGATGCCGTGATTCTGTCGGCCAAGGAAGTTCGACCGGGCGGCTTTTTCAGTGCCTTGAGAAAAAAGAGTGTCGAGATTACCGCGGCCACCGATTACCCCGTGAAGGAGGGCGGTCAAAACAACGATTTTTCGGGACTGTTGTCGACGCATTTGAATACGGACATGGAAACGGATCGGGTTTCATTATCGACGCCGCCTGCGCCCGCCATGCATGCTGCCCGGAGATTCCGGTCGATTTCGTCTCGGCAAACGACCTCTGAGGCACAGCACCCACCCGTGGATAGAAACGCGTCGATACCGGCGCAGGGAGCGAAGTCGCAGGATCTGACATCCGACACGGAGACGACGCGCGCTGGCGGGGCAGGGGCGGGCTCAATGGCCGACGCGTTTTCGAACGCGCCGAGCGACCCACCCATCGCCGAACCCTTTTATCGCCACCCCGCAGCCCAGACGGTCATTGCGCTGGTGGGACCGTGCGGCGCGGGAAAAACCACCACGGTGGCCAAGCTGGCTTGGCATTGTCAGGTGGTTGAAAAGAAACGGACCGGGTTGATCAGCCTCGATCGCTTTCGAATCGGGGCCAACGCCATGCTGGCAAAGATGGCGTGCATCATGGATCTGCCGCTTCGCGTCGTCCACGATGCCGAGCAGCTGCAGTCGGCGTTAGGCGATCTGACCGACGCCGATGTGATCTTGATCGATACCCCCGGAATCAGCGGAAATGACACGTCCATCATGAGTGAGGTCTGCTCACTGCTCCGCATCGCCGAAGCGGACGAGACCCATCTGGTGGCCAATGCAACCGTCCGGGACGGGGTGTTTGAGGCCTGTGTGGCCGCTTATGCGCCCCTGGGAGTGAACCGGTTGCTCCTCACCCATATGGATGAGCATACTGGTGAGGCCGCCGGTTTGAATCGGCTTAAAAAATGCGGGCTGCCGGCATCCTTTTTTAGTGACGGGGCCGATCTGACTGATGGATTTCATGAATATGCCACCGCTGGGGCGGCCGATAGGCCTTCTCTTTGCGCACCCGGCGGCGGGCCGTTGACGCTTTTTTCCAGACAACGCGGTCAGATCGCTTCAGGTTCCGGATACAGCGAGGCGACCGGCGATTCGGTCCGCTATGTGGCCAATCGTAATTCCGAGCTGTTCCATCATCCCGCCTGCAAGTCGGTAAAACGGATCAACGCGGAGAACATTACCGCCTTCAACAGCATTGAACAAGCCATGGACGAGGGCTTCAAACCGTGCCGGGCATGCTGCGATATCAGCATGATCAGGAAACCGGTGTCGGAAGGCTTTGGTCATCAGCGTGCGCGTGCGATGTAATCGGGGAGAACGAACCGTCATGTTAAATTATGAGAAGACCGGACAGATCATCAGCCTGAACCAGAAAAGAAGACAGCGACAGTCTATGATGAAAAAGGGTGCCGCGCTGCCGTCACCGGCCAGGGTCATCGCCATTACCAGCGGCAAGGGGGGTGTCGGCAAAACCAATATCGTCGCCAATTTGGGTTACGCCCTGTGCAAGTCAGGCATGCGGGTGCTCATCTTCGATGCGGACCTGGGCCTCGGAAACCTGGATGTGCTGTTGGGCCTGACGCCCCAGTTCAATCTGTCCCATGTGGTCGAAGGCAAGAAAAAATTATCGGAAATCATCATCAGCGGGCCGGGTAATTTGAAGATACTGCCCGCCTCGTCGGGGATTCAGGAGCTGACCAAGTTAACCTTCGCCCAGAAATTGGAGATATTCAATGAACTGAACACGCTCCTGTCCGAATTCGACATCGTGTTGATCGACACCGCTGCCGGCATCTCCTCCAATGTACTCTATTTCAATGCCTCCGCCAATGAGATCATGGTGGTCGTCACCCCTGAGCCGACGTCGATTACCGATGCATATGCATTGATGAAAATACTTTCCGTCAAATACCAGGAGAAGCATTTCCGGCTGATCGTCAACCTGGCAAATAACGAAAAAGAAGCCGATGACGTAAGCCGACAGCTCTGTCTGGTGGCCAATCGGTTTCTGGACGTCTCCATCGAGTATTTTGGGAATGTATTGGCCGACGACAAGGTGAAAGCCGGTGTTCGCAAACAGAAAGTCGTCAGCGAATTGGCCCCCATGACCCAGGCCAGCCGAAACTTTGCCGAACTGGCTCATAAACTCGTTCAATCTCAGCCGATGATACACCGCCTGGAGAGCCGACCACTGATCTGGCGGGATATCGTTTAAAACATAAAGCACAACGGAAGAATTCCTAAACGTGGAGCGATAATATGGATCTGGCCCAATCAAGAGAAGAAATTTTTGGAAAAGAGAGCCATTTGCTGCGAGACCAGATTATCAACGAATACCTTCCCTACGTGAAGCGTATCGTGAATCGGATCGCGGTTCATCTGCCAGCCACCATCGAGGTGGACGACCTGATCAATGTGGGAATTATCGGATTGATTCAGGCCATCGAGCGCTACGACCCGACCCGGGACAATAAATTCATTACCTACGCCGTATTTCGTATCAAGGGCGCCGTCTTGAGTGAACTGCGATCGCGTGACTTTTTGGGTCGTACCACGCGAAGAAAGATCCGGGATCTGGAAAAGGCCTATGTGAAGCTGGAACAGAAATTGGGTCGGGACGTGGCCGACGAGGAGGTGGCCGAAGAGATGAATATGGATCTGGAACAGTTTTATAAAGTCAAACGGATGTCCAGTATCTCTTTCGTCAGCTTCGAAGAGGTCGGGAATGCATCGCGAAGCGATACGGCGACGATTGCCAGCTCTTTGGCCTATGGAGATGCCGATGACGCCCTGTCCATGACCACGATGAAAGAGATCAAATCCACCATCGCCCAAAATATCGACTTGCTGCCGGAAAAGGAGAAGCTGGTCGTCTCCCTGTATTATTCAGATGAATTGACCATGAAGGAGATCGGCAAAGTCATGGATATTACCGAATCCCGGGTTTCACAGATCCATGCACAGGCCATCATTCATTTGAGAAGCAAACTGCGCCGGGAGGGATTGCTTGAGGACTGACCGGTATTCTCGGACACCCGCCTGCATGATCGGGCGAGTTGATCAATAGGAAAAGAGGTGAACATGCTACAAGCCAGCTATGCCATGGGGTGCGTCTTCGTCATCGTAATGCTGATCGGATTCTGGATCGTGAAACGGTGGTTTGTCCGAAAAAGCCCTGAGACGGAAAGCGAGTTGGATCGCGCTGGGTGCAACACCATCTGCCGGGATCAGGATGTCGAACATCGGGCGCTGATGTTCCTGATGGCCCAGAAAACCGATTCCGTATTGGCCGCCCTGGCCAGTACCATCGAACAGGAACGACAAAAACTGGGCGGTGTCGTCAGAAAACCGTCGATGGACGGGGCCGTTGATAAATTTCAGGCTGCAGCGATAGCTGTTTCGACCAATCATCATCCCTCCTATGACCAGATTCTGCCCATGGCCCACGAGGGGATTGCAGTGGCGACGATTGCCCGTCAGCTTCAATTGTCCGAAGGGGAAGTCTCCATGGTGATGCGCCTGAATGCCGCCTGACCGGACGGCTGGTTTTTTTTTAATAGGAAAAAAAAA
>NZ_JBFELV010000057.1:0-17960 GCF_041551955.1 Desulfosarcina sp.
CCTTGTCCCATCGCCACGGGCAGCTTTCAGGAATATTGAGGCTGATGCGCTGGCAGACGCCCTCCAGGACCTTCAGTTCGCTATGTGGCATGCGTTTTCTTCCCCTTTGTTGCGATGGCCTGCCATATTCGCCGCGGCTGTCTCGTGGCGCCTTTCATGGCAGATCGGCCAAAAGTAAGATTGCCTCGAATATAAAGCAACCGGTCTCTCTTTGGCAAGCACTTAGCCGATCAAAAGCCATACAGACCGGATTCCGATGGGCTATTTAAGTCGCAGGGCACACGGTTTCTGAAAAACCGAGCCATCAGGGAACAGCAGCTACAGAAACGGGGATGGCGGACAAGGTCTTCAACAGCACCATCGGGTCGACAGCCACGATATACCCCCGCTTGCCGCCGTTGATGTATATCGTTTTCATTTCCAGAATAGTGGCCTGCACATAAACCGGCATGTCTTGCCGGGTGCCGAAAGGGCTGATGCCGCCGACCGGGTATCCGGTGCAATTCAGGGCTTTTTCAGGCCGAACGGGCAGCACCTTTTTCGCACCGAGGACACGGGCCAGTGTCCGGGTCGAAACCGCCTGATCGCCATGCATGAGCACCAGCAGCGGTGACTGATCGTCGGTTTCCATCACCAGGGTTTTCACCACCCGATGCTGAGGGATGCGCAATTCCATAGCGGCCTGGCGGGCGCCGCCGCGGTCGGTGTAGGTGTAAAGGAATGGCTGAAAATCCACCCGCTTGGCACGCAGGAACCGAATAGCTGGGGTGATCGGATATCTGGGCCTGTTCATTCGACTTCCCTTGTCGGGCATACCGTAGACCCATGGCAATGGATCATGGGACGGCCGTTTATCCAGAAACCGGTTGACAGCAATGGTGATTTATATCAAGTCGCATCTGATTTTCATAGTCATTTGCACCGATGGTAGTTGCTGCGGTTAACGGGCAAATTCAGATAAACCAGCCACCCGCTGCTTCAAACGAAAAAACCGCACCCCGGCCATCCGGATCGTGCGGTTTTCTCATCATGAGCGGTAGCGGTTACTGGAATGATTTTGAAATTCGACCCGACTCCCGGTTTTGGAAGATCAGCTCCTTGGGTTCGATCTCAGGGTTGTATTCAATCTTGCCGTGCGAAATACTACCGGGTTCCAACACGCTGTCCAGGCTGTCGCTGATCTCACCCTTGACCACCTTGTCTTCGCTGTCCATCAGGGTAAAATGATCGGGATGGGTGGTGATAATCTGTCGGCCGACATTTTTCACCCAGACGTACAGCGAACCGTTGCCCATGTCGTGCACAGCCATCTCTGCGATGCCGTTTCCGGTGTATTGCCTCAGCCGTGTGTTGCGCCCCTCACGAGCCTGATCCCACGCCTGCCGGCGTTTGGCTTTAGCGGCTAGAACGGCGCGTTCTTGTTCGGCCTTTTTTTGTTTGGCCAGTCGCTCTTCATAAAAGGCCACCTTTTTCTGATACCGGGAATTATCAGGATCCAGGGCCAGCAATTGGCGGTAGAGCTTCAGGTTCAAGGCGGCATTGCCCCCAGGAACCGGCTTGACTTCGTTTTCAAGGGCCTCGATTTTTTTCTGACGCGTTGCCTCTGCGCGCTGCGCCTCAGCCTCGGCCATTTCAGCCTGTTGCCGTTCGGCCTCGGCGATTGCCGCCAGGCGGACACGCGCTTCTTCCTCCCGGGTCCAGCGTTCGGCGATATCACCGTCAACGGCAACCACCTGTCCGTTTTCAAAGGCGATCGGCGTACACAACTCGGCGGTCACCGGTGAATCCGATGAATCCCCGGCCATGGTCTGATAATAGGCCACAAAGCGCTGGTCGCTGATATCATTTCGAAGATCCGGCGGGCCCAGGGCCTCGAAAACGACCTCCTGGGAGTCTCCTGGCTGAATTCTTTTTAAGGCATTGATGGTTTTGTTGATGTCCAGATGGACACAAGCGGTCAGCAAAAATGCTGAGATGAAAATGACCACCCCGATTCGCATTGCACTAATCTCCTTCTTCCTTGATACGGGGATCATGCTTACTGATCCTGCTGTTTTTGTCCCGCAATGGGTTGGGCAAACTGAATTTCCGCGTCCCAGGGAAACAGTATCCAGGTATCCTGGCTCACCTCAGTCATAAATGTATCGACCAGGGGCCGGCCGGCCGGTTTGGCATAAACGGTGGCGAAGTGGGCCCTGGGAACCATTTCACGAACCCGTTTAGCCGTTTTGCCCGTGTCCACCAAATCGTCTATCAACAGCCAGCCGTCGCCGTCACCGGTCGTGGATTTGAGCACCTGAATCTGGCCCTGATGTCGGCCAGCGTAACTTGCAATGCAGACGGTGTCAACCAGTCGGATGTCCAGTTCCCGTGCAATGATGGCGGCGGGTACCAGGCCGCCCCGGGTGATGGCGATGATGCCGTTCCAGGGACCCAGTTCGATCAGGCGCCAGGACATCGCCCGGGCGTCGCGGTGCAATTGTTCCCATGAAACAGGATAGGTTCGATGGTAAGTGTCTTCTCGACCGTTGGTCATCGTATTTGCAGCCGGCCCTTCTTCACGAGATTCCGATCCAGAGGCGCACCGGACCAGGCGTGGGACATGACCATTATCAGGTCATCGCGGTCCAGTTCCTCTGGATTGTAGAAAATGGTACCGTCTCCCAGTGCTTTGTCCGCGATGGCGTCGATACTATCCGCCGGCACCCGGGCACTGCCGTCGGGACCGGTAATCTCCTTGAAAAACCTGCCGTGGCGGCCGCCGGTCTCTTGGTGGAGGCGCTGGTTTAGATGCCGTATGGCGGCAATGGTGTGCTCAGCCCGCAAGTGCGCCGGCGTCTGTGCATAGACGCGCGCGCCTGACAGCGGCAACAGCAACTGGGCGGTCAAATCACCATTTTTATGCATATTGTACTCCAGACCATAGGGGAGCAAGATGGCCATGCAGGTACCGTGGTGCACCCCGCAAACCGCACCCACGGAATGGCCCAAGGTATGCACCATGCCCACCATGGCGTTGGAAAAGGCCACCCCGGCCAGGGTTGCAGCCACGGCCAGCGCAAGACGCCCGTCTGCGTTTTCCGATTCGTTTATCACCTTCAGCAAATTTTTACCAATCAATTCAATGGCCAGCAGGGCATGGGCGTCACTGAGCGGATTTTTGGCCAGGCAGGTAAAAGCCTCCACGGCGTGGGTCAGGGCGTCCATGGCGGTGGCTGCCGTGATTGCCGGGGGCAGGGTCAGGGTCATGCGCGGGTCCAGGACAGCCATATCCGGCATCAGGAAATAGGAGGTAAAGAGCATTTTCAGGTTTCGGGCGTGGTCGGCGATCACTGCCGCCAAAGTGACTTCCGAGCCCGTGCCTGCAGTGGTGGGAATGGCCACCAGGGGCTTTAACCGTCTCGTAAGCTTGCCGGCACCGGAAAATTGCATCAGGTCATCGCTATTTTCTGATACCAGGATATTGACGCCTTTGGCCGTATCCATCACCGAGCCACCACCCACGGCAACGATCGCGTCGCAGCCGCGTTCCCGGTAGACCGCGGCAAGCCGAACGACCACCGCCAGGTCCGAATCCGGCGGCACATCGTCTGCGACGGCACCGATTCGGACAACCGGAGAAATGGCCTCGCCGACGATATCAACCAGGCCGGCGGCGACGACCCCTTTATCCGTTATGATCAAGGGGCGTTGAGCCCCAAATTCGTTAAGCAGTTGAGGTATCTTTTCCAAGGCATGGTGGCCGGCGACGATTTTAACGGGACAAAAAAATTCGTAGTAGCCCGGGACGTGCATGTTCGACTCCTCTGAAGCGTTTTTCAAAACAGAATTTTTCAGCCAGGGGTCACCTCAGTTGTCTATCGCGCTGACCCCGCGCCTTGCACCCTCAAGGATTCGGGCCACCAGATCGTCGGATGGATCGCTGGCCAGCCGTGACTGGGCCCGTTCAATCTGTTCTCCCGTCAAGTCGGTATCACCGATGGCCGACGGGATTTGGACCGACAATTCGGCGTTTAATGCATCGAAAAACTCCCAGAACAGGGCAATGGTGCGCGGTGTCTTAAGATCGGCGGCAGTCACGGCGAAAATGTCCGCCCCCACCATGGG
The DNA here is from genome assembly GCF_041551955.1 of Desulfosarcina sp. Classification (GTDB taxonomy): domain Bacteria; phylum Desulfobacterota; class Desulfobacteria; order Desulfobacterales; family Desulfosarcinaceae; genus Desulfosarcina. The sequence goes on from NZ_JBFELV010000057.1 coordinate 4,108, forward strand.
ATACATCAGTTCACCCACCCGCTCCGGCTGGTTGACCCCGACTTCAGCCACCATATGAGGCAGCAGAATGGCCATTAAAAAACCGAGGGGAAGATCGGTACCCTCCTTCAACCGGGTGGCCAGGAGATGGCAGAGGCCCGGAGTGGAACTGAAAAAGGCACAACCGGCAGCCACCTGACCATTGACTGCGGCACAGAGACTTTTTTTTCGATCGGTTTTTCGAAGGACGGCAGGCAGATGTTTCACGATCAGGCTGATGGCTGTGTGAGCGTATGCGCGGCACATGGGCCCGGCAGTATCATCGAGGAACGCCTCCACGGCATGAACAAGGGCGATCAGCGCGCCATCCACCACATCGCGGTCATCGTGATCCTTCATCATTGACGGATCGATAAAGGCAACCGTGGGGATCAGTCGTGGAGAACACAGGCGCCGAACTCCGTCATCGGCAAAACCGGTCACTTCATCACCGTTCCCGCCGGCCGTGGCCACCAGCATCAAAGGACGAAGTGGTCCAGGGTCGGTAACGTCCCTGCCGGCACCATCGAGTCTTCCCTGAAAACCTGCAGAAACCATCAAATTCAGGCATTTTGCCGTGTCCACCACCGAACCATGGCCAAGGACGACGACACTGTCGCATCCCCCATCCCGATAGATTCGCGCCAGTACTGGCATCAAATCCGGTTGTGGCTGATCCGGCAGGCGATCGTAGATGCCCAGCGTCAATCCCGAGGTCTTGAACGCATCGATCAGGGTGTTGACCCGTTTTTTGCCGACCTGGTCACGATTGGCCAGAATCAGCGGTGCATTGGCATTGAAAGCGGCCAGTTCAGTGGGCAAGTTCTCCAGCGCACGGCTGCCGCAGTTAATTTTCAAAGGACTGGAAAAGGAAAACGCCTCAGGCAAGCGCATCGATCACTCCTCTAATTTGATAAAGGCACAACTCCATTCGCACGGCAACACGATCAAAGGCCGGCCACCGCGCGCAGGTATATCAGGGCGCGGCCAACATATTTTCGAAAGGGTGGCCACTGGGGGCAGCGCCGGACCGCCAGGCAAGCCAGCCGTCTGGGCAGAAGAAAAACCTCAACCATGTCCAGAATGCGGACCACCGTGCAGGCGGCGGGAACTTCCCCGTCCACAATCAAACGGTCCCTGGCCACTGCCGTGACCGTGGCCTCCTGAAATGTGAAAAGCAGGATCGCCGCCTCGATGTTTTTTATGGTCATCTTCAGATCGATATACCGTTCTTTGGAATTGGCGCCCAGATAGCTAACCTTGCCGGCTTTATTCTTGCCCACGACCATGGCCGGACCGTCAGGTGCGACGGTCAGGGCGAAGGTGAATCCGTCGGGGATGGTCTCGAAGGCCTTGCGCACCTCCCGATCCACCCGGGCGGCGGCCTGGATGGCCCGCCCCATAAACCAGAGCATGATCGATAAATATAACCGTTTGACCGGTTTGCCGCCGGGTGACATCATCTTGAATTGGTGCAACCGGGGGTCGGTTCGCATGTCCCATTTGGGTGTTATTCCCAGCCGCCTCAGGGTTTTTGCGGATGGAATGCCGTGGGGATCATATCCCCGAAGCCGGTAATAGGCATCGAGCATGGGTTGCAAGGGAACCGTCCGTTTTTTGGCGTCACTCCCGCGCCCTTCGGTGAGAAATCGTCTCGGCAATGTGTCGTCTTTACGGGATATTCCTTCACCGGTGTTCATGGTGCGCTCGAGCACATGGATACGTGCACCGGCTTTGAGCATCTGCCATTGGTTCAACCGCAGACCGGTCACCGACCGCCAGAACTTTGAAAAGATGCTGATGTCCATGAGCATGATGGCAACGGCCGGCAGGTACTGCATGATCAGGCGCAGCAGGAATTTGGGGGTATATTTGACAATGGGCGGCTCGAGCACATAGGCGTAGGAGGTAAACTGGCAGGTGTGCAGGGAGTTGATCGCCGCATTCAGATTTTCGAAAAACACGACGAATCGTGCTTTGGCGCGGGTCGTGTATGGGTTGAGAAAACCGAAGGCCACTTCCAGGGCAAAGGTGGTTGCGGACAGGTGACAGGCACCCCGGTTGGCGACGGCGTAGGCCAGCCCCTGGCCCCAGGCGCCCCTGGGATCGTAAGCGGGCATTTCCAGTCCTTTGATCTGGATGGCAAAGTCCGCGCCGCCGTACCGCTTGGACAGCAGTCGCGTGCCGTTGGCCATCTCGTCGCCGAAACCCCGTCGCCAGGCCATGTCATCCAGTGCCTGGGCAATTCCCTCGGCAACACCAAACTTCAGACCGGTGGGGATCAAGCCCTTCTCACCGGCTTCCATGCACCAGGCCAGAACGGAGCCGGCGGAGATGGTGTCCATGCCCAACAGGCCGCATCGGTCGTTGAATGCGCTGATGGTGTCCGGTTCGAAGATGCCCAGGTTGGGACCCAGCAGGCCCACGGTTTCATACTCCGGAATCTGGTGGACGCTGCCGTCAGAATGGGTGCCCTTGTGCCCGCACATGATCGAACAGGGTTTGCAGGTGCTGGGTGAGGCATGGTAACGCTGCCGCATGGTCTGGCCAGATACCTGATCGGCCTGGGGATGGCTGCCTTCCTGGAAATTTTTCACCGGCAGGATGCCGCCGTCGTTGCACCAGTTGACATGGCTGCTGGTGCCGTAGTTGCGGTAGTCGTCGGAGGTCACCGGATTTTTTTCGATATATCCGGCCGCCCTTCTTTTCGTCCGATTGAACAGCTTTGGATTGGCAGGGACGATTTTGCAGGCTTTGCCCCGGGCAACGATGGCCTTCAGGTTTTTGGACCCCATCACCGCCCCCATGCCGCCGCGACCCAGAAACCGATGGCCGGAAGCCACATTCGCGATCAACACCTGGTTTTCACCAGCCGGTCCGATCGCAAGCACACCGGCCTTTCCATCCGGATTCAGCTGTTTTTGAACCGCTTGGGAATCCAGTCCCCAGCAGTCGCTGCCGTCCACAATGCGCACGTCGTTTTCATCGACATCGATCACGACCGGTGACGGCGCCTTGCCGGAGATCAGCAACCCATCGTAGCCGGCGGTCTTGTAGGCCATGCCGAAGGGTCCACCGCAGGACGAATGCAGCATGATGCCGGTCAGCGGCGATTTGGTGATGGCCGAAAAGCGCCCCGAACACGGTGCGCCGGTGCCCATGAGCACGCCCATCATGAATGCCAGCCAGTTCTGCTCTCCCAGCGCATCGATGCCGGGATCCATTCGGTCGTAGAGCAATTTGAGCCCAAGCCCCTTGCCACCCAGAAAACGCTGGCGGTCATTCGCATCCACCTGGAATTCTTCTACCTGGCCGGTCGACAGGTTGACCTGCACCATCCGGTTGCTGGTTCCGACGATTGTTTTCATGCATGGGTTCCTAACCGTTTAGCGTGAGCGCAACATACCTGCAGATGACGCCAGGCAGGACGATGGATTCGGATCCGATTGGACAACGTACATCATTTTAAAATTCAGGACAATGGGTACGGTCAGTTTGCCTATTAATTGAGATCATATAGGTTCGTGGGCCGACAGATGCTGATGGGACCATCCGTTCGATCAGCAAAGGGAGAGGATTTTGGCGACCAGTTTTTCTATGCCGGCGGCCACGTCCTTGATACCGGGTCCCAGCATATAGGCCGGTGTGGTGACAATTCGGTTTTTTTCATCCACGCAAACGTCCGACACGCTGCAAACCCTATGCTTCCCGCCCATGGATTCGATGGCCGCTGCGGTGCCGACATCATTGCCGATGGTTACCTGGGGGGATCTTTCGGACAGGGCGCGCGTCAGGGTTGCCGGGGCAATGCACAAGGCGCCGATGGGTTTTGAACAACCTGCCATGTCCGCCAAAAGCCGTTGCACCTGTGGATGGACCTGCGCCTCAGGGCCATTGACCGCAAAATCACTGAGATTTTTGGCCGCACCGAACCCGCCGGGAATGATCAGGGCATCCATGTCGTCGGCGCTGACCGAAGCGACATCCTGGATTTCGCCCCTGGCGATGCGGGCGGACTCCACCAGCACATTTCGCCGTTCATCCTCTTGCTGCTGGGTCAAATGGTTGATGACATGCAGTTGATCCACATTCGGCGCCATGCACAGAACCGAAGCGCCCGCTCGATCCAGGAACAGAAGGGTCAGCACCGACTCGTGGATTTCTGCACCGTCAAAAACGCCGCAACCTGACAATAAGACACCAATTCTTTTACTCATTTGAATTCCTTTCGCTTTCTGTAAACGGTGAAGCGCCCATTATTCCAATACATGCTTGTCCAGAACAAAACAGGTGAACATGCCTTGAAAGAGTTCCTCACCATCTTTGGTCACACTCACGGAGACCCAGTATTTCTTGCCCTTGACCTCCTGGACCCGTGCCCGTGCAATCACTGTCTCACCCACCCGCACCGGTTTAAGAAATTTTACATCCGAGGCCCCGAGGACCACATGGGGATGATTCACCGCAATCATGGCTGCATAATCCGCGGCACCGAAGATAAATCCACCGTGGACCAATCCCTGCTCGTCGGCAGCCATTTGCGGTGTGGTTACGAGTTCAACCTGGCTGTTCCCGCCTTCCACGAACAATGGTTTGCCGCACAGGGACTGATCGATGTGACCATGCGTGTCGATATTCATCCGAACCTCCAGAATCGTGTCGGGCAGTTGCGATGCCCGGGTCAGTGGAAATGAAACAGTCGATTGTTGACGGCGTGGCTTGAAAAGAGGTTTTAATCATAATAAAAAGGGGGTAATGCTGTCAATCGTTTGCGAGCGGGAATCCCGTCATCATCGAACGAAAGGAGTGGTTTTGAATTCGATTGTCCAAAAACGCATTACCACAATCAGGCAGGCTCTGGCTGAAAAGAAACTGGACGCCCTGATGGTATCGGTCCAGGAGAACCGCTACTATTTGAGCGGCTTTACCGCAGAGGACTCCCAGTTCGATGAAAGCGCCGGCGTGCTGATCATATCCGGTCGCCGCCTGGTGCTGGCCACCGACAGCCGCTATGAATTGCAGGCAAGTGCCGAGGCAGCCGGGTTTGAGATTGTCTGCCATAAAAGCGGCCTCGAAAAAGAGCTGCCGGAGATTGCCAAATCCTTGGGCATTCACCGGCTCGGTTTCGAGAGTGTGCGCCTTTCCCATAAAAATCACTCAGCCTTCGCCGACGCCCTGGGGAAACACAAGTCGCCGGTCACCCTGGTTCCCACAGAGAACATGGTGGAAGCACTTCGCCAAATCAAATCTGAAAACGAAATCCAACGAATCACCAATGCCCTGCGGTTGGCTGAGCAGGCCTTCTCGCAAGTTCTTGATACCATTCGCCCGGGCATGACGGAAAGGCAGGCGGCCTGGGCCATGGAAAAAGCCATGCGCGAAAGCGGCGCGCAGGGGTTGTCCTTTCCCGTTATTGTGGCTTCGGGCCCCAACAGCGCACTGCCTCACGCCATTCCCACGGACCGCCCGCTGAACCGGGGGGAGCCCATCCTCTTCGACTGGGGCGCCCGTTTGAACGAATACTGCTCGGACACCACCCGAACCGTGGTGATGGGTGAACCGGACGACCGCTTCAAAAAAGTGTTTGACACGGTTGTCAAAGCCAGAGACATGGCCATTGCCGCCATCAAGGCTGGCGTCAGCGGCACCCGGGTGGATAAAATCGCCCGGGACCATATCGACCAAAAGGGTTATGCAGGCAAATTTGGCCACAGCCTGGGTCACGGCACCGGCCTGGCGGTTCATGAGGCCCCCCGGTTGAGTCCGATCAAAGATGACCGGTTGGAAGCGGGAATGGTCGTCACCGTGGAGCCGGGCGTCTATCTGCCGGGTTGGGGGGGAATACGCATGGAAAACCAGGTCGTGGTCCGTCCGGATGGGGCCCAAGTGCTCAACGATGCCAATCCCTTTGACCCCCGGGTACGGGTGTAGACGATGGACGGCACATCCGACTTTGTTTTGCGCGTGGATCAATACCAGACCTTCCTGGTCATGGAAAAAGGCCTGGGCGAAAAAACCATCGCTGCCTACAGTACGGACCTGATCCGATTCGGCCGATTTCTGGAAAAAAAAACGACTTCCGTTTCAGATATCGACACGGGACTGATTCTGGCCTACCTGATCCATCTGAGGAACCGGGGATTGGGCGCCCGGTCCCGCGCCCGTCACCTGGTTAGCCTTCGGGGTTTTTTCAAATTTCTGACCGCTGAAAAAATTATCGAAAAAAATCCGGCGCAGCAGGTCGACCTGCCCAAAATCGGATTGCGCCTTCCCGACGTATTGACCGTAAGTGATGTAGAAGCGTTGATCGATGCGCCGGACCGGAACCAACCCGAGGGATTGCGGGACGCTGCCATGCTGGAACTGCTATACGGTGCCGGTTTGCGGGTATCGGAACTGATCCGATTGGCAATGACCGGCATCAACCTGGAGGCAGGATTCGTCAGGGTGTTCGGCAAGGGATCCAAGGAACGGGTGGTTCCCGTCGGCCGGATGGCCTTGAATGCTATCCACGATTATTTGGACCGCTCGCGTCCGCTGCTGTTGAAAAACCGTTCCAGCGTGGATCTGTTTGTCACCCGGCGGGGCAGTGCCATGACCCGCCAGAGTTTCTGGAACCTGGTGAACCGATATGGCCGGCTGGCAAAAATAAAAAAAAAGATCAGCCCCCACAGCTTGCGGCACTCCTTCGCGACGCATCTGCTCGAAGGAGGTGCCGACCTTCGGGCCGTGCAGATGATGCTGGGTCACGCGGACATCTCAACCACCCAAATCTACACCCATGTCGCCCACCGGCAACTGGTGGAAGCCCACAAGAAATACCATCCCAGAGGATAACCCCAGATGACAACCATCGATTATGCAAAATAACCAACTCATCCGCCTCAAGGCGTGGTTCAAAGCTTACACCCACTCCTTTCTGACGGGCGATACGCAGACAGATAGCCCGCTGGTGCTGAAGATAGCGCATACGGCAAGGGTTTGCGACAACATGTGCCTGCTGGGACGTTCCGTCGATTTGACCGATGGACAGATGTGCCTGGCGGAGACGGTTGGCCTGTTTCATGACCTGGGACGTTTTGAGCAGTATCGCCGTTTCCGTACGTTCAACGACCGGCAATCGGCCAATCATGCACGCTTGAGCATCGATGTGTTGAATCAAACCGCCGTGTTGGAGACGCTGGCGGCCGATGAAAAAACCACGATCATCGACGCCATCCGCTTTCACAACGCCCCGGCCCTTCCAGGCGATCAACCGCCGGCAGGCACCGTTTTCATGCGCTTGATCCGGGATGCCGACAAACTGGACATCTGGAAGGTGTTTGCCGATTATTGCCGGCATCACCAACGCCCCGAACCAGCCATCGTCCAGCATCTGGCAGACCTGCCGAGATGGGAGGAAAACATCGTCAAGGCCATTGTTGAAAAGCGCATGGCAAGATTTCAGGACATGAGAAGCCTGAATGATTTTAAACTGCTCCAACTCAGCTGGGTATTCGATCTAAACTACCCCGAAACATTCAGGCAGGCCAAAAAGAGAGGGGATCTAGCCGCCATCGCCCGTTCACTGCCTGAAGACCGCATCTTGCGCCAGGTGATTGGCATCATCTCGAATCGGCTGGACGAAGCGGTATTTACAAGACCCGAATCGTAAGACAGCTTTTCCAATATTGCCTTCAGCGGTTAAACACTGGGTTTATTTATTGATTTCAATCGGGTTGACAGACAGCAGCGGCTTGGATAAGGGAACATGCGTTGAGACATTCAGTCGAAAACAAGTAAAGTCCATTAACAGCGGTTCACCAACAGGGAGCAGCAGTTTGACCCACACCGATACGACATTGAAACCCCACGGGTTCTGGAAAACCGACCATTACTTGCCAAGAACCGGAGAGAAGGCATTTTGTGAAGCCCTGCGCCAGCTTTCGCGACCCTTTTATGTGGTCGACGTCAACGGCCAAATCGGTGTAGCACAGGAAGGGACGGCCACCATCGGACCGCACACGCAAGCGGCATCCAACTGCTACCGGCTGTTGGGGTGGTCGCCGCCCCTTGCCTTGGCGTCGCTCGGTGACCCTGGCTTTAAATCGGATCATGGTTTGAATTTCGCCTACGTCTGCGGGGCCATGGCCAACGGCATCACATCGACGGCCATGGTGGAGGCTGCCGGCAGGGCCGGTATGATCGGGTTTTTTGGAGCCGGTGGACTACCCATCGACCAGATCGAATCGGCCATCGACACCCTTCAAAAAAACCTGGCTGACCGACCCTTCGGCTTCAACCTGATCCACAGCCCCAGCGATATGGATTTGGAACAGAAAACCGTTGACCTTTACCTGGCCAGAGGGATCCGACTGGTTTCGGCATCCGCGTACCTGGACCTGACGGTGCCCCTGGTTCAATATCGCATCCACGGCATTCATCGAAACGATCAGGGCAAGATCGTCTGCCCCAATCGGATCATGGCCAAGGTCTCCCGTGAAGAGGTCGCCCGCAAATTTTTTTCCCCACCGGCGGAAAAAATCCTTCAACGCCTCAAAAAACAGGGCAAGATCACCGACGAACAGGCAGAAATGGCCCGCCAGATACCCATGGCACAGGACTTGACCGCCGAAGCGGACTCGGGCGGTCACACAGACAACCGCCCGGCCCTGTGCCTGTTTCCCACCATGAAGACCCTTCGTGACGAGATGGCCAGGCAGCACGGTTACGGCATGCCCTTGCGCGTGGGTCTTGCCGGCGGCATCGCCACCCCTGAGTCGGCCGCGGCCGCCTTTGCCATGGGGGCGGCATACATCCTCACCGGTTCGGTCAATCAATCCTGCGTGGAGGCCGACACCTCCACGTTGGTAAAAAGGATGCTGGCAGAGGCGCGTCAGGCGGATGTCATCATGGCACCGGCTGCAGACATGTTCGAGATGGGTGTCAAGGTTCAGGTGCTCAAGCGTGGCACCATGTTTTCCATGCGTGGGTCCAAGCTCTACGATATCTATCGGACTCACGACCGGTTCGAAGACGTACCGGAAGGCCAGCGAAAACTGGTGGAGGAATCCTTCCTGAAGCACACGTTCGAGCAGGAATGGGAACATACACAGGCCTATTTCAGTCGACGGGACCCGGTCCAGGTTGATCGGGCGCTAAAGGATCCGAAACACAAAATGGCCCTGGTCTTCCGCTCGTATCTGGGGAGGGCGTCGCTTTGGGCCAAAAGCGGCGCACCAGATCGGGTCATCGACTATCAGATCTGGTGCGGTCCGGCCATGGGTGCCTTCAACGAGTGGGTCAAAGGGTCCGTTTTGGAACCGCCGCAAAACCGTAAGACGGTAACCGTCGCCCTGAACCTCCTCTACGGCGCCGCGGTGATTTCGCGACTGAATGGCTTAAGAAACCAGGGGGTCGATCCGCCGGTTGCCGCGGGTATGCTGTCCCCCATCGCTGAGGCGCAGCTATCGTCCTTATGCCCGTACGATTTCGAAGGGGTCAATGATCCAGTTTTTTGACCAGCGCGTAGAACAGCGGTGAAAAGTTGATCATGCGCACATGCGGGTCCTGAAGAAAAAAGCAGCTGTCGGTCGCATCGGTATGAATGATGGTCTCTTCAATCGTTTCCTTGATGTTAAGACTGGGGGTCAGTTCATTCGATTGCCGGCCAACGGTTTTTCGGATGAGATAGCAAAAACCTGATCCTTTGTTGACACCAGAAGCCCTGACAGGACAAAAATAGATGCGGTATCCATTGGATTGACCGCTTCTTTGCCTTCCCGGTCCATTTGCGCCATTCAATTCCAAAAAACCATTTTTTTTCATCCAGGTCGACAAATCATTGAGCACCTGCTGGCTGTCCGGCACGGACAATTTCAGATGGGACAGCAGGTGACCGCCCAAGTAGACTTTAAACAGATCTTTAAAGGCATACTGCCTCGCGTAGCCCGATTGCATCCCCCCCAGCGGATCCGGTGGGAGAAAGGACCTGGACCAGCGTTTCCAGCGGGCGAGATTGATCTCGAGTTTTTCCGATATTTCACGATTGGTATAGTAATGAATCATAAACGCTTAACCTGCTTAGTTGTTATACCTACCTAACAAGTGACATCTCTTGTGTCAATCCCTTGTTTTTTAGGCTTCAATGAATTATATTTAGCATCTTATTTTTCTGGCAGAAGTACGGCCGCTGAAAGCGCAGGGCGTCCTGCGCGCCCGGCCCATCGACTAAACCAACACTAATTGTTCCAAAACCAATTAAAATGACAACGAATATGAATTCTATTCACCAGCCGGTTGCCATCATTGGCATGGGTGGCATGTTTGCCAGATCGAGAAATCTAAAGGAATACTGGCGGACCCTGCTCAAGGGCATCGACTGCATTACCGATCCACCGGCGACCCATCGGCAGTTGAACGACTATTTTGATACCGATCCTAAAAAGCCGGACCATATTTATTGCAATCGCGGCGGGTTTATTCCTTCAATGCCCTTCGATCCCACCGAATTCGGGATTCCACCGGCATCCTTAGAGGCCACGGACACCTCTCAGCTACTGGGTTTGGTGGCCGCCAAAATGGCCCTGACAGATGCCGGATACGGAGACGATCGTGAGTTTGACCGTGAGCATACCTCCGTCATCCTCGGCGTTACCGGCACCCAGGAACTGGTCATCTCCTTAGGGTCCCGCCTGGGCCATCCGTTGTGGCGCAAGGCGCTCGAAAACAAAGGGCTCAGCGACCAGCAAAAATCGTCCATCATCGATGATATTTCGGATAGCTACGTGCCCTGGCAGGAAAATTCCTTCCCCGGACTGCTGGGTAATGTGGTGGCAGGCCGAATCTGCAACCGACTGAATCTTGGCGGCACCAACTGCGTCGTGGATGCGGCTTGTGCCAGCAGCCTGGGTGCCATTCATTTGGGACTGATGGAGCTGGCTGCCGGTAAAAGCAACATGGTGGTCACCGGGGGTGTAGACACCATCAACGACATCTTCATGCACATGTGCTTTTCCAAAACCGGCGTCCTTTCTCACACCGGCGACGCACGCCCCTTCTCCTCCGATGCCGACGGCACCGTTCTGGGTGAAGGCATCGGCATACTGGTGTTGAAGCGGCTCGAGGATGCCGAGCGTGATGCAGACCGAATCTATGCAGTCATCCGGGGCATCGGTTCTTCCAGCGACGGCAAATCGCAAAGCATCTACGCACCGCGACCCGACGGTCAGGCCCGGGCGCTGGTCGAGGCCTATCGAAATGCAGGCTTTTCGCCTGAAACGGTGGGGTTGGTGGAAGCCCACGGCACCGGCACGCGGGTGGGTGACGAGATGGAATTCACCGCCCTGAAAAAAGTCTTTGGTGCGGTCAACCCCAACGGCAACGGCTGCGCACTGGGGTCGGTAAAATCCATGATCGGCCATACCAAAGCGGCAGCCGGTGCTGCCGGGCTGATTAAATCGGCGCTTTCGCTCTACAACAAGGTTCTCCCACCCACACTCAAGGCGGGCAAACCCGACCCTAAGCTGGGAATCGAGTCCAGCCCCTTTTACCTCAATACCTCCCCGCGGCCCTGGTTTAGCGCCCAAGGCACCCCGCGTCGCAGCGGTGTCAGTTCCTTTGGATTCGGCGGCAGCAATTTTCATGTGGTGCTCGAAGAGTATCAGCCTGACAAAAAAGAGATCGCCTGGGATGGATCAGTGGAAATTTTGGCTTTCTCAGGACCGGATACAGCGGCCATCAGCAAAGGGCTTCACCAGCTAATAGAAGGTCTTGGCGATGCCTACGATACCGCCGCGCTGTCGCGAACGGCCAGAAGACTTCGGACTGCTTTTTCCTCCAACCATCCTCACCGGCTGATCCTGGTGGTAGACACCGCTCTTGACAGCGGCCTGCTGGAAGCGAAACTGCAACAGGCCATGGCGGTAGTCAGCGAGGGCAAGCCAGCCGTCTTGACCGCTCAGGGGATCTATTACCATCCGGAACCCAACGCTGCCGGGAAAACCGCCTTCATGTTTCCCGGCCAGGGAAGCCAATACCCCCATATGGGCAGGGATCTGGTGTGCTGTTTTCCCGGTGCCATGGAAGCCGTCCAGGCTGCCGGCAACCGATTTGAACAGGATCGGCCACTGTGGGAGCTCCTGTATCCGCGCCCTGCGCTTTCCGACGACCAGCGGCAGGGACAGGCGGATGTCCTTCGCCGGACCGACGTGGCCCAACCCGCCATCGGAGCAGTCAGCCTGGCCATGCTGTCGGCGCTGGCGCACTTCAATGTACGGCCGGATGCGACCTGCGGTCACAGCTACGGGGAACTGCCTGCCCTATATGCAGCCGGTTGGATCGACCGGGAAACCCTGCTCACGCTGAGCGTCACGCGAGGACGTCTGATGGCCGAAGCCGGCAGAAATGGCGATGCCGGTGCCATGCTGGCCGTAAACGCACCGATCGATCACTTGCAGGCACTGGCCGATCAGATGCCCGGCGTGGTGCTGGCCAACCTGAACAGCCCCGACCAAGGTGTGTTGTCCGGTACAACCGAAGCCATTGAACTGGCAAAGGCAAGATGTAGCGAAAAGGGATTCCGAACGATATCCCTGCCGGTTTCTGTCGCCTTTCACAGCCCTCTCGTGGAAAGGGCGCAAAAGCCATTTTTCATAGCCGCCGACAAAGCGGCATTCACCCCCACCCGAATTCCGGTATATGCCAATGTAACGGCGGCGCCCTACCCATCCGATGCTTCACAGTGCGCCGATTTGCTTGGCCGACAGCTGACTTCGGCGGTCCGTTTTCAAGAAACGGTCGACCATCTCTTCGAGTCCGGCGTCCGCACATTCGTCGAGGTGGGTCCCAAATCGGTCCTTTCAGGGCTCGTCCGATCGACCCTTAAAGATGGCGATGTCACGGTCATCACCCTTGACCGATCCTGCGGAAAAGCCTCGGGCATCATGGACCTGGCCCACGCCATCGGCCATCTGGCTGCTATTGGCGTGGACCTCGACCTGAACCAGTGGGAAACCGAAACCCCGGCCTTACGGCCGCGGAAAATGACCATCCCACTATCCGGAACTAACTACCGGGCACCCCGAAAGAAAAAGTCGACAGCGACAACCGGGCCACCGGTCACGGCTCCCACTCACCGGGTGGAAAGCCAGCCTGTCCCGACACTCAACCGTACCGTGGTCAATACGTCTACGCCCATGGATACCCGAAAGCCAATGCCTGCACCCACAGCGAGAGGCCCGCTCGAAAACCCGGTCGAACGAGACCGGAAACCAAACCCGACCGTCACTGCCGACAAGAGCGAGGCGCTGGCCATTGTCCAGAAAGGATTGGAGTCGATCCAGTCGCTTCAGCAACAAACGGCGCAGGCACACCAGAAATTTCTGGAGACCCAGGCACAAGCCAGCCGAACCCTCCAGGAAATGATCAAGAGCACCCGGATGTTCATGGGATCGGCCCCGGAGCCCGCCTTTACGGCAGCTGCGGACATCCAGACGACCGTAGTTCATCCGGAACCGGATCCACCCGGGCCGTCGGCAATGGTCGACCTCACCTCGTCGACCGCTGCCAATGCCGTCGCTGTCGTCGATCCCGCAATGGTGCCCGAAACCGGCAATCCTGCTGATTCATTATCGCATAAACATCCGTCGACAAAAGGAGGGCAACATTCAACACCAGCCCTTGCCGCTGAAACGATATCCAAGGCGCTGATCGACATCGTTGCGGAACTGACCGGCTATCCGGCCGACATGCTGGGAATGGAGATGGACATCGAGGCTGACTTGGGCATCGACTCCATCAAGCGGGTGGAGATTCTCTCCGCCATGGAGGAGCGCATGCCCCACCTGCCTCAGGTC
>NZ_JBFELV010000058.1:0-17907 GCF_041551955.1 Desulfosarcina sp.
AACTACCCCGGCCTGCCCGACCACCCCGGCCATGGCCGTGCCAGAGAACTGCTGGAAGGATTCGGCGGAATGGTCAGTTTCGAATTGAAAGGCGGCCTGGACGCCGCCGAACGCTTCATGCAGCGCGTGACGGTGCCGATCATCGCCCCCAGTTTAGGGGGCGTGGAGACGCTGGTCACCCGGCCTTCCACCACCTCGCATGCGGGCATGAGCGCCGAGGAACGCCAGGTAGCCGGCATCAGCGACTCCCTGATCCGCCTCTCCGTGGGGATCGAAGACACGCAGGATCTGGTCGACGATTTTGAGAACGCCTTAAACGGATAAGCCGATGGTGAGGCCTGACAAAGCGTACTTTGTTCAAGCGACGCAAAATGATGCCGGTCGGTTGTCCAGGTTGATCCGCGACAGTTTCGCCGATGTGGCCGAGCGGTTCGAACTGACCCCACAAAACTGCCCCAGGCACCCGTCCAATTATACCCGTAAATGGGTTGAAAGGGATCTATCGCGGGGGGTGCGCTATTACCTCCTGATTGCCGATGGCACTGCCGTTGGATGTGTGGGTGTGGAAAACCCATCGCCTACGGTCTGCTATATGGAACGGCTGGCCGTATTGCCGCACCACCGCGGGCAGGGATACGGAACCCGTCTGGTCCGCCAGGCCATTACCCATGCCCGACAAACAGGCGCATCCACCGTTGACATCGGAATCATCGCCGCCGATGCCGGATTGAAGGATTTCTATAAGGCCCTGGGGTTTGAAGAAGGGGAAACCAAAACCTTTCCCCACCTGCCCTTTGCCGTGGCGTTTTTGAAGGTTATGTTGTAATGCAAGGCGGAAACGAAAGGTTCAATCTTCATGTTGGAGCGACGACCAGCCGCGAAGAATGCGTTCTGAGAAAATTTGGATCACGGCAGAATGCCGCCCCAACAACCGATTTTGAAATGATTGCAAAGGATCGCCATGTCATCATCAGCACGACCCAGGGTTGTCATCAGCGGCAGCGGCCTGTGGACGCCCGACCATATCATCACCAATGACGAACTGGTAACCGCCTACAACGAATGGGCCAACCGCTACAATGACCGGCATGCCGAGGCCATCACGGCAGGCGAACTTGACGCCAAGCCGCTGAGTTCGGTGGAATTCATCGAAAAGGCCTCGGGTATCAAACAGCGCTATGCCTACATCAAGGATGGCATTCTGGATGTTGACCGCATGCGCCCGGCCATTCCTGAGCGACCGGACGAGGCGCTTTCCGACCAGGCCGAAATGGCCGTCCACGCCGCCCGCGGTGCCATGGATGCCGCCGGCAAGACGGCGGCCGACATCGATGCGGTCATCGTCTCCTGCGCCTACACCCAGCGGTCCTATCCGGCCATCGCCATCGAAGTGCAGGAGGCCTTAGGCATCGAGGGTTTCGGTTTCGACATGCTGGTGGCATGCTCGGCGGCCACCTTTGCCCTGCACCGCGCCTACGAAATGGTCGCGGCCGGCACGGCCCGCTGCGTGCTGGCCATCAACCCGGAACTGACATCGCCCCAGGTCAATTACTGCGACCGGGACAGCCATTTCATCTTCGGCGACGTGGCCACGGCGACCATCGTTGAACGCGCTGAAACCAGCACGGCGCTGCACAGCTATGAAATTCTCGGCACCCGGGCCAAAACCAAGTTCTCCAGCCATGTGCGCTCCAACTTCGGTTATGTCAGCCGGGCCAACGATGTGGACCCGTTCGGTGCCGACAAGCTGTTTCACCAAAACGGCCGCCGCGTGTTCAAAGAGGTCTGCCCTTTGGCCGTCCAGCATTTGACCGACCATATCTCCCGGCACGGACTGAACGTGCCCGACATCAAACGCTGGTGGCTTCACCAGGCCAACATCAACATGAACCTGCATATCGGCGGCCGGCTGCTGGGGCGCGAGGCGACCTTCGATGAGGCACCCATTGTACTTGACCGCTACGCCAACACCGCCTCGGCCGGTTCGCTGATCGCCTTTCACCTCTACCACCAGGATCTGAAACCCGGCGACCACGGCGTCATCTGCTCCTTCGGTGCGGGCTATTCCATCGGCAGCCTGGTGGTGAGAAAACGCTAACAACTACTGCAAACATGCAAAATCGGAAAAGCAATCGGCCAGTGCGCTATTGTATCGTCCTGCTGGCTGCGTCATGTCTGATCCTTTCCTCCTGCGGGGTGATACGAACCACCTACCGGCTGACCAAGGGAACCGTGGTCATGGCCTACAAGGTAACCAAATTTGCCGGAAGCACCGTCTACACGGTCGGCGAATTCACCTTCGACGTGGTCACCGCCCCCCTCTCATGGCCCTTGACCCATGACGACATCGACACCATCGACGGCCTGTCCCCCAAGGAGGCCATCGCCCAAGGCCGCGTCAAAGCCTCCCCCTATACGGTCCGGGGCAAGCGATACGTGCCCATGACAATGGCGCAGGCCAAGACCTATCGTGAAAAAGGCATCGCCTCTTGGTACGGCAACGAAACCTACCGGCAGCGGGGCGGCCACATGACGGCCAACGGCGAAGCCTTCAATCCCAATGGGCTGAGCGCCGCCCACAAACACCTGCCCCTGCCCATCTTCGTACGCGTGACCAACCTGTCCAACCGGCGCAGCATCGTCGTCCGGGTGAACGACCGCGGGCCCTTTATCGAAGGGCGCATGATCGATCTGAGTGCGGGGGCCGCCAAAAAATTAGGGTTCTATAAGCAGGGAACAGCCCGGGTATTGGTGGAGACGGTCGAACTGGAGGGGTGATGGATCTAAAGATGAATGCGCTGCACGTTACTTCTTCTCCTGAGCGATCGTCTTACACACGGAAGCGATTAGCTGGATCTGGGGCACAACACTGCCCAACTCCACATATTCGTCATGGCGGTGGGCATTGCCGCCCACCAACCCCATGCCGTCGATGGTGGGCACCCCCAGGGCGGAAGCGAAGTTGCCGTCCGAGCACCCGCCCGTGGCGATATGATCGATCACCAGCCCCATCTCCGCCGCCCTGGTTTCGAAAAGATGCCATAGCTGCAGGGTTCCTTCATCGGGTTCCATGGGCGGGCGGCTGACGGCACCGCTCACCGTCAGGGTAACCCCCGGCACATGGGTGTGCGCCGGCAGCGATTGAAAAAACGCCTCGACCGGGGCCACGTCGCTGTTACGTACCACGCGGACATCCACAGAAGCCCGCGCCTCGTCCGGTATGATGTTGGTTTTCTCCCCGCCGCGAATCACGGTCACATGGGCCGAAGCACCCCCGCCGGCCTGGTCGTTGAATTGCTGGATGGCAATCGTCTGGTGAGCGATCTCCACGGCGGCGTTGGCCCCCTTTTCCGGCTCCACCCCGGCATGGGCCGACGTGCCCCTGGCGTTGAGCGTGTAACCGCCGCCCCCTTTGCGCTGCAGAACGAACCGGTGCCCCGGACGGCAGGGTTCGAAGACGAACACCCGCCGGCTGTAGCGGGCATGGGCCTCGATCCACGCTCTGGACGATCCCGAACCCACTTCTTCATCGCCATTGAAGCAGACGCCAATCGACAATTGGTCCAGCACGCCGTCGTGGTAAAGGACCTCCAGGACATGCAGGGCGACCAGCAATCCGCCCTTCATGTCGCAGACACCGGGACCGGTGGCCCGGTCGCGGTCCGCGGCAAAGGGTCGTTTTTCCACTTCACCCGTCGGAAAGACCGTGTCCATGTGCCCCAGAAACATGACGTCGACCATCTCACCTTCCGGGCCATTACGCGCCTCTAAACAGGGCACCCCCCTGCGTCCCAACTTATCCAGACGGGTAGAGAAACCGATCGCCGCCAGACGGTGGATGAGAAACTGCGCCACGGCCTCGATGCCGGCAAGGTTGTCGCTACTGCTGTCGATGTTGACCAGGGCCTCCAGGTCGCTGAGAAAGTCGTCTATCCGGCTATCAATGTATGCTTTCATGTCTGTCTGCATTAACTCTGTTTACCTTGAATCTGACCTTGTATGGAGGTGTTCCAGGCAGAGGCTGGAGGGCTTCAGAATCAAGGCGCCAAGGGTGAAGCCGTAGTGCCTCTACTGCGAACTCTTGGCAACGCTGAGTCTGGAGCCCTCCAGCTTCTGTCCGATTAGGTTTGGCGGGCCAGCTTGGGATTCAGCTCATCCCTTAGCCAGTCGGAAAAAAGGTTGATGGCCACCACCAACAGGATCAGGGTGGCGCCGGGGAACAGGGTCAGCCACCACATGCCAGCATAGATGTAATTCTTGCCGATGGCGATCATCATGCCGATGGACGGTTCGGTGAGCGGCACGCCGACCCCCAGAAAGCTCAGGGTTGCCTCCAGCATGATCACCACGGCCAGATCAACGGCCATGACCACAAAAATTGGCGGCAGCGCGTTGGGCAGGATGTGGCGAAAAAGGATGCGAAAGTCCCCGGCCCCGGAGGATCGGGCGGCAACCACATAGGCATTGTCCTTGATCTCGAGCACGCTGCCGCGGATGGTGCGGGCGTACTTGACCCAGTCGGCAATGCAGATGGCGAAGATTACCGTGACCACGCCGCGGGTCTCGAACACCCCCAGCAGCAGTACGGCCAGCAGGGTGGTGGAAAAAGCAAACACCGTGTCGGCCAGGCGCATGACCACGGCATCCAGAACGCCGCCATAGTAAGCGGCCAGCATGCCCATGACGATGCCGATAACGCTGGAGATGGCCACCACCGAGAAACCGACGATCAGCGATGTGCGCAGCCCGTATAGGATTGTGGAGAGGATGCCGCGCCCCTGGTCGTCGGTGCCCAGCGGAAAGGCCGATACACTGCCGTCCATCCAGGCGGGCGGAAGTAGAAAATTGCCCAGATCCACGGTGGTCAGGTCATAAGGATCCATGGGTGCGATCAATGGCGCGAAAACCGCGCAGAAGAAAAAAATCAGCAGGAGGATGCTGCCGATCAGGGCGGACGGGTCCCGCAGGTAATTGCGAACGTGCTGGGATTTCAAAATACCGGCCATAAGCATGCTACTCGAATCTGATTTTCGGGTTGAGAAACGCGTACATTAAATCTACCAGAATATTAATGGTCAAAATGATCACCGCCGCCAGCATGATGTAAGTGACGATCACCGGCTGGTCGGTTTCAAAAATGGATGTCAGCAGCAGGTTGCCCATGCCCGGCCACTGAAAGATGGTCTCGGTGACGATGGAAAAGGCCACGAGTTCGCCGAAAGAGAGCCCGGCAATGGTCACTACCGGGATCAACACGTTTCTCAGGGCGTGTTTGAGGATCACCTTGAAAGGTGACAGCCCTTTGGCCCAGGCCGTCTTGATGTACTCCTCGGAAAGCACTTCGCGCATGCCGGCGCGTGTGAGGCGCAGCAGCACGGCCAGCTGGTATCCGGAAAGCGTGACCGCCGGCAGAACGATGTGCTTCCAGCCGTCGATCGTCAGCAGTCCGGTGCGCCAAAAGCCGATCTGAACGGTTTCACCGCGGCCAAAAGAAGGCAGCACCTCCAAGTAGACCGAAAACGCCATCACCATCAGGATGCCGATCAGGAAGGTGGGAATGGAGATACCCACGATGGATCCGGCCATGATCGTCCGGGAGACCCACCCGGTGGGCCAAACCGAGACCACCACCCCCAGTCCCACCCCCAGGATGAACGAGATGCAGATGGCGGTGAAGGCCAGCTCCAATGTCGCCGGCATACGTTCCAGGATCATATCCAGGGCGTCCACGGAACTGATGTAGGATTTACCGAAGTTGCCTTTGAGCGCGCCACCGATGAAACTGATGTACTGAATGTAAATGGGGCGGTCCAGCCCGTAGGACACCCGCACCATCTCGCGCTCCTGCTGGGTCGCATATTTGCCGGCCAGCATCATCACCGGATCGCCGGTGTAGCGGAACATGATGAAGCACACAAAGGAAACCGCCAGCAAGACGACGATTCCCTGGAGCAGCCGTTTGATCAGATAAGTGGCCATGGAATACTACTTGATTTCCTTGGCCACAATCCACTGATCCGGCCGCGGGGTGAACTGGACCCCCGAAGCCTTGACCACCGCATAAATATCCTGCTGGTAGTGCAGCGGGATCCAGGCCACGTCGTCGACGGACTTCTTGTTGATGGCCTGAAGGGCTTTCTCCCGTTCGGCCCGGTCGATGATAGAGGAAGACGCGATGATCATTTGGTCAATCTCCGGGTCGGAATACATGCCACCGTTGTATGTGCCCATGCCCTTGTCCTTGTCAGGGGTGTGCAACAGCTTTTCGGCGCTGCGGCCGAGATCATAGGAACCATCAAACCAGCCGATCAGGTAGAAGCTGTGTTTGTAATCGGTAAGTTCGTCGAAAAAGATGGACTTGGGCTTCACATCCAGCTTCACTTTCAAGCCGACCTTGGCAAGATACTTGGCGACGGCTTCACAGATCTTCTCATCGTTGACATAGCGGTCGTTGGGGCCGGCCACGGTAATGTCAAAACCATCGGCATATCCGGCCTCGGCGAGCAGTTTTTTCGACAGGGCAGGGTCATAGGGCAGCCGCTCCAAGCCGGGCAGGTAGCCGACGGTGGGGACATCCGGCACCTGGGCAGCTGCCGTGGCCTGGCCGCGCATAATCTTGTCGATGACTTCATCCTCGTTGATGGCGTGGGCAATGGCCTTGCGAACGCGGACGTCGGCGAAGGGAGTGCCCGGCTTGTTGGACATCCCCATATAGATGGCGCGCCTGGCCGGACGCGAAATCAGCTCCACATGGGCCATCTTTTCGATGCGTTCGATCAGGGATACGGGTACACCGTTGACGATGTCGGCCTGTTTGCCGGCCAAGGCGGCAAAACGGGTGGCCTCTTCGGTGATCGGACGGATGTCTACCGTCTGGTATTTTGGAGCACCCTCCCAATAGTCGGCGTTGGCGGCCATGCGAATATAGGAACCTTTGACCCACTCCACAAATTTGTATGCACCGGTGCCGATAGGTTTGGTGTTGTAGTCGCCTTCATCGCGACCCTCGGAGGATTCCATGTCCACGATGAAATTCTGGTGCATGGTCTCGGCGAACCAGGGCACCGGTTTGACATTCTTGAAGATCACCGTGTGGTCGTCGGGCGTTTCGATGGCGTCGATGGAGTTGGCGATGTTGAGCAGCTTGGAAAACTGCGGGTCCTTCATGCGCTCGAAAGTAAACTTGACGTCCGCGGCGGTAAAATCATTGCCGTTGTGAAACTTGACCCCCTTGCGCAGTTCGAATTTCCAGGTCAGGGCATCCAGCCGCTCCCATTTTACGGCCAGTGCCGGTGACAGCTTGCCGTCCGGCGCGGGGCGCTGCAGCAGCCCATCGAAGAAGTTGGACATGTAAGAAAGATTGGCATCGGAAGAATAGGCGTGGGGGTTCATGGATTTGGGTGGCGCGTCGGTCACCACCACCAGGTCGGTTTTGGCCATCGCGATGGCGGGCAGAGCCAGCAGGGCGAGGATCAGGGTCAATGCGATACGTTTCATGTAACAGCCTCCTTTATCGGTTGATAGGTCATTGATCGTCATTGCGCGTCAGCGCTTGTGTATAGGTGGCAGGCGGCCTGATGGCCGTTGCCGAAATCAATCATCTCGGGAGCCGTTTGGTCGCATATCGTCATCCGTTCGGGACAGCGGGTGTGAAACCGGCAGCCGGACGGAGGATCGATGGGGCTGGGTACGTCTCCTTTGAGTATGGTGCGTTCTTTTTTACGCAGGGGATCGGGTACGGGTACAGCGGAAAGCAGGGCCTGAGTGTATGGGTGCTTGGCACCTCCGTACAGGTCTCTGTATGCAGCCGTTTCCATGACTTTGCCCAGGTACATGACAACGATGCGGTCACAGATATACTCCACAACGGCCAGATCGTGGGAAATAATGATCAGCGAGAGGTCGAAGTTGGCCTTGAGGTCCATGAGCAGGTTGATGATCTGGGCCTGGATGGAGACATCCAGCGCCGATACCGGTTCGTCGCCGATGATCACCGACGGATCTAGTGCCAGAGCACGGGCGATGCCGATGCGCTGGCGCTGGCCACCGGAAAACTCGTGCGGAAAGCGGCGGCCATGTTCCGGGGCCAACCCCACTGTATCCAACAGGAAAGCCAGACGCTCCCGCCGTTTAGCCCCCGTGTACACGCCGTGCACGTCCATGGGGTCGGAAAGGATGTCATCGACTCGCATACG
This sequence comes from Desulfosarcina sp., assembly GCF_041551955.1. Classification (GTDB taxonomy): domain Bacteria; phylum Desulfobacterota; class Desulfobacteria; order Desulfobacterales; family Desulfosarcinaceae; genus Desulfosarcina. The sequence continues at coordinate 8,196 of NZ_JBFELV010000058.1, forward strand.
CGGGTTCAGCGAGGAATAGGGATCCTGAAAAATGAGCTGCATCTCCCGCCGCAACTTGCGCAGGCCGGACCGGCTCAACTCCCGCATATCCTGGCCCTTCCACGTCACGGTGCCGCTGGTGATCGGGATGAGTTGGGTAACCGCCATGCCCGCGGTGGTTTTTCCACAACCCGATTCACCGACGATGCCCAGGGTTTCCCCTTTTGCCAGCTCAAAACTGATCCCGTCCACGGCATACACGTAACCGACAGTCCTGGAAAGGACGCCCCGCTTGATGGGAAAGTGAACGTTCAAATCTCGAACACTGATCAGCGCTTCGTTCATGACGAGGGGTGCTCCACGTGCAGCCAGCAGCGCACCTTGTGCCCGCTGGCGACTTCGGTCAGTTCCGGTTCCCGCCCACGGCAGACGGCCATGACCCGGCTGCAGCGATCACAGAATTTGCAGCCGTCAGGCAAGTCGACCAGGCTGGGAACCATCCCCTTGATCTCGTTCAGCCGTTTGTTCTCACCGGCTGTCCGGCTCCCGAGAATGGGTATCGAATTCAGCAGGCCGATGGTGTAGGGGTGAAGCGGTTGCCGAAACAACTCAACCGTTGATGCCTCCTCGACCACTCGGCCGGCATACATGACCACGATGCGGTCGGCCATCTCGGCAATCACTCCCAAATCGTGGGTGATCATCTGAACGGCGGTTCCGAAATCTTCCTTGAGTTTTAGCATCAGATCGAGAATCTGCGCCTGAACGGTCACGTCCAGCGCCGTGGTCGGCTCGTCAGCAATCAGGATCTCCGGGTCACACGAGAGCGCCATGGCGATCATGGCCCGCTGGCGCATGCCACCGGAAAGCTGGTGAGGATATTCATTGATGCGCCGCTTGGGGGCGGGAATCTGCACTCGTTCCAACATCTCGACGGAGACATCCAGGGCCTCCTTTCGGCTGGCGTTGCGATGCAGAATAAACATTTCGGATATCTGGTTGCCGATGGTAAAAACTGGATTCAAGGAGGTCATCGGCTCTTGAAAAATCATGGCGATGCGATTGCCGCGAATGAGGCGCATCTGCTGCATCGTCAGGTCCAACAGATTCATCCCGTCGAATTGAATGCGACCGTCCACGATCTTGCCGGGAGGGTCGGGTATCAAACGCATGATGGACTGGGCAGTCACACTCTTTCCGCTTCCGGATTCACCCACGACACCCAGCACCTCTCCCGCCGAGAGGTGAAATGAAACCCCATCTACCGCCCGGGCGGCGCCTCTAGAGGAAAAGAAATAGGTCTTCAGCCCGTTAACATCGAGAATTCTGTCTGCAGCCGATAGGTTCATACCAAGGTTTCAATGTGTGAATGGTTCAGACCACTCGATTAAATGATGCTTAAGGGGATTTCTGGAAATTTTCGCATGCGTGGCCAGTTTTAGAGTTAACCGTGCCAACTGGTTTACCATGCGATGCACAGACCCGATGGGATTTGATACGGCATCTGAAATATTCTTTAGTTTACATCATATTTAACGAGGGTTAAACATTTTTCTAACCACTGTCGATAAGCAATTTGGTAATTGTTTGGTTTGATTTGCAATCCGCACAAAAAAAAGGTATCCGGGTGTAAAGGGAAAACCAACCCAACAACCTGCATTTTGGCACGGGTTCACAAAAAGGGATGACCCATGACGAAACCATTGAGACGGGAGGACCGGCGGCTTGACGATGCCGCCGCCATGGCGCTGCTGAAACGCGGTGAGTACGGCATTTTGAGCACGTCGGACAAAAACAATCGGCCCTACGGCATCCCAGTGAACTATGTGGTGATGGAAGACAGCATCTTTTTCCACTGCGCCACTGAAGGTCAGAAGCTGGAAAATATTACCGCCAACAACGGGGTCTCCTTCTGCGTGGTGGGAAAGACCGAGTTGCTGCCCGAAAAATTCTCCACCCGTTATGAAAGCGTAGTGGTGTCTGGCAGTGCAGACGTCATCGAAGTCAACGTATTGAAAAGAAACGTACTGCGTGCCCTGGTGGCCAAATATGCCCCGGATCACGTGGCTGCCGGGGATGAGTATATCGATCGTTTGATGGACCAAACAGCTGTGGTGCGGGTCACCATCGAGCACCTTGCCGGCAAAGCCAGAAAATAACCCACCGACAGCCATGACCCTTTTGCGCCCACCATGGTCATGCGTGATTGTCCGCTTTTTCAGTGGATTGGCTACGATATGGACATGCTACAGATGTACCAACTCGACCCTTTGACTCATCGCCTGATGCGTGTTCATCCACGGCCGGCGATGATAGGTATCCTGCCGATCGACAGGCCGCCTTCATCGCAGCAAACAGAGCATCCTTATGAAACCCGATAGATTGACCATGGTCGTGTGTGCGGTGTGTATGGCATCCATCACCGTGGCGCTGTATATCAGAACCACCCTATACCCGGCCATACCATCCCGTTCAGGCTTTGAGGTTCGGGAAACAAACCGTGATCCATACAACGGCGGCCGCATCATCGTCCACTACCACGAACGGCACCCCTACTATATCAGCCGGGGAAAAGGCGTTGGCGGCATCATCGGCGATCGCATCAATTTCGTTTTTTTAACAGGCGGGGATTCCTTTGGACTGGCAGAAAACCCCGGCCAAGCGGCAATTGGATATCATTAAAGCGAATCGCGGCCGCGAATCGGCGGCGGGATGGTTCAAGACGCCCGAACGGCAGATGTTTGCCAAATTCAGTCGGCCGCTCTACCCCACATCAGGGGTTCTTCGGTTCATCTGAACAAAACCATCATGAACCTGGTGTCCAATGCCGCCGAAGCCCAACCCGAGGGCGGCGACATCATCGTCACGACCCAGGCCCTTTATATGGATCGGGCCATCCGAGGCTACGATACGGTTAAGGCGGGCGGTCATTTCAACCGGAGGCATACATGTAGTATGTCGAGGATTGAAATGGTGAGCCCAACGCCGATATCGGCCGAACTGGGATGTTTTGCTTCTACAGAAACATCTTGCCCGGATTCATCAACCCCTTGGGATCGATCAGGTCCTTGATCTGCTTCATCAGGTCATAACCCTCACCGTGCTCCAGCTGCATGAATTGACGTTTGCCGACACCGATACCGTGTTCGCCGGTGCAAGTTCCGCCCACGTCCACCGCCCGGTGGACGATATTGTGGTTGATCGTCTCGAGTGCCGCCCATGCTTTTTCATCGGCTGGGTCACCCACCATGACCACGTGCAGGTTGCCGTCCCCGGCGTGGCCGAAAACAAACCCAACGGCCTTTTTTTCATCCAGCTGCTGCTGGGAAAAAAGGACCATCTGGGGATAGCTGGAGATGGGTACCGCCGCGTCGACGATTAGTGTCTCCCGCCCGGGATAGGCCCGGTGAATGGTCTCCCAGGCCTCGTGGCGGGCCCGCCAAAGCTCCCTGCGCTCCCGTTCCTTGACGCCGGTTTTAAAGTCAAGGGCGCCACCGTCCCTGCACAGCGTCTCTGCCAACGCTGCGGTCTCCTTCAATGCCGCTTCGCTGACGCCGTGAAATTCGCAGAACAGGGACGGCTTTTCGTCGAGTCCCAGGCCCTTCTCCCGGTTCATCAGCGCGATGAGTTCCGGGGTGAGCAGTTCCAGCGCCGCCGGTGCCAAACCCGATCCCATGAGTACCGCAACGGTTTCCGAGGCCGCCTCCAGGGAGTCGAAGGTAACCGTCGCGGCCAGGTGGACAACGGGAATGCCGGCCAGTTTCAAGGTTGCTTCGGTCACCACCCCCAAGGTTCCCTCGGACCCCACGAAGAGCCGGGTAAGGTCGTAGCCCGATGAGGATTTGTGGGCCTTTCCGCCGGTGTGAATCACCCGCCCGTCTGGCAGCACCACCACGAGGCGCATCACGTAGTCCTTGGTGGCGCCGTACTTGATAGTCTGCACACCCGAGGCATTGTTGGCGATCATGCCGCCGATGGTGGCATCGGCACCGGGGTCCGGCGGAAAAAAAAGCCCCGACCGGCCAGAATGCTGGTTGAGGGTTTTTCGAAATACACCCGGCTGGACATCTGCCTGGAGATCCTGGGGCCGGATGGCAATAATCCGATTCATGCGGGTCATGTCCATCACCAGACCGCCACGCATCGGCAGCGGGTTGCCTTCGGTGCTGGTGCCGGCGCCCCAAGGCGTAACGGGAATATCTTGGGCATAGGTATAGGCAAGGATGGTGGACACTTCCCCGGTAGTCATGGGCCAGATGATGCCGGCAGGCATTTTTCCCCGGTGGGGGGAGATATCCTTGATATGAAGCTCGCGGTTGGAATGGCCGGTGGAAAAGCGCTCAGGGTCTACGAAGTTGGTAAGTGCTTTTATCTGGGCTTGTGTGAACAGCTCCATGGTTCTTCTCCTTGGTTTGATCGGTTTGACGCCGGATGCATGTAGGTATCGACGGATCACTGTAAAAAAGTTCCACCGCCGGTGTCAATCACCATTGATTGCATATTGACAATCGCGGGAAAAACCGATTTATTCATTCATTCCAGATTCGATTCAGCCTTTCCTGATTTTTAAAGCGACAACCACATTGAGGGGGATTTCATGACACCGGCTTCCCGGCGGGCCCTGGAAAGACTGCGTGATCTGCCCATGCCCAAATGGCATGAAATTCCGCCCATGGTCTGCACCTTTTACGTCTACACCCTGGAAGAGGAATCGGCGTCATGAACGGAAGCTGCGTTCTGCTCAACGGGGATTATTCTTTTCTCGGCCTGGTAGACTGGAAAAAAGCCATGAGCCTGATGTTCGCCGAAAAAGTCAGGGTCCTGAAGTTTTCGGATCGGGTGATTCAGGGAGTAAGCCGATCCTTCCGGGCACCGGCGGTGGCTGTGCTTATCAAGGTAGTTAGAAGCGTCTACCGGAGCCGCGTTCCCTTTTCACGCCGAAACGTACTGGCACGGGACCGGTTTGCCTGTGCCTATTGCGGATCCCGGACCAAGCCCATCACCATGGACCACGTCATTCCACGGTCGCGGGGTGGGAAAAACGATTTTGACAATTGCGTGGCCTGCTGCCGGGCCTGCAACCACAAAAAGGGCGCGCGCCTGCCCCGGGAAGCTGGGATGTCCCTGCGCCATCGCCCCTGGCAGCCCACCATCGCCGAGTTTATCCGGATTCGCCTTCGCCATTCCGGAGTTTACCAGCTGCTGGTTGAACTGGGATTGATGTGATGCGATGACCTCAAGGACGATCGATGGTCCGGATCGACCGATTGGCCTGCCCGGCAGTTCCAGCAAGCATCGGCGGTGTGGGGTCCAGGGACCTGAGCTTATCCAAAAGCAGCCGGGGGTCGGCATAGGGGGCCAATCGGTCCTGATGAACCTCCAGCACGGCGACCGCCTTGTCGGCAATACGCCTGGCTCCGGTGAGATTCCCTTGCTCCAGGTGCACGTATGCACCGGCCGCCCGGATGATGGCCTGCAGCAATTTTTTTTCGTCCCCGTCGGCAGTCATCCAGTATGGTTCTAAATACTCGTGGGTTTCAAAAAAAAGATGCTGGTCCCAGATCTCAACGGCAGTGCCCAGCGGATGGTCACGTTGATGGTCACGAACATTCGCCAGCACCTGTTCGTAGGCGGCCAAGCGCTGGTCGATATAGCTCCGGACACACGGCGGCAGCGGATCGTTTTGAAAAAAGGCGGCTACGCGCCGTACCGGCTGCATCTTATTTTGTTTCAACACCTCCTTGAAATTTTCCGACAGCGCGTTGCGGACATTGCGGCACAATCGATTGTTGAAGGGGTCGAAACGTTGACGGTCAATCATGGCGGACTCCTGTTGGTAATTTAGGTTGTCATCACCGATCAACTGTTCTATTATGGCATTTACTCAGTCGGCATTTTCAACATCTTTACATCGCCAGCACCAGTGTAGCGAAAAACCCGCCGGTTTGACAACTATTGCAAGGGTATTCATTTAGAAGATTTCCCGCTGCAGGCAACGGCGGATGCGCTGATTGCAGCGGTTCATAGCCACCCCCATCCCGGCACCGACAACTCGACGAATCCGCACATGTCGTGCATTCCAATCATTAGGAAGGGATGAGCCTATAGTTTATTTCAGATCCTGACGGGTACTGGATCGAGATCATGCCCTTCAAAGACGCTGATAAACAGCAATAAACCCGGGAGTCAACCTGTGGAACCGGTAAGTGGACACCTTGAAATACTGGATAAAGGATTCGGTTTTCTCCGAAACATAGATAATAATTACCAGGCCGGTCCGGAGGACACCTTTGTCCCGGCGTTTATGATCAGCAAATTCGGCCTGCGGGAGGGGACCTTCATCGAAGGCCAGGGGGAACCCGGTAATCCCGGCAACCAGAACTTGAAGCTGGCGGCTGTGGAACAGGTCAATGGCCTGCCCCTGGAGCGCTATGCACAGACCGAAACCATGCACACCATGACCAGCGTCAATCCCGACCAGCGGCTGCGCATGTCACAGGGGCCAAAGGACCTCACCGGTCAGGCCCTCGACCTCATCGTCCCCATTGGCCGGGGGCAGCGCGGCTTGATCATCTCTCCGCCCAAATCCGGGAAAACCACCCTGTTGCGCCATATGGCCAACTCGGTCACCGCCAATGACCCGGAAATGAACGTATTTATTCTGTTGGTCAATGAACGCCCGGAAGAGGTGACCGACTTCAAGCGGGGCCTGAAAGACGCCCATGTGCTCTACTCTTCCGCAGACCAGAGCATCGGCCAGCACATGCGCATGACCCGTCTGGCGGTGCACACCGCCATGCGTTGCGCGGAAGTCGGCCGGGACACGGTCGTCTTCATCGATTCGCTGACCCGCATGGCGCGGGCTTTCAACGCCGAGACGGAAAGCTATGGGCGGACGCTCTCGGGTGGCCTCGGCGCCAACGCCATGGAAGTACCGCGCAAGATCTTCGGCGCCGCCAGGAATATCGAAGGCGGCGGCTCGCTGACGATCATCGCCACCATTCTCGTGGAGACCGGCAGTCGGATGGACGACATCATTTACCAGGAGTTCAAGGGAACCGGCAATATGGACCTGGTCCTCAGCCGCGATTGTGCCGAACACCGGATTTTCCCGGCCATAGACATCCGCCTGAGCGGCACGCGAAAAGAGGAACTGCTGCTGGACAAGGATGAACTCAAGAAGATCGTCGAAATCCGTCGAACCGTGTCGCAGCGGGATGCCACCGAGGCCATGACGGACCTGCTGGAATACTTGGACCGTCACAGTCGCAATTAATCGCGTGAACGAGGGCTCAGGCAAATGGACGGCCAGTATCGAAAAAACATCCACCCAGGCACCGGGGTGGACATCGTACGCAAAGCAGACCAACGCAGCGGCCACCTCACCCGAGGTACGGTCGAGGCGGTCCTCACCCGTTCCCCTCATCACCCCCACGGCATCAAGGTGCGCCTGACCGACGGCCAGGTGGGGCGGGTCAAGGCAATCCTGTCAGCACTGTAGTGGCTCGAGGAGAAGCGGTTGAGGATGAAGCCGGCACGCCAAGGAACAGCGTTCAGCAAGGATGCTGTTTGGGTGACGGGGTCGCCCAACCGACCGCTAACAGAAAAATACGCTGGCTATCCGAGTTTATAAGCGCTTCAGGGCCGCTTCTTTTCCTGTTTGTTTTTTTTCTTTTCCTTGAGGGTCTGAGCAGGCTTTTTCTTGGTATCTTTCTTCGTGTCTCGTGACTTCGACATGGTACGCCTCCCATAAGGCGGTGATGGGACAAAAGCCGCATCCATTTCGATGGATGGCTCAATACCAGTTAACGATACACCGTCCAATCGGGTCATGCAATCGAGATTTTCGGCTGGATAAGGGTGAACCGACAACAAAGATTCATTAAATTTTAGAATAAATCGGTTGTCTATGGTTGCATTTGTCGATTCTGCACTTACTATTTCCACCGCACCCCGCCAGCCACGGCGGGGTGCGGTTTTTTTAGGGAGAGTTATTTAACCATCCGGCCGCCTTTAGCGAACGGATCTATTTTCTTTATTGACACCAATACTTGTTTCCAAAGGAGAAAATGATGGCAGATCGTTCCCATATTACCCTTTACAGCGGCGGTCACAAAGGTGCCGAATCCGAATTCGGCCGACTGGCCGAAGCCTGGGGCATCCAGGAGGTCAACTTTTCGTTTGAGGGACACAACATTGAACGTTCACGCGGGGTCCGCGAGCTGACAGCGGAAGAGTTGGACAAGGGCAACGTAAGCATGGAGATCGTGTCGGTCCGCATGGGTCGCAAATTCGCCCAGGCCAACAAGATTCGCAAGGTGATCCAAACTATTTTTCACATGGTCAACAGCGGTTACCATGTAATTGCCGTGGGGTGGATTCAGCCGGATGACACGGTCAAGGGAGGGACCGGCTGGGGCGTGGAATTGGCCAAGCTGTTCAACCGGCCGGTGCATGTCTATGATCAGGATCGCAGGGGCTGGTTTGTCTGGGAAGGCGGCAGGTGGATAACAGGGGTGCCGACAATCGAGAAGAACAGCTTTGCTGGCACCGGCACCCGGAATCTCACCGATGACGGTAAAAAAGCCCTTCGTGATCTCTTCGAAAGTGCCTTCGGGCCTTCCTGAATCTGGGATTGCTAACGTGAAAAGGGATGAAGCGTAACGCAGATATCGGGCATTTTACGAAGCCGTCATTCTTTGTTGCCATACCGATTGACACTCACCTTGTCGACCTGAAGGGATGCCTTCGGGTGGGGTGACGGCTGCCGGGCCGGATAGCCGATGGCCATGATGGCAGAGACCACCAATTTATCCGGCAGGCCCAGCGCATCGGCCGCAAATTCCCCGGCAGTGGTTGAGTCATCATAATCACGCTTGCGCAATTGAATCCAGCAGCTGCCCAGGCCGAGGTCGGTGGCCGCCAGGTGCAGTATAATGGCGGCAATGGCGGCGTCTTCAACCCAGACATCCGATTTGCCCGGATCCGCGCAAACCACGATGGCCAGCGGGGCGTTGGCCAGGAACGAGGCCCCGTGGGGTTTGGCGGTTGACAGTCGCTTGATGATCGCAGGGTCGGTGACCACAACAAACTCCCAAGGATTGAACCCTCGAGAAGATGGAGAACGAAGGACCGCCTCCAGGATCAGGTCAAGCTTTTCCGCTTCAACGGGTCTATCCTCAAATTTACGAATACTCCGGCGCGATCTCAACAGGTCGATAAACATATTCTCTCCTACTATCCTGGTTCTGGGTTCACGGCTTCATTTTACCGTTCCTGGTCCCTGGTTCCTGGTCTCTGGTTTCTGGTTCCTGGTTCCTGGTCTCAGTCCTCAGTCCTCAGTCCCCAGTCCGCTGTCCTCCGAACTCAAGCACCGCAGCATTTCTTATACTTTTTACCACTGCCGCATGTGCACGGGTCGTTTCTCCCGATTTTCGGACCTTGACGGACGGTCTGTACAGGCTCCGGCGCCTGGCCGTCCTTGAAATACCAGCGGCCGTCTTCCTTGACAAATTCTGCAATTTCATGGTGATCGAACGCCTTGCTGTCTTTGCGGTAGCGTGCCAGAAACTCCACCGTGCCGACTGAATCGTCCGGACCGCCATTTTCTGAATTCCGAACCTCCAGCCACTGCCAGTCGAGCTTCCTGGACCAGGCTGCCGTGCCTTTCCGGTCGGCCTCCTGGCGATTCGAAGGATGCGTGGTCTCAAAAATATAATCGAAGTTTTTTTTC
>NZ_JBFELV010000059.1:0-17861 GCF_041551955.1 Desulfosarcina sp.
CGGCCGGGGTGCACGGGTTGTGTTCTTCTGGCGGCCATGATCGATCCGCTCACCATTCTAACCGGCAGGCGCAGGTTGGCCAACGCTCATGGTTCCACCAGCCGCACCTGTTGGAATGACTGCATGGGCAGTTCGACAGCCTCCGGCAGAATAGCGGCAAAATTGGGGCTGCCGATGCGATGCAGATAAACGGCCGGGGAATCCCGTCCAGATTCGTCCAGGTGGGTCAGGTAAACCCGAGTATGGATTCCCTCGTCAGGTTTGGACGAAAAAACCATCCAGCGGCTGTTGGGGGAAATACTGTGCCACGAATTCAGCTCAGGGCGATTGCAGGCCATGAGCCTCGGCTTGCCGCCCTGGGCCGGTACGATCATCAGGCGGCTGCCGGGCTGGGAGACCAGGCCGGTGTCGCTTTGGCAGAAGATGATCCAGCGGCCGTCCGGAGTGTAGCGCGGAAAATAGTTGCTCTTGCCGTTCATGCTGGCGCCGGCCAGCGGTCTGGCCCGTCCGCCGGCCCCATCGGCAAATGGCACCTGCCATAAATCAAACCGCATGCGATACTTCTGGTTCAGTGTGTGAATGTCCTCTCCGGGGAGTGCATCGAGCAGCTTCTTCTGCCCCAGCGCCGCCCAGAGTTTTTTAGGCGTAATCGCCCGTGCGAAGGTGATCGTCTGGCCATCGGGGCTCCAGGCCGGGCTGGTCTGCACCACGTCAGGGTCGTCGGCGCCCGGCAAGGCCAGCACGTCGCCGGTGTGGCGGGAGTAATAGGCCAGATGACCGCTCAAGGGGAAAAAGAGTTGAGAATATGCCGGATCGTCGATGCGCACCAGGAAAGGCCGTTCTTTGACCGTGGCGACGACGGTGTCGCCGTCGGGCGAAATCTTGGCAAACAATCCGCGGCTGACCTGGCCCTGACCCGGCAGATAATCATTCCACGAGAAAACGTCGGAGCGCCGAAGGTCCATCCTTTTGGATACGTCGGCCAGCACGTATCCCCCCCGGTCTCCCCGGTAGTCCATATCCAGCCCGAAGACAGAGGCATCTTGGGAGAAGGTATGACAATTGGCGCAATAGGGAACTTTTTCCAAAACGGTTTCCGGAGAATCGTAGACATCCGGCCTAAAGGAACGCCAACGAAATTGCGCCACATGCTTCTCCGCATACCGGAAGGGTACCGGCAATTCCTGGTAAACCACCCTGCAGCCCAGCGGTACGGGGGAGACCGTAAAACGAACCGAACCCCGGGCAACCGCCTGATTGTCGTTCAGTTGAAAAACCGTCAACGCGAGCGGCATCCCCGGATCCAGTTTTTTGATCCGCGACCAATCTGTCGACGAAGGAACCCATGGATTGTTGGAAGCGACCAGAAAGAGCGGCGGACCCGATGACGAAGAAGCCACCCTCAGCAGCCAGCGGCCGGATTCAGGCCCCTGCCAGTGAAATATCGGCGCAGCCAGATCAATCGGGTAAACCGCGTTGGTGGGCGGCTCCATGACCTCCAGCGCGGCCATCTGTGCTTGAAGGTCAACCGCAGCTAACAACTGCGCCTCCCCCCCGGCCCGGCTCCGGTGTTGGCAGCCGGCGCAGCCGAACCCAACCATCATCGCCAGCAGAAGAAAAATGCTTTTATGCATTGAACGATGCACCATATCTACCACCGCCAAAGGAGAGGCATGCAAGCCGCATGGGGTTCCGTGAGCCTTACGCCGATTCCAATGAATCCGTCGCTAATAGCCGCCACCACCGCCACCGCCACCACCGCCCTCGCTGGCGGCGGAACTGGCATCAGGCGAGCTTCCCTGGAGGGCATTTTCCAGCTGCTCGATTTCCTGTTTCTTGAGGGCAATGTATTTCTGGATGGTTCTCTGCTGGGCTTTGGCCTCGGCCACCCTGGCCAACTGTTCGGCAATGCCCGCCGTGAATCCCCGATTCTTGACATATGCCTTGTGGAACTCGACGATCGTATCGATTTCATCCTGAGTATAGATGCCGGCATTCTTATACTCTTGACGGAGTTTATCGACGTTCAGCTCCCAGTCCTGTTTGGGGGTGTGCACCACCCCGTTGCTGGTCATCACCAATCCTTCGGGACTGACCTTTGATTTTCCCACCTGCTGAACGTTGTTGGACATATTCTGGGCCATTTCAGCTTTGGCGGTTCCGATCTCATTGGCGACAATGTTCTCCAACGCTTCAAGTCGGCTCAGTTCCTTCATTTTTTGTGCTTTTGTCTTCTCCATCTGCTGCATGTGCTCACCGATGACACTCGCCTGAAGCCCGCTGGGATCGAAGAGGACGGCCAATGCACATAGAACGGTCAGGGTCGATACACCAATTTTCATCATTGCGGCAACCTCCTTACATGCGGCCTGAAATGGGTTGAAAAACAATTTGGCGGTACAGGCGGCGCATCAGGGCCACATCGATCCGGCCGTTGGCCTCCAACTGCTGATCCTTCTGAAACTGCCTGACGGCGGCGAGGGTACCGGGGCCGGCAAGGCCGTCTACACCGCTTTTGTAATAACCCAGGGCTTTCAAACCGGTCTGTGCACGTTTGACGCGCGCCCGCTGATCTGATTTGGCGTCGAATGGCGCAGGGGCTTTCGTTGCCGCCAGTATGTGTGCATCCTGCCACGCCTGCGGCACAGGTTCTCCATATTGCGCCGCCTGGCCGTACCAGTAGGCGGCAGTCTGGGTATCACGGGTCACGCCATACCCGGTTAAATAAAGGTACCCCAGGGTCAGCATGGAGAAGGTGTCTTTTCCGGCGGCTGCTCGCTCAAGAAACCAGACACCTCGCTGGGGGTCCGGCGGCCGGTCGAATTCTCCATTGAGAAGATAGATCCCTAAATCCCTGGCCGCTTCGGCATGATCCTGTTGGCCGGCTTTTTCCAGCCAATGCATGCCCTCGATCGAATTGGTTTGAACACCATCTCCAAAAAGAAGCATCTGAGAAACCATGTACTGAGATTCGGCCACACCCTGCTGAGCCGATTGATAATACATCTCAAAAGCCTCCCGCTTCTGATTTTTTCCGTAAAGCTGGTCGGCCCGCAAGTTGTAGTATTGGCCCGTTACCGTCTTTACGCAGCCACAAGATACAAGCAAACAGCCGATTAATCCGAGTCTAATCAGGCTCCGTTTCCAATTCACAATTGAGTCTCCTTTCTCAATTTGGACGATGGCAAAACAATTTTCTCAAGATAGGGACCTTGCCTCTGATTGAATCCTCCCCGCGTAGCCGACGAGCGGCGGGCAATGTGAGCGCTATCGGGGTTCAACCCTTGCAATCGATACCATGTCTCGCTCACTTTTCGATGGAGCGCTGACCCGTAATTGTTGTGAGCACTCGTGCTGCAAGAGAACATCCTCACTATCGGCCAACCTTGGCCCCGAGTTGAGAATATTTTTTAAACTAAATGAAGAGCCGTTTGGACTGCAGTTGAGTGGGAAAAGGAGGATTTTAAACGGATACCAGCGGATACACACGATACCGGATGCCACGCGCCCCATGTCTGGGGGCATCCGGCAGAACCTTTATCACCGTCCTGAGAACTCGAATACCGTCAGACCGGCCTTTAGGAGAGTTGTCCCAGCCGTTTCACGGCCTTGGCCACAACAGCGACCGCACGATCGATCTGCTCGGCGGTGGTCATCCGTCCCGTGGAAAAGCGCACCGTGCCCTTGGCCCATTCCACGGGTACCCGCATGGCCTCGAGAACGTGGGAGAGGGTCACGGTGTCTGAATGACAGGCGGCGCCGGCCGAGGCGGCCACCTCCAGACCGATCTCCTCCAGAATGCGGTTGGCCTCCAGCCCCTTGAAAGAAAGGCTCAGGGTGTTGGGCAGACGGCGCTCAAGGTGGCCGTTGAGGCGCATCTCCACCAGACCATCGGCCAGGCCTGTGTGCAGCCGGTCCCGCATGGCCTTCAGGTGGCGGCCGGCATGATCCAGGCTGCGGTCGGCCATCTCGCAGGCCTTACCCAATCCGACGATCGCCATGACGTTTTCGGTGCCGGCCCGCCAACCCATCTCCTGGCCCGCCCCATGGCAGAATTTTTCGGGCAGCATCCCTTTTCTCACGTAAAGGGCGCCGATTCCCTTGGGGGCGTATAGTTTATGCCCGGCCACAGAAAGCATATCTACGTTCATCGATTGAACATCGACGGCGATCTTGCCGAGACTCTGGGCCGCATCGGTGTGCATGCAGATCCCTTTTTGCCTGGCGATCCTGGCGATTTCCTCGATCGGCTGAACTGTTCCGACCTCGTTGTTGGCATGCATGACGGAAATCAAAATGGTGTCCGGCCGGATGGCGGCAGCCAGGTCGTCAACGCTGACCATCCCGGCATCATCGACATCAACAAAGGTGGTCTCAAAGCCTTCCTGTTTTAGGTAGCGGCACACGTCCAGCACCGCTGGGTGTTCCACGGTGCTGGTGATGAGATGGCGGCCTTTTCCCTGGGTTGCACGGGCCATGCCTTTGATGGCGTGATTGTTGGACTCGGTGCCGCCTGAGGTGAAGAACACCTCTTCCGGCTGGCAGCCCAGCAGACCGGCCACCTGCCGCCGGGCAGCCTCGACGGCCCGCTTGGGCCGGATGCCGTACCAGTGTGAACTCGACGGGTTGCCGAATTCGGTTTCCAAAAATGGCCGCATGACCGCGATCACTTCCGGGTCATGGGGGGTGGTGCCGTTGTAGTCCAAATAGATGGGTTGAACCATGATAGAACCCCGATCCTTGGCGTTGGGATTTTATGTTAACGGATGATCGGATCAAAGGCACGCCAGTCCCAGGGAGGGGCTTGACTGCATGGCGGTCCGATATCCGGCCAGGGCCATTGTTGGGGGATCGGACTGGCGAACAGCAAACGGTCACCTTGCGTGGGGTGTTCCACGGCCAACTGGTGGGCCAGCAGGGCGATCTGCCGCTCGGGGAGCGGTGCCTCGGCACCATAGCGCAGGTCCCCCAGGATCGGGTGCCCCATGTGGGCCAGCTGAATGCGGATCTGGTGACGCCGGCCGGTTTCCAGGGAAACCTTCAACAGGCTCTTGCCGGAATCCCTGCCGAGGACCGTGTAGTGAAGTCGGGCCTCCTGGCTGCGATCCGTGGGTGTCGGTACCACCCGGCTCAGGCGGTCCCGGCGTTCGATGTGATTGATCAGCCGGCCAGCTTCCTCGGAAACCGATCCGCCAACCACGGCCAGGTAATGCTTATCGACCGACCGTTCCCGGAACTGCCTGGAAAGACGACCGGCTGCTTTGGAGGTGCGGGCGAACAGGACCACCCCGGCCACCGGCCGGTCCAGTCGATGAACCATGGCCAGAAAAACGTTGCCCGGCTTGTGGTAACGCGCCTTTAGCCAGCGTTTGCCCAGGTCCAGCAGGCAGACGTCACCGGTACGATCCCCTTGCACCAGCAGCCCCGATGGTTTATAGACCGCCAGCAGATGGTTGTCCTCGTATATTACCGGCCAGCGGGGATCAAAGAAGCATGGCGGTAGGGTATTGCAAGGATTGGTTTCCATCGGGCCATCCGGCTTGTTGGTGTGGATATGGGTGCAGGGTTCCGGCCTTCCTGCCGCTTGATGCAATTTTCTTCTTGCCACACATCGGCAGCCGAGTACACCATTTCTTGTCATTTTTTAACGCATAGGCTTGACGATGGTAGTTCAAATATAATATATCGAAAAAACTATTAAAATTTCAAATTTTAGACAGCGGCGAAAAAAAGGTAGAAATATGAGGTTCAAGAATACCGCGAACATCATTTCAATTACCCTTGTGGTTTTATTCATGGTGCCTGCAGCCGAAGCAATGACGGTGACCCTCGATGCCGTGGAAAACGCAGGATGGTCCTTCGAGCCGCTGGGTCAACCCTATCTGAAGATTTTGGACGCTGACAACGATATTGTGTGGTCCGGTGGCAACAGCGATGCAATAACAACGTGGAACGATTTTGCCGATTTGGTTGCCGATCTTTCCGATGACCAGATTGGAGCCGCAGGCAGCGATCCCGGTTTGGGGGAGTATGAAATCCAGTCCGGCGGCAATGTGTTCTCCGACCTCGTCACTCCCATCTATAAGACCCTCAGCCTTCCGGCTGGCCAATACACGATCAGCCTCGATCCAGGCTCTGAATCATACAATCTAAAGGGCTACGACGCACCAGAGTCAAAGTATGCCGGAGGTAATTTGTGGAACGCCTACGTACAATTATGGACTTCCGACGGACAAGACCTGCCTTTCGGCGATGGCGACACGCAGCATGAGAGCAGCGCAGAGGCATTAGCCGCCTACGACAAGATTACCGCATCATTGAACCTCCTCCACGATGCGGATCTACACTTTTACATCAACGACAGCAATTCACTCGACAATACAGGCAGTGTCACCCTCAATATACAGGCGGTACCCCTGCCGGCGGCATGGCTGCTGTTTGGCTCTGGCATGGCCGCACTGGTCGGAGGACGGCGCTTCCGCAAAAACGGGATCGATTGATCGGTACCCTTGGATAGTCTTTATGGTGCATCTGCGGCCCGACGGATTTGATGGGTCCGGCAGCCGATGACCCATGTCGAAAATCCATTAAAATTCCGTGCCGACTTCTTCGGTCCTGTTCCGATAATCGTTTCGCAGGATCAGCCAGATCTCTAATCGTGCATTTTCGAATCGATCTCAGACCACGTGCCCATTGCAGTGCCGATGATAAGGAAAAAGCGTGACCACCTGCAAACCGCTCGGCTTATTGATCCTTGCCATTCTGCTGATAATCAATCCCCTTAGCCATGCCTCGGATGATTCACGGGCCTATCAGATCTTCAAGCAGGGGTTGGACGATGAGCGGCAATTGAGAATCTATGAAGCCCGCGAACGGTATATCGCCGCACTGGCCGAGTCTCCGACTAACCAGGGGTTCCTCTCTCATTATGCCTGGTTTTTGACCCGCTACGGATTTTCCGAAGAAGCCGCCGATGTATTCAGCCGCCTGATGCCCCTTGCCGACGACAAGGAAAAAACCGCCCTATATCTGGGCCTGGCCTGGAACCGTCAGGTGTTGGGGCAACTGGAAGCCTCCCTGGATATGTATAAACGGCGCTTTCCCATCACCGCCATTGATATGCCAGGCGCCTTTGAACAAATCCGGTGGCATCGGTACGAAGAAAACCATAAAAAAATTAATCGGTTGAAAAACGATATCGCTTCGGGATCGGACGCACTGACCCATCAACGCGCACTGGTGGAAGTCTGTCTCGATCAGGGCGCGCTGGCCAGTGCCATCGCCCTGGCAGAGGATCTTCGCGACCAGGGTGAACTTGATTTGAAAACCCATTTATTCCTGGCCAGGGCGCTTTTCTGGTCAGGAGCGCTTGACCGCGCCGCGCACGAATATGCTGCGCTGAACGATCGGTCTCCCGAAAACGCATTTTTAAACATCGAATGGGCCGACGTTCTGGTTGCCGATGAGCGCCTGCCGGAGGCGCAGGCCTTGCTGGAAAAGTCACTGGCGCTTTATCCCCAGGCGGCCGCCGGTCGCAGAAAACTGGCTGAAGTGCTAGCCCGGCAGCATGAGGATCAACGGGCCATCGAAATGGCGGAATCCATTGCTGCCGAAAAAAACGACCGGTTAACCGGTTTGCTGGCCAGGGCCAGGGCGCGTCACTTCAGCGGGCATATCCAAAACGCCCAGCCGATCTACGCCCAGATCCTGAAGGAATACCCGCTTCATCCCGACGCACTGTGGGGAATGACGGAGACCTCCATCTACACCGGGCGCGACGCGGAGGCGCGACGCACCTTGCACCAGTGGGAGAACGCCATCGAAGACCCGCGAATGCGTGTTCAGCAAAAACGGCTTAAGCAGTACACGGCACCCCATCTGAGCGGGATTGCGGATTTTTACAGTAATTCCTCTGATTTTTCCAGAACGGATATGGGGCTGGAAAGCGGTTGGCACATGGGCGACGACTGGCGGCTGAATGCAGGCTACCGGTTCTCAGGTTTTTTTCAAAGCGGGTTTGAAGATGTCTTTCGGAACACCTTCCTTGTGGGGGCCCGGAAAGGGGTCTCAGAGCGCCTCCTGCTGACAACCGGGCTTTCCGGAAATAACTACGACAACGACCACAATTCGCTGAATGGGGAACTGGGACTGGCTTTCCAGATGACTCCCGAACTGTCCATCCAACCCCATTTTCGGCATGTGGATGTCATCGACACCACGGGTCCTTTTGAAAACATGGCTTACAGCCACACCGTCACCATCGGTTCGGTGGGCATGCATATTACCGCCGATGAATATGGCCTGCGGCTCGACTACCTGCCGCTGCCCAGGCTTTCCTTTTCATGTGACTACCGCTACGCGGACTATTCCGATGACAACCAAAAGCATTACCTCAGCAGTGAGGCGGGATACCGGTTCTCCCTCCAGCCCGACTGGCGCATGGCCTATAACTATTTTTACCTGGACTACCGAGATCCCGCGCCGCTCTACCGTGAAAACGATCGGGTCGAATCGGCGTACTACGATCCGATTAATTTTGAAACCCATACCCTGCGGCTGGTGTTCCGTCATGACAACGGTGAGCGCTGGTTTTACGGCAGTGAGGGGGCCCTCTCTTATATCCCCAAAAGCAACGGCACTGGTACCTATCTGTCCGCATTCGTAGGGTGGCGGTTTAAGCAAGATATGACCTTTCGCATCGATGCCCGCGGGTACTATCAGAACAGGGGCGTCGACCGCGTGGACACCACGGGATATTTCTGGGCGAACAATGTAATGTTTAAATTCGATTACAGGTTTTGACGATGGCAACGCATTTTCGAGACTGGCTGGACGACCTTACCGGTCGGCGCGCCTACCGGCGCTACGCTGAACGGGAAAAACGTCGCCAGCGGCTTGCCGGGCAGATATTTCTCATCGCCGTATTTATCGCTGCCATGTATTATCTGATCTGGTGTGTGGCCAATGCCCAGTGGCAGTATTGGTATATGGCCATTCCGTTTCTGCTGACAGAGGCGGTTTTCCTGATTCTCTTTTTGCTGTGGGCCAATGTGCTGTGGAACAAGCGGTTTCATCGGCCTGAGGGACCGCCGATAGAAAAGATCGATTTCAGCGTCGATCTCTTCATCCCCGTGTGCGGTGAACCCATAAAGATTATCGAAACCACCGTCGGGGCGGCCATGGCGATCAGGTATCTCAAAAAAACCGTATATGTGCTCGATGACGGGGAGGACCCTGAAGTCAAAACGTGTTGTGATCGTCTGGGGGTGCGTTATTTGTGCCGATCCACCCATGAAAACCGCAAGGCCGGCAACCTCAATTTCGGTTTGGCACATTCCACGGGAGACCTGATTTTGACCCTGGATGCGGACCAGGTGCCCCAGCCGGATCTTATCGACCGGGTGATCGCCTATTTTTCGCTGCCGAAGATCGGTTTTGTGCAGACGAAGCAGCGCTTCGTTTTGCCGCACGATGATCCCTGGGGCAACGCCGATGTCGTTTTCTACGAGGTGATGCAAGCGGGAAAAGACTATGATAACGCAGCCATTTCCTGTGGCAGTGGGGTCATGTACCGGAGATCGGCCTTGTCGTCGATTGGCGGGTTCTCCAGCTGGAACGTCGTGGAGGACCTGCACACCTCCCTTTTACTTCACGACCATGGCTGGCGATCCGTCTATCATGGGGTCGGCTATACCACGGGTACGGCACCGGTGGACGTCGTCGATCATGTCAAACAGCGCTGGCAATGGGCGGTGGATTCACTGAGGATTTTCTTCTGGGACAATCCTTTCTTCAAGCGAGGCCTCAGTTTTTATCAGAAAATTCAATATTTTCATTTCGGGTATCATTACTTTGCCTTTGGCCTTTTTCTGCCGATTTTTTTCATCCTGCCCATATGGGCGCTATTTACCCATAAATTCATGCTGCAGGAGCCTTTCTGGCGGTATTTCATTGCCAGGCTGCCCTACTTGCTGCTCTATATCGTATCCAATAAAATCAGTACCGATCGGCACCACACGTTTAAGATATTTCAAGCCCAGGCCGGCCTATTCGCCGTCTATTTTCGAGCCACGCTTTCGGCGCTGACCAGTCGAAAAAAGTTGCCCGCTTACACGGTGACCCAGAAAGTCAGTCAGCCATACGGGATTGGTCGTCGCATCAGAAAATGCTGGCCCCATCTGGTTTTGACCGGTCTGTCGACGATCGCCATGATCTATGGGGTTCTCACCATTAAAAACGATTTCTGGTTTCTGGCCGTCAATCTGTTCTGGGCCTCCTGGACCATTTCCGTCTTGTCACGGTTTATTTTTCTGAGCTTTTTTCCCCCGCGGATCGATTCGTGAAGCTGGGCATTTATCGCTTGCATGAAATTCTGGATGCGGACGGCTTGTCCGTAGCCGAAAAAGCGATTGGGCGGACCATTAACCTCATTTCAGTCTACCGGGCCTGGAACGATTGCAATATCGAAGCAGACCGGCCTTGGCTGGAACGCCTTAAAGGATCACGCCGTGATATCCTGCTGACCTGGGAACCCTGGCGACTTCCCCTTGTCAACAACCGTTCCTGGGAACAACCGGATTTTTCGCTGAGCCAGGTGCTCTCGGGGAGATATGACGACTATATCATGAATTTCGCTCAAACCCTGGCCGGGTTTCCCCAAACCATATACCTACGCCCCATGCATGAAATGAACGGCAATTGGTATCCATGGTGCGGCTGTGTCAATCACAACCGCGTCAGCCAATTCGTGCCGGTCTGGCATTACCTCCGGAATCTGGTCGGCAGATATGCGTTTTCTGATCTGCAGTGGGTGTGGAGCCCCTATGCGACGTCCTATCCCCATACCGATGACAATGCCATGCGACATTATTTCCCGGGTGACGATGCTGTGGATTGGGTGGCGTTGGACGGTTACAACTGGGGGACGACAAGGCCCGAGGTCGGGTGGCAATCATTCGATCGAATATTCCGGGAAGCCTACCAATCCCTTACCGCCTTGAGCCATCGACCCATCATGATTGCCGAGACCGCCTGCAGCGAAATGGGAGGAGACAAGGCCGAGTGGATCGAACATGCATTTCATGGGTTGAAAAACCGTTTTGCGCGCATTAAGTTGATGGTCTGGTTCGATGCCGACAAAGAGTGTGACTGGCGAATCGATTCTTCCTTGCGGGCCTTCAATGCGTTCAGGAAAGCAGTGAGCAGGAGCAACCGTTGAATCAAAGGTTGACGAGACCTTCCACAAATGCCGAGGGCCGTTCCGTTAAGCAATCATCGCCGGGGCCCGAAAAAATGGATGCCCTGCTCAAACGCTGCAACATCCATCTGGCGACCTCCCAGCTCAACCAGCTGTGGATCTACCACCAGCTGCTGCGGCGACACGATGCGGAACTGAACCTCACCCGGGTGCGCAATTTTGAAAACATGGTGCTCAAGCTCTACGCGGATTCCATCCTGCCGGCCCTGCACGCACCATTGCCCTCACCCTTGCTGGATCTGGGCACGGGTCCCGGCATGCCGGGAATCCCGCTCAAAATCTTTCGGCCGGACCTTCATATCCTGCTGGCCGAGAGCCGGCAGAACCGAATAGAATTTTTAAAAAAGGCCGCCGCCGATGTGGGCCTGCCCGGTCTCGATGTGGTGGATCGGGGGATTGCCCCGGACTTCGACCGACCGGTGGCCGGCGTGATCACCCGGGCCGTCGAACCCATCGCCGATACCTTGGCGCGCGTTGCCGGCTGCCTCATGCAGGACGGCTTGGCTATCTTTATGAAAGGGCCGCGCTGCGACGAGGAGATCGAAAAGGCGTCGAAAACCTTCGCGTCGACCTATGAACTGGCCGACGACATCCCCTACCAGATCCCCCATACCCCCCATCGACGCCGGCTGGTGGTCTTTCGGCGAACGGTCAAGCCGTTCTCTGCCGGGAGCGCCAGGCAAATGAGGCAAAAGCATCGCATACGGGTCATCGAAAGCGAGAGCAACGCCATTTTCAAGGATCTGAAAAAACTCCTGGGCGGACGCGGGGTCAAGAAACAGGGGCAAACCCTGGTATGCGGGCCCCGTCTGGTGGCCGAGGCCATGAAGCAGGCCCCGGAGCGCTGCCTGGCCTGGATCGGCAGCGGCAGCCGCCAGCTGCCGCCATCGGATGCTTCCGGTCGGTTGGAATGGATTCAACTAGCACCCGAACTGTTTCAGACGTTGGACACGTTCGGGACCAAACACCCCATCGTTCTCTTCGATATTCCCACACCCGCCCCCTGGCGGCCGGAGGACGGCCCGCTTGACGGATGCAGCCTGCTGGTTCCGTTTCAAGACCCGGAAAATGTGGGTGCCGTGGTTCGCTCTGCCGTGGCATTCGGCGTGGATCGAATCGTTCTGCTCGCCGAAAGCGCCAATCCCTTCCATCCCAAGGCGGTCCGCGCCTCGGCCGGAACCGTCTTGGCGGCGGGGCTGTTTCAAGGCCCTTCTTTGTCCGAGATTCCACAGGATTTGCCGGTTATCGCTCTCGCCCCATCGGGCCGAACGCTGGCCCAGACCCAATTTCCCCAATCCTTCTGCCTGCTTCCCGGCATGGAAGGCCCCGGATTGCCTTCCCGTTGGCAGGCCAATACCGTGGCCGTTCCCATGGCGCCAGGCGTGGAATCGCTGAACGCGGCGGTGGCCACGGCCATCGCCCTCTATGAATGGCGTCGGCGGTAGCACCCTCGACCAGACATTTAAAAGGGGAGCTTGCGCTCCCCTTTTTGATATTAACACCCCATTGAATAATTCTGACTATTTTCGTCCGCTGTACTCGTTGTAGGTCATGGCCACCGTGCGGTAGACAATGTGGGCCAGTTTGGAAAACGGCGTGTAGGCGAAAAGGCCCCAGATGAAAAGCAGGTGCACAAAATAGACAACTGCCGACAGGTCGTACATCCCACCCAAACGCAGCATCTGGGTCAGCATGCCCGTTACGCCCAGGGCCAGTACCAATCCAATCAGATACCAATCCCAGTAGCTGGACGCCTGATCTTTTTTGGCCAGGCGGGCTTTCAGCAGCAGGAAACCGCCAATGATCAGCAAGATGCCACCAAGATTGCCCAGCCACTTGACCGGGTTGATCTGGCGGTATGGCCCTTCAATGTGGAAAACCCACTCGGCGGCGAAAAAAGCGTTAGTGACAATAAACAAGCCGATGAAGCCGAACAGCACCATCATGTGGGCCGTCGACCGGTCCCGGTTTTCGGTGCATTCATTGAATTTCTCGTGCTTCAGGATCGTGGGCACGGTCCGGATCAACGCCTGAACGAACCCGGCCGGATCGATTTTCTCCTTGTCGGTTTTGCCTTCCTTGACCGCATCGCTGTGAATGGCGGCCAAAAAGCGCTTCAGCCCCAGGGCAAACACCGCCACGGCACCGAAAAAGGTGGGGATCATGATGATGTCCACCAGGTAGTTGTTGATGTAATCCGCCTGCCACAGGTCGTCGCCGGTGGGGTTGAAATTGAGCCAGTCCACACCCACCATCTTGAGCAGCAGGCCCACAACCAGGAAAATAACGGCAGGAATGGCCAGCAGAATGGGCAGTTTTTTGGGGTCGCTGACCATTTTGGCCAGGGCCTTGGGAGTTGCATAATCGATGACCGCAGCGGCACGCACCGCCGCCAATACGTCACCCGGCTGGGCGCCGCGGGGGCACAGGGTGGAGCAGTTGCCGCAGTTGTGGCACAGCCAGACATCGCCGCTGCCGATCAACCGGTCCTTCAACCCCCAGGATGCGGCGATCATCTCCTTTCTGGGAAACGGCTTGGTATCCGGGGAAATGGGGCAGGCTACTGAGCAGGTGGCGCACTGATAGCACTTTTTGACATCGGCACCACCTAGCCTGCTCACTTCGTTGATAAACCCCACATCGGGATCGACCAGATATGTATCTGCCATGGGTTACCTCCTCACTTGGCAAAAAATAGGTGGGAGAAGCGGTGATCACCGCCTCTCCATCGTATCACAATTAGAAGCCCTTGAACGGGTTGGGGCCCAGTGCCTCGATGGATTCCACGAAACCATTGATGATCTGCGGAATCTTGTCGTAGTCGTCGATGGCCACTTCAAACTGGGCCACCCGCTCGTTTTCGAGCGCCAGGCTGGCCAGGGCATCACCGATTTTCTTCATCCGGATCTCGGCCAGTTCGGAGCCTTTGACAAAGTGGCACTGGTAGTCGTCACCGTGTTTGCAACCCAGCAGAAAGACGCCGTCCATGCCCTGGGACAGGGCATCCTTGATCCAGATCACGTTCATGGAGCCCAGGCAACGGATCGGAATCAGACGGACGTCCGCCGAGTAGGACAGCCGGTTGAGACCGGCCATATCCAAGGCCGGGTAGGCATCGTTTTCGCAAACCAATCCCAGGATGCGGTATGGCGGTTCCGTATAGTCGTCCTCGGACGGCACACTTACAGCCTTGACCATGGAGCCGACGCTGTCGATATTGTAGTCGGCAAATCCGATGATGCGCTCGGGGCAGGCCCCCATGCAGGTGCCGCAGCGGCGGCAGCGTGTGGCGTTGGGCTTGGGTGTGCCCTTTTCATCGTCGTCGAGGGCACCGAAGGGGCACTCCTCCGTGCAGCGCTTGCACTGGGTACAGCGCTGGAAGAAGAAGTCCGGAAAGGTCATATCGCCGGAGCGCGGATGCACACTGACGCCACGGTTGACCGATTCCAGGCACTGAATGGCCTTTAAGGCCGCCCCTGAGGCATCTTCCATGGACTCGGCCATACTCATGGATCGGCGGATAGCGCCGGCGGCATAGATACCGGTACGCTGGGTTTCGTAGGGAAAGCAGATAAAATTCGAATCCACGTAGCCGTTGAACAGGCCTATATCGCGAAAACCTGGGCCTTGGCGGTAAGCCAGGTTGATCACCGGGTCGTCCTTGGTCACCGGAACCATGCCGGCACCCAGGACCACCAGGTCCGCTTTCACTTGCAGCTTCTCGCCCAGCAGGGTGTTCTCGGCATCCACGATCATGCCGTTTCCGTTTTTTGCCACGGCCTTGACAGCACCCTTGGTCATGAAAATGCCCGGATCCTGCTGCAACCCTTTGTAAAAAAGCTCGGATAAACCCGTGGTACGCATGTGCTGATAGAAAATGAAGGCCTTGCCGTCGTCGTAGTCCTCGCGGACATACTTGGCCTGCTTCAACGCAACCATGCTGGTCACCGCACCGGCATAGGCAAAGTCGCCGTCGGATTCGTCCTTGCCCGGGCTCTGCACGAAAACAACTGACTTGGCCGGTTTACCGTCGGAGGGGCGAATGATCTTACCGGCCTTGGCGATCGCTTCGAACTGATGGTTGGTGACCACGTCGGGCAGTTCGCCGTATCCCAGATGGGCGTATTGGTCGCCTTTGAGGTTGTCTGGACGCCAACCGGCAGCCAGGATCACGGCGCCGAACAGTTCGCCCTCCGGGTCGAGCTTGAGGATGTCATTCTTGCCCTTGTTGTAGGCCAGGTAAGCTTCGTGCTGCTTCTCTGCATCCAGCTCCTTGCCGCTTTCGTCCACCTTCATCTCGTCGGGCAGCGGAAAGGGAACGTCGAAAGGGATCTTCTCCCCGGGTTTTTTAAGGGTAACGGTGAACTCGCCGGGCTGCCCGGCAATCCGGGCAACCTCAGTCTCGGTTTTGACGGTGATGTTGGGAAGCGCTTCCACTTCCGCGATCTTGGCCGCCACCACCGGCGGAATCAGCGCATCGTAGGGCGCGTTAACCGGGGTCTGCTTTCTCACCTTGGCCGCATATCCGCCCAGGGCGGGGGTCTTCTCGATGATGGTGACATCGTACCCGGTCTTGGCCGCGTCAATCGCCGCAGACATACCGGTGATGCCGCCGCCGATAACCAAAATTTTTCGGGACAGATTCTCCACCTCGTAGGGTTCGGGAAGGGTAATCTTTTCCACACGGATCATGCCCATTTTGATGTAGTCTTCGGCCATCATCTGGACGCGGTCGAAGTGGTCCTCGTCTTGCTTCTCTTCTTCGGTCAGCGCCGGAAACGCGCTGCGCGGATGGGACCAGACCACCCCTTCGCGCAGGTTGACCCGGTCCACGATACAGCCGTCGAAGCGAAAGATATCGAAGTTTACCCGGCGGGAACAGGCCGCGATGACCAGGGTGTTGGTGCCGTCGGCAATATCTTTCTTCAGAAAATCAACCCCCCCTTTGCTGCAGAGGAAGGGATGCGTTTTGACCGGCACACCCTCTTCTTCCGGGACCCCGCACAGGGCCTTCACATCGAGGGATTCCCCGATGCCACAACCTTCGCAGATATATACACCATACTTTTTATCCATGGGTTTCCTCCTACCTTTTCACCAGGGTTTGAATGGCTTTCAGGGCCATGCCGGTCGCATTCTGGTTGGATGAGATCACGTCTAATGGCTTGTTGGCGCAGCCGGCGGCAAACATACCGCCTTTTTCGAAGTCATTGATGACAAATCCGTTATCATCCATGTTCAGATCGGCCGACAGTTTGGCGTTGGCGGCAGTGGGTTGCATACCCGTAGCCAGAACGGCCATTTCCACTGTCTGATGAATCTTTTCCCCGGTGACTGCATTCTCGGCAACCACGGTGATGTTCTTGGTGGCCGGATCTTCGCTGACTTCGGCAACTTTCCCCTTGATCAGAATGACATTCGGATCTTCCTTGATCTTGTTGTAGAACTTTTCGTACCGGTCTCCGGGTGAGCGGATATCAATATAGAAGATATACACTTTGGTATCGGGATACTGCTCCCGAATGTAGGTGGCGTGCTTCAGGGAAGCCATGCAACAGATATATGAGCAATAAGGCAGATGATTTTCGTCACGCGAGCCGGCGCACTGGACGAAGGCCACACTTTCAGGGGCCTTGTCGTCGGACGGACGAAGGATCTTGCCCTGGGTGGGTCCGGATTTGGAAGCCAGGCGCTCGAGCATCATGTTGGTCACGATGTTGTCATACTGGCCGAAGCCCAAGTTGTCGATGCGGTGGGCGTCGTAAGGCTCCCAGCCGGTGGCCCAGACGACGGCGCCCACGGGCAGATCGACGGTCTTGGCCTGCATCTCCAGGTCCACCGCATCGTATTTGCAGGCCGCCTTGACCGTGGCAGCGTCATCGGTGCCGATAATCTGCGGTGAAATGACGAATTTGGCCGGAAAGGCCATATCGAAGGGCAGATAAGCGCCTCTGGTTTTGCACATGCCAAAATTGAACTCGTCGGACACCTCGGCCTGGCAGGCTTCGGCGCAGGCGCCGCAGCAGGTGCAGTTCTCGTTCACATAGCGGGGGTTGATCTTTAGGCTGACGGTGTAGTCGCCGGGTGTACCGGTGACCTTCTCCACCTCCGCCAGGGTGAACACCTTGATTCTGGGGTTGTCCTTGATCCGCCGAAAGTTGATCTCCAGTCCGCAGGTCGGAGGGCAAAGCTTGGGAAAGTATTGATTCAGCTGTGCAACTCTTCCGCCCAGATAAGGATTCTTTTCGACCAGAAACACTTCATACCCCACTTCAGCGGCCTCGATCGCCGTGGTCAGACCGGCGATGCCGCCACCAACCACCATCATGCTTCCACTCGCAGGGGCTGCTTTGTCGTTTGTCATGCTATCCCTCCGTGCATCAACGTTTCTAAAAGGTCATGAACACATATTGAAATAAGAAGCTGCCATTGGTTTCGGGTAATACCCGTTTATTGAAACTGGAAACGGGGAGCTGGAAACCGCTCTGCGAATACATCCGGGCCTCCAGATACCGGTTTCAGGCTCCAATAGCATCCGGGAATGCCCACGGCAGCGGCAGGCAACCGTTGTGGCGGCGTCCCAGATGGGTACTACCCGAAAAAG
>NZ_JBFELV010000060.1:0-17784 GCF_041551955.1 Desulfosarcina sp.
GATTCACACCGCCCTGCCAGCCGGGCTCAATCTTGCCGACATTGCCATCCTGACCATCTGCAAAGCGGGTCTGGCGGCCGCGGCATCGTCGCCCCTTTCACCCCTGGAAAGAATGATCCTGTCGGCATTGGCCGAACAGCCGGCCGGCATCAAACAATTACATAAAAAGATTGGCCAGCCCGTCTCTTGGGCATTGATCCATCAGATGCGCCAACGGGGGTGGATCCAGGTGGAGCGTCAGATCAAGGCCCGTCAAGTCCGGCCGAAAACCGTCCGGTGGGTGACCGTAAAGGAGGCCGTTGGTGCATCCGACCGGCTGTCTGTACAGCGGAAAATCATCCGGACCGCCTTGGAAGCCGAAGGCGATCTGACGATTCCGGAACTTAAAAATCGGATATCCACCGCCCCGTCCCTGGTCCGGGCCATGCAGAAGGCCGGGCAGGTCGCCGTTTACGAAAAGACGGTTTACCGGGACCCGTTCGGCGATCCCATCGAACCGGACATCCCGCCCCGGCTCACCGCCGAGCAGGCCGAAGCGGTGGCCGCCATGGCTCCGAAGCTGGGACAGGGTTTCAAAACGGTCCTGCTGGCCGGCGTCACCGGCAGCGGAAAAACCGAAGTCTATCTTCGGCTGACGCAGGCCGCCCTGGACAAGGGGCTTCGGGTGCTGGTGCTGGTGCCGGAAATTGCCCTTATTTCTCAGACCGAACGCCGGTTCCGTGCCCGCTTCGGAGAAACGGTGGCGGTCCTGCACAGCAGCCTGTCCCAGGGCGAACGCTACGACCAGTGGCTTCGCATCGCCAACGCAGACGCGACCATCGCCATCGGCGCCCGGTCATGCATCTTCGCCCCCTTTGGCGATGTCGGCCTGATCATTGTCGACGAGGAGCACGACGCCTCCTACAAGCAGGAAGGCGGACTGAGCTACAATGCCAGGGACCTGGCCGTGGTCCGCGCCCGTCATCACCAAGCCCTGGCCATCCTGGGATCGGCGACACCGTCGGTGCAATCCTGGTACAATGTCAGCGTGGGTAAGTACACAACCGCCGGTCTCACTCGACGGGTCAACCGCCAGCCGCTGCCGGCCATCCGGACCGTGGATCTTGCCCAAAGTCGTGATGACCGGGGTATCCGCCGTTACATCACCGCGCCGCTTCAGCAGGCAATCCAAAAGACCCTGGACGATGGGAACCAGGCCCTCATCTTTCTCAACCGGCGGGGGTTTTCCGCCTTTCCCATCTGCGGGCAATGCGGCCAACCCATTCGATGTAAAAACTGTGATATTTCCCTGACCCTTCACAAACGGGTCAATGCCTTTCGCTGCCACTACTGCGGGTTTTCCAAAGCCGCCGTGTCCACCTGCCCCTCCTGCGGGTCCGAGAAAATCAGACTGCTGGGGGTGGGAACGGAAAAAATTCAGGAGGCGATGATCCAATTGTTCCCCGAGGCACGGGTGGCACGCATGGACCGGGATACCATGACCCGAAAAGGTTCGATCGTCAACCTTCTGAAAGATCTGAAGCACCGCCGAATCGACATCCTGATCGGCACCCAGATGGTGGCCAAGGGGCACGATTTTCCGGGCATCACCCTGGTAGGCGTGGTCTGTGCCGACCTGACCCTGAATTTTCCTGATTTTCGCGCCGGGGAACGGACTTTTCAACTGCTGGCCCAGGTGGCGGGCCGGGCAGGTCGCGGAGATCAGCCTGGGCGGGTGATACTCCAGACTTACAACCCGAACCATTTCAGCATCCTTGTCGCGAAAAACCAGGATTTCAAAGCGTTTTTCAATCAGGAGATCGGTTTTCGAAAAGCCCTGGGTTATCCACCCTTTTCACGCATGATTGCCGTGCGCATATCCGCTAAAGATCCGAAGCAGGCCACCGCCCATGCCAGAGCATTGGGAGAGACCTGCCGTATACTGCTGGCAGCGGATGGACCGTATCACCCACAGGTTCAAGTGATGGGCCCCCTCGAAGCACCGCTGTCTCGCATCGCCAACCACCACCGCTGGCAAATCCTGGTAAAAAGTGCCGACACAGCGGTGCTTCACCGGTTTGTCTACGAATTGATCCAGAATCATCGCGCCGCGCCCGCCGGCAGGCAGGTCAAGGTCTCCATTGATGTGGACCCATTTTTTCTGATGTAGCTTGACAGGATCGCTGCCGAAGCTTAAAAATAGTGCCTCGGTCAAACAACCTTAAAAAAGATCCGAATTCGCTATAAGCCAACAAGGAGATCCACCCATGAAATTTCGTATGCTTGCATTCACAGCGACCCTCGTGATGATGTGGGCTGCTGCGGCCGTCACCGGAGCGTCGGATGGCAAGAATTCAACCGCTCAGGAACCATCCACCGTCGCGGCCATGCAGAAGCCCAGCGTGGTGGTGTCCGAATTGAAATATGAATTCGACCCGGTTGTGGACGGCACCCAGATCACCCACGATTTTGCGATAAAAAATGCCGGAGACGGCAGCCTGGCCATAACCCAGGTCAAAACCGGCTGAGGGTGTTCGGTCGCCTCCTACCCGAGGCAGATCCCCGCCGGCGGCGAGGGAATCATCACCATCAAGGTCAACACCAGCGGTTACGGCGGCAGGATCCTGAAAAAAAATATCGAGGTATTCACCAACGACCCGGACAACACACGTGTCATATTGAACATTTCCGGTACGGTCAGCCACTTTGCACGCATGGATCCAGCCTATGCCCGTTTGGTCGGCCAGGCGGGAACCGACATTAAAAAAGCGATCACCATTACCCGTGAGAAGGCCTATCCATTTAAAATTCTCGGAGCCAAAGCCAGGAACGGAAACGATATCGCTTTCGATGTCCAGGAGTTCAGCGAGGCCAATGCAGACGGTTACATCCTGACCATTGCCAACAAAAAAACGGCCGCCGGACGATATGCGGACACGGTGATTCTGACAACAGACAGCAGCATCAAGCCCACGATAACCATTCCGGTCTATGGCCAGATCATTTCAGCGGCGCCTCGACCCGTGCCCACCCCACCGAAAAAAAGTGCCAGTGACGGATAATCGCACCCAGCGAACAAAGGTCGTTGCTTTCGACTGTGACGGCGTCATGTTCGACTCCCGGGAGGCCAACCGGGTATACTACGACCACATCCTGGACTACTGCGGTCTGCCGGGCATGGTCCCGGAGCAGTTGGTCTACGTCCACATGCACACCGTCGATGAATCCCTGGCATACCTGATCCGCGACGATACCACCCGCGGAGCCGCCCAGGTTTATCGCAGACAGCTCGGCTACCAGCGCTTTTTGAAGTACATGCAGATGGAACCGGGGTTGGTGCCCTTGCTGGAAACACTCCGCCCTCGCTTCAAGACGGCGGTGGCCACCAACCGCACCGACACCATGGCCCGCGTACTGGCGGACAATCACATCGACCACCTCTTCGACCTGGTGGTTTGCGCGCTGGACGTTCAGTTTCCCAAACCCCACCCCGAAGCCTTGGTCAAGGTGGTCAAGCACTTTTCCGTTGCAGCCGATGAAGTCCTCTTTGTCGGCGATTCCCAGGTGGACGAAATGGCGGCCACGGCGGCCGGGATCCCTTTCGTGGCCTACCGCAACTCCGATCTGACGGCCGATTTCCACATTCGGTCACTGACAGAGTTGGCAAGGATAGTGGGCCTTTAAGCGACATGACAAGCAACTCTTTCATTCGACGCTGGGCCTTCGATGGTCGATGTCGGACGTCCACCTTCTAAACCGATCCGTATGAACGCCTACCCCCACACCTTGAAAAATCAGGCCGAAACCGCCCTGGTCGACCCCCGCTTTGATTTCATTGCCAAGTACCATGCCGTCGCCGACCTCCGCCGTCTGGCGAAAAAACACCCGGGGGTTCTCGACAGGCAGACCATCTTTGCGCTTAAACAGCTCCTTCAATCCGGCGCCTTTGGCAAAGTTCGGCAGGCCTATGTTCTCTTCCGCGAGGCTGCGTCGGTAATGACCGATATGGCGATCGTGCCTGGTCATGACGGCCTGGGAGCGAGGGCACTGGCCTGCCTTAACGGCCTGCTCCTTAAAACGGAAGGCAGCGCCCACCGCGGCGTGGCCGAGGCGCTGGGAAGCCTGCCGGTCGACATTGTCGGGCCACGGCTTAACAACGGTCGTTGTGCACCGCCGTCGACCATCTCCTGGACGCACCTGCTTTCATCCAACGGGCTGAAAGCGACCGGCACTCCCCGGTATATCGGCAGAAGCCTGGTGGTGGAAACCGCTGGGGAAAAAAACCTGCTGGTTGTCAAACTGGCAAAAAAGGGCGACACGGCAGCCGGCCTTGAAAAAGAGATATGCTGGATGGAGACCCTGAAGCAATCGGATGATGCTCCCTGCTGCCGGTTCCACATTCCCCACCCCCTGTACGTTCAAAACCAGCGGGTATGTCGAATCGCCCATATCCCGCTGTCTCCGCCTGACACCGTCCAGAAGCACCCCGACGCGATAGCCATTGCCTTTCTGGCCCACCGAGACTATTTCGTGTACCCCAATGATCACCGGGTCGATGGGAACACCGCACGGGAGATGCTCGGCCGCAACGCCTACCTGCTGGGCTGGCTGACGGCCAAGGGGGTGATCCACGGTGCGCCGATCCCGCTGTTTCACAACCGCACCCAGCGGTTGCGCCGCGACGATCAGGGGCGCTATCAGTGGTTTCGTTCGGGGCGGCTGGACCGGTGGCTGGATTCCTGCGCGTTTCCCAACCTAGGGTTGTCCGGGCTGCGGGACTTCGAACACCTGGAAACCTTTTGCGGCGGCAGTCGGAGCCTGTACCGGCATATCGGCAGCCATTTTTTAGGCCTGTTGCTGGTGGCCGGCAGCCATTTTCGCTGCCGGGATAAAACCAAAATGGGGCTGGATGAGAACGGTCAGCCGGTTGACGCTAGGGATCTCTTCGACCGGCAGCTATTACAGGCGATGATCCTGGACGTTTTCAAAGGCTATTTTACCGGATTTACCGGGATATCCGCACCCCCGGTGCTGCCGGTGGACCTGAATCGACTCGTGCCGCGAATGATCGAGGAGATGGGCGTGGACCGCCACATGACCGAACTCCTGCGCCGCGTCGATCAAACCCATATGACGGATGCCGCCTTTCTGGATTTCTTGAGACAGCGGGGGTATGCCGATGATCGCTTGGAAGGATTGATACGGGGGGAGAAGGATATTCTCATCCCCAGCGGCCCTCACCTGGGCGACTTCAACCGGCAAATCTCCCTGCCCGAACTCATCGAGTGCGTGGCGGCCATGTCAGCGGTGTGCATCGCCGGGCGGTTTCTGGCCGAAGCGAACAAGGCCATTTAGCGCGCGTCTCCACATCGAATCGACATTCGGGTGAGACCCAGATCACAGCTCCTCCCGGGCCCGATCGATATTCTCGATATCCCCCATGACGATTAGGGTCATCCCCGCTTCCAGGACAAAGGATGACGGCGGTCGGAATTCGAACTCGTCATTTTGCCGCCGTACGCCCAGCAGTAGCAGGTTGAACTGGTCTCTGAGACCGGATTTCATGATCGTTTTCCCAGCCAGCGGGGAGTTGCCGGTAACGGCAATTTGGTGGATGCGCAGCTCTCCCCGCTCGCTTCTGAGCATGTTGTCCATAAATTCCACCGCCGCCGGCCGAATCATCTCGGAAGCCATACGCAGGGCACCGATGGCGTTGGGGGAGACCACGGAGGTGGCGCCGGCCTTGAGCAATTTGGGTTTGAGCCGGCTGTTGGTCATGCGGCTGATAATTCGCGCCGTGGGGTTGAGCATGCGTGCGGTCATGGTGATGTAGAGGTTGTCGTTGTCCGACGGCAGACAGATGGTGATGCCGGTGGCCCTCTCGATTCCGGCTGCGATCAGGTTCTTGTCGTCGGTGGCGTCTCCGTAAACATGGTAAAGGCCCTTGACCTGGCGAGACTCCTCGATGACTTCACACTCCTGCTCGATGAGGACCACGCTGGCTTTGCTGGTCACCAGTTCGACGGCCAGGGGGAAGCCGGTCTCACCGCCGCCGCAGACGATGTAATGGCCGGACAGGGCCTTTATCTTGTTTTCCATTTTTCTTCTCCTGAGCATGCCGGTCAATTCACCTTCGATCAGCATGGCCGTCACCGTGCTGATGCTGTAAAGGATGATGCCCATGCCGAAGGTGATCAGCAACATGGTGAATATCTGGGCGCGGGGGTTTCCGGTAATTCCCAACACTTCGCCATAGCCCACAGTGGTCAGGGAAATAACAGTCATGTACAGGCAGTCGAGGTAGCTGGACTTACCCTCGAAGATGATGAAGTAGCCCGTGCTGCCCGCCAGCATGGTCCCGATGAGTATGGCCGCCGCGTAAAATAATCGTCTTCTGATTCCCATATCGTTAAAACACCTACCAATATACTCAGAGCATCGGGTTGTCTGGTAACACCAGGTTTAAACAACTTATCATTTA
The DNA here is from genome assembly GCF_041551955.1 of Desulfosarcina sp. Taxonomy (GTDB): domain Bacteria; phylum Desulfobacterota; class Desulfobacteria; order Desulfobacterales; family Desulfosarcinaceae; genus Desulfosarcina. The sequence continues at coordinate 6,461 of NZ_JBFELV010000060.1, forward strand.
AGCAAAATAACCAATTTCAACCACCAAATTCCAAATAAATTAAAAAACTTAAATTCTCAAATCAAAAATTCATTATTGGAATGCCATTATTCAGGCCAATCAAGTTTGGCATTTGAAATTGGAGTATTGCGATTTATATGTGATTGGGCTTTTGGCTATTGATATTTTTCTGTTATTCGATGTCTGCTTGTTGTTGTCTGACATAGGAAACACCACGATCAGGACGATTCCAGTGATGTGCAGACGATGGTTTTGAACAGCTCTGCATCGATATTTCCGCCGCAGACGACCAGGGCGACCGTCTTGCCGTTCAGTTGGGGCGCCATTTTGAGGAAACCGGCCACCGTCACCCCGGCTGCACCTTCGATGACCAGCCGATGGTTGTCGAATATACGGACCATGGCGCTGCGAATCTCCGCTTCGGTCACCAACACCCAATCGTCCACCAGGGTCCGGCATGGATCGAAGGTGATGGCACCGGCTTCGATGCCGCCGGCCGTGCCGTCAGAGAGCGTGTCGAGGGTTTGGAGGTCCAGAATCCGCCCCTCCCTCACGGAGGCGGCCATGACCGGCGAATGTGCAGGCAGGCATCCGACGATCCGGGTCGCTTTGCGCAGCCACTTGACCGTGCCGGCGATGCCGGCGATCAACCCACCGCCGCCCACCGATGCCATCACGCAGTCCACGTCGGGCAGATGGTCCATGATCTCCAGCCCGATTGTCCCCTGCCCGCCCATCACCAACGGATCGTTGTAAGGGGACAGGTAAACCTGTCCGGTTTCTTCAGCCCGCCGTCGGGCGTATGCTTCGGTCACGTCGCAGGTCGATCCGTGAAAACAAATCTCGGCGCCCAGGCTCTCGAGGAGCCGAACCTTCAGTGCAGAGGCGCCCTCCGGAAGGAAGATGACGCCCTTTATCCCCAACCGGTTCATGCCGAAGGCCACGGCAAGGCCGTGGTTGCCTGAGGATGCGGTGACGATGCCGGCCCTGCGCTGATCCGGGTCCAGAGCCATCAGGCGGTTGATGGCCCCACGGACCTTGAATGACCCTGTATGCTGGATGTTTTCAAGCTTGAGAAACACCGACCCGCCGCTCTCTCGGCCCAGGTCGGCGGATGGCTCCAGAGGTGTCCGGCGGACATGGGGTCGGATCCGGGTTGCCGCAGTCAGGGCGAGGTTGTGAATGTCAAGCATGGCAGACGCTCCGTCGACCATCGTTTCGTCAGTCACCACGCCCCCTGGCCGGCACACCGCAGGCGACGGCCATCGCTGCAGCGGCTTTAACGGGATCGGAGGATCGGGTAATGCAGCTGATGACGGCGACGCCGGCCGCACCGTGGGCGAAGCAATCCGGCGCATTGGCCGGACCGATGCCGCCGATGGCCACCGCCGGGACAGGGGACCGGTTGACAATATCCCTGAGTCCGGCAAGCCCATGGGCTGCCTTGGCATCGACCTTGGTGCCTGTGGGAAAGGTGGGGCCGGTGCCGATGTAATCACAGGAAGCCAGGTCGGTCCGCTCCAGTTCTTCCATGGTGGAGACCGACACACCAACCATGGCCCGCGGTCCCATGACTCGCCGGGCCAACCGGGGCAGTGCATCCGCCTGACCGACATGAATGCCGTCGGCCTCAACGGCCCGGGCCAACAACACGTCGTCGTTCACGACAAAGGGAACCCGCTTCTGCCGACAAAGCCGGCCGATGGCCTGGACCTCCTCAAAAGCATCCAGGGCAAAGGACTTGTTGCGGTATTGGATCATGGTCGCACCAGCGTCAATGGCCACGATCACCTGATCCAGGGGGGCAAAACCATCCACGCCGTCATCGGTGATAAAATAGAATCGGAGTGCCCTTCGAATATCGTCAGAACGCATTAACAGGTTTCCCCATGAATTAGATCGTATCCCTCCAGAAATTAGGGATTTTGGTCGAGCGCCATGCGTGCGAAGAATTTTACCGGAAGCGCCCTGAAAGAAGTGCCCTTGGGGTACATATAGTCGGTATCCTGAGGATAAAATTTTTCGCGCAAGGTAAAAACCGGGCAAAATATCCATTTATGGATGGGCACTATATAGAGTCCCTCGGCCCGGCCGCATTGACCGGTTTACAAGTAAACAGCCGATGGAGCACCAGGAAACGGTCCACATATTCCGTGTCGTATCGGGCCAAACCGGCGGTAATTTCATCGATGGTCTTCTCATGCCGGCCGTTGTCCGTTTTGGAAAAGAACTTGTCCGCGTAGCAGATCAGTCGTTCTTCCACGGACAGCGGGAACATGTCCCGGATCGGCAAGGGGAGTTTCCGCTGTACGGTCTGACGTGCGCCGATTCCCACCCCCACATGACGCTCGCAGACCAGCCCGTGGCCTTCAAGGCCCAGTTGGTCGAGAATCGCCCGGCCTTCGACGCCATGACACACATAGGGCAGCGTTCCCATGCACCCCAGTTCCGGTGACCGTGTCCGACCGATGCCGATGTCATGGAGAACGGCCGTTTGAAGGACGAACTCACGATCGGCATTCAACCAGTCGGCACGTTCGAGAATCTCGAGTGCCTTGCGGCCCACCAGTTCTCCGTGGCGCAAAAGCAGGTCCCGGGTACGACTGCCGGCGGGATAGAAGCGGGTGATGATGGCTTCCGGGTCAATATCTTTTATCAATGTTTTCAATAGTTTTGTATTCTCAGATCGCTTTCCGATGTATTTTTATCCCCATAGGACAGAATACCTTTTGTCATCTCTCGGGTTAAATATGAAGCTTGATATAGGTAATTCTCCAAATCGTGTTACTTCAGAAATGGTAGATTTTGATTCAGGCCATGGCCACAGCAATGTTGAAATTGACGGTGTAGCCGTAAGAGCGCTACGCCGTGGATAGCGCTGAAGCTTCACTGCGTGCTTAACAGCGCGAGAACGCCGGCCTGAGCCAAAAGATGCCGTTCCTGGATGGACACCGTCTACGCCTTGCCCGATAAAAGTACCCCCTCGATAAACACGTCGATGTCCCCATCCAGCACGCTGTTCACATTGCCCACATCCAAACCGATCCGATGGTCCTTGACCATCTGGTAAGGATGCAGCACGTAGGATCGAATCTGGCTGCCGAAGCCAATTTCGTCCTTGCCGTCGTGGATCTCCTGCAGCCGCTCGTCCTGCTTGCGTTTTTCCGCTTCGTACAGCCTTGACTTAAGGACCTTCATGGCCATGTCCTTGTTGCGGTGCTGGGATTTTTCCTGCTGACACTGAACAACGATTCCGCTGGGCAGGTGAGTAATGCGCACGGCGCTGCTGGTCTTATTCACGTGCTGCCCCCCGGCGCCGCTGGCACGGAAAACATCGATGCGAAGGTCTTTATCCTCCACGTCAATCTCGATCTCATTGTCCAGCTCCGGATAAACGAAAACCGATGCAAAAGAGGTGTGGCGCTTGCCGCTGGCGTTGAAGGGGGAAATTCTGACCAGCCGGTGGACGCCGCTCTCCGACTTGAGATATCCATAGGCATATCGGCCGGTGGCGGTGAAGGTTACGCTTTTGATGCCCGCCTCGTCACCGGGCTGGAAATCGACAATGCTGGATTTAAAGCCTTTGCCCTCCACCCATCTCAGGTACATGCGAAAGAGCATCTCGGCCCAATCCTGGGCCTCGGTCCCGCCGGCCCCGGCGTTAATCGAAATGATGGCATTGTTTTGATCGTCGACTCCGTCCAGCATCATATCCAGGGAGAACTGGTGCAACCGCCGACCCAACTTGCTGACCTGGCCGGACACTTCCACCATCGTATCGGCATCCGCCTCTTCTACGGCCAGTTCCAGAAGAATCCCCGCCTCTTCCAGGTCTTTTTCCAAACCGTGAAAGGCGTCTATCCTCAGGCCCAGGAGCGACCGCTCCTTTAATATGGCGGTGGTGGCGTCGGGATTGTCCCAAAACCCATCCCGGGAAATTTCCGCTTCGATTTCCTGGAGTCGTTTTTCCTGAGTGGCCAGGTCAAAGATACTCCTTGAGCTGGTCGAGCTTCTGTTTATGTTCTTTCAGTGTCTGTTTGACTTCGGTACTCATCGCTAATCTCCTCTTTTCACGATCCGGCTGACAAGCCGTTCAATCCAATCCGTTACTTTAACCAACCCGGCACCATGGGCCCCCAGTCGATCTCGACGCATCAGTCGACCCACCAGCACGCCCAGCACAATCAGGCAGGCAATGGGCAATCCATCCCCGATCCGAGTGTAAACGGATTTTTCGGACAGTATGGGAACCTCTCGGACGAGCACCGCATCTTCGAACAGAGCGGTGCGGGCCATGATCCGACCAACGGGGTCCACAAAACCACTGATCCCCGTATTGGCACAACGCACCAGGCTGCGGCGATTCTCGACAGCCCGGAAGACCGCCATTGAAAAATGCTGATATGCCGCACTGCTTTTACCGAACCAGGCATCGTTGGTCAGGTTGACCAGCAGCCCGGCACCGTTTTTCACCAGAGACCGGGAAAGCCCTGGAAAGATGATCTCAAAACAGATCTGCACACCAATGGGCGGTTCATTTTCTCCCCATACAAGGGTTTGGCCTTTTTTTCCGGACGAGAAGTCGCCCACCTGGGCAACCATCTTGCCCACGAACGACAGCACCTGTTTGAGTGGCACATACTCGCCGAAGGGCACCAGGTGGACTTTGTCGTAACGTCCGGTGGTGCGACCATCCGGCGCCACCATGTAGGCGCTGTTGTAGAAGGCCTTGCTGCCCTGCACATCCTGGACGCTGGGGCTACCCACCAGCAGACGGATACCCGCCTGGCGGACGGCATCGGTCACCAACCGGGTGAGCTTGGGGCTGGCCTCGAAGTAAAACGGCGTCGCCGTTTCCGGCCAGACCACCAGGTCCGGCTGATGGGAGACGGCGGATAGGGTTAGATCCAGGTATTTCTTTGTGGTGCCGATCTGAAATGCCGGATCCCATTTCCGGGCTTGGTCGATGTTACCCTGAATCACCGCCACACGGGGTGATGACGCCCCGGCAGTGGCCTCGTCCATGGCCCGAATCCGCATATTCCCGTATGCCAGTCCGAGGCCGATCAAGAGGAGGGGCAACACAACGGCAAACAGGGCCTGCCACTTTTCCACCGGGCGGTCCCGCCATTTTTTTTGCGCCAGAAACAACAGCAGCACATACACGGCAGCGTTGAAAAGCACCAACAAAAAAGAGACCCCGTACACCCCGAATATATCGGAGATCTGAATGATATGCAACCGATTAAACTGGGAATACCCAACAGTGCCCCAGGTGAACCCGGTCAGCAAAAAGCTACGGATATACTCCAGCGCCACCCAGAAAACCGGCGCGAGCAGAATCAGGTGGAAGGGCTTTTGACCAAAGCGGACCAACGCCCAAGAAAAAAGCCCGGTGTAAAGGGAGAGGTATGCGGCAAGCAGCACCAGCAGGGAGGCGCACTGCCACCAGGGCAGGTATCCGTAGGTACGCATGGTGAACACCACCCAGTACAACAAGGTCAGGTAGTGGGCCAGGCCGGCAATCATTCCGATCCTGAACGCTTCTTTGGGCGACCGTTCGCGCAAGGAGACATATAGCGGCACCAGGGCGACCCAGGCCAACATCGACAGCCCTATTTTGGGAAAGGCCGCCGTGAGCAGAAGGCCGCTTATAATAGCCGGCAGCCATTTTGATTTAAATTCGACGGTCACGTCAATCCTGTTGGGTAGCGGTCCTGCCCAGGTATTCCCGGACGGCCTTGATGGTGAGGGAAAACATCTTGCTGCCGGCCAGCATCGCACAGGCATCGTCCGGGTCGCCACAAACCCCGGCGAAGGCCGGGCCAATGGCCATGGCCGGTTCAGGGACCTTCCCGGCGGCATCCAGCGCGCCAACATATGTATCAAGGCGCTTCTTAAGGATCTCGAAATAGTCGATGTCCGATCCCATGTTCAAGGATGCGGAGGAGGATAGGGTTGTGGAAAGAGCCCTGACATGGTTCCAGAAATACTGGCCGATGGGTGTTTTCAGGCCACTATCGGCCAAAAAGAATGCGATCGCCCACCCAACCGAGATGATTCTCAGCAGCTGGATTTCGTATTCCAGCGCCACCCGCTTTTCGGGCACCTCAAGTGGCAGGGCGTCCAGGATGGCCTTCATGTCGCCACGATCGATGGCAAATTCAAACAACTGCTCACCGGCGCGGGCAAGCGTGTTTTCTGTTTTTTCACGATCGGTCATGGCACCTTCAAAAATTCCGTCGAGGTTGGTGATTGCCGTCGGTCCAGCCTGAACGGACTCGTCCAGAATGAACCACCCCGTCGATTGATAAAACGACAAGCCCCATCAATCTGTCGCCCATCGCACCGTTATGGGTGGGCCGAATGCAAAACGGCACAACAGTAAATCACCGATTCGGGCAAGTCAAGAAAGCTGTTAACACGTCCAAGCCTTGAATTTCAGACTATTTCATGAGATGAAGGCACAGTCGCCCGTAATACTCGCCAGCCAATGGCGATCCACTGCTCATATTTTTTTCAAACAACGATTGCGATCCCAAGAAAGAGACTGCTCATGCGACACTTCTCTGCGGCGCTGGTTCTTTGCTTGTTGATTTCTCTTTCCGTTTCCCAGGTATTTTCACAATCCCTTGAACCGGCCGACCAGGCGGCTACCGATAAAAAAAAAGACAGTGATGGCTACCTCCGCTGGGCGTCTGTCACCTTCGACCTCTCCGCCGGCTACCGCACCGACAAGTTGAACTGGCACATCGCCGGGAACCTGCAGGGGACCAATCCCAACGTCCGTTCCGAACTCACCTGGTCAGGTCTTCGTATCTATCAGTTGAAATTGGCCAATCGCACCGTGATCATGGATCGTTTTTATTTGCGCGGCTATCTGGACTATGGGATGGTGATCTCCGGAAACAACCAGGATTCGGACTATAACGGCGACGATCGGACTCAGACATTCTCACGTTCATCGAACGGTGTGGACGGCAACGACGTTTGGGACGGATCTATCGGTGTCGGCCCCCGCTTTTCCTTTTTTGCATCCGCTATGGTCGTCTGCCCCATGATCGGCTATGCCGTCTCCGAGCAGGACTTGAATATCGTGGATGGCTATCAGGCATTCTCGGCGCCGCCTCTCACCACGCCCACCGGCCCCATCGCCGGCCTGGACAGCCGTTTTCAGACCCGCTGGAGAGGTCCCTGGCTCGGTGTGGATCTCTTTTTTTCGATTCCCGGCGCTGAGGCACCATTTACCAAAGTCGGGGTCATCTTTACCGGTGAGTACCACTGGGTGAATTATGATGCAGAAGCCAACTGGAATCTGCGATCGGATTACGCCCATCCCGTCAGCTTTTACCAAGAGGCTGACGGCAGCGGTGTTAAGGCAGGGACGACGATTTTGTTCGAGATAAGAGACCGCTGGAGTATCCATGCGGGAATGAACGTCAAGGAAATGACCACGGACGCCGGGCTGGATCGCACGTACTATGCCGACGGAAGGACCGGTGAAACGCGTCTCAATGAGGTCCGTTGGCGATCATTCACCTTTGAAGCCGGGGTATCCTGCCGGTTCTGATTACAGCCCAACAAGCATATCACAGCAATATTGCATAAGCCGTTACCGCTATAGCAAGACAGGATGATTGGGTCCCACAGGCGGGGATGGAATGTTAAATCGCGACCCCTTAAAAAAAGAGGCTCCCCGAACCCGCTGGAACGAGGAGCCAAAACGAAAAGCGCACACCCATGGTATATATGGTACATCAATATAAACAAAACACAACACTGGATAATTTGGTATATATTACGTATTCATAATACGTAGTTTGTTCGACTAAAATGACGCCCTGGACAACAGATCGCCAATAGCGCCCGTTTCAAGGTCAGACTATGCTTGCATGCGGTCGATGATGATGCTGAGCACCCGGCGCAAGGGTTCAGCCGCCCCCCAGAGCAGCTGGTCACCCACGGTAAAGGCGGTCAGGAAGTGTCTTCCCATGTTCATTTTTCGAATACGTCCCACAGGGATGGAAAGCGTACCGGAAACCGCCGCCGGGCTGAGTTGCGCCAGGGTGGCAGCCTTGTGGTTGGGCACCACCGACACCCAGTCGTTTGCCGAGGCGATGGCATTTTCAATCACGTCTATCGGGATGTCCTGGGTCAGTTTGATGGTCAGGGCCTGACTGTGGCAGCGCATGGCCCCCACACGGACACATTGTCCGTCGATGGGAATAGGATTGTCTGAACGTCCGAGAATCTTGTTCGTCTCCACCATCCCCTTCCATTCTTCCCGGGTCTGGCCATTTTCCACCGCGCGGTCGATCCAAGGAATCAAACTGCCCGCCAGCGGCGCGCCGAAATATTGGATTGGGAAATGGGGCCCGGCCAGCGTCTCGCTAATTTGACGGTCAATGTCCAGGATGGAGGATGCCGGCGCTTGTAGCATTGATTTGCCGCTGTCGCCCAGCAGTCCCATCTGGACGATCAGCTCCCGCATGTGGTTGGCCCCGGCACCCGAGGCACTCTGGTAAGTCATGGAGGTCATCCACTCCACCCAGTTCTTTTCAAACAGCCCGCCAAGGGCCATGAGCATCAAAGAAACCGTGCAGTTTCCACCAATATAGTCTTTGATCCCGGCTTCAATGGCGTTGTCGATCACGTTGCGGTTGACCGGGTCCAAGACGATGACGCTGGTATCTCTCATTCGCAACGTGGATGCGGCATCGACCCAGTAACCGTTCCACCCCTTCCGCCGCAAGGCAGGGTGCGTCTGTTCCGAATAACTCCCACCCTGGCAAGAAACTATCACCGCCATATCGGCCAGCTTGCCCAAATCATTCGCATCCAGAACAGGCTGGGATCCGGAACCGATGTCCGGACCGGTTTTTCCGGCCTGTGACGTGGAAAAAAAAGCCGGCTCAAAGCCCGCAAAATCGTTTTCAGCTTTCATCCGATCCATAAGAACCGACCCGACCATTCCGCGCCAACCGACGATGCCTACACTAATCATTGTTCACAACTCCCTTAACCCGATATAGAGTCAACCATACGGGATCCTTGTTAATGGAAAAATCCCCTGCGACCATCAATCGCCCCAGTGAAAACCCCCATAAAGTCAGCAAGGTCAGGTTGTCAAGGGGTTTTGCGAATAATCAGATGGCCTCCGGCATATCCGTCCAGCGGCCTGATAAAAATTGTGAAATGGTCTTTAGGAACAACTCCGGTGCTTCGACTGGAATGGAGTGTCCGGCACCCTTGACCACCAGATGCCTGCCGCCGCTTTTCTGAGCCACCTCTGCAGCACCGCTGATGCTTACCAGTGGATCGTCTGAGCCGCACATCACCAGCGCGGGCGCATCCAGCTTCTTCAGCATGGATCTCAGGCTCGGGTAACCAGCAAGGGCCGACAAGTGCACCACCAGGGACGATGCCCGATTGCGCCGGACGATGGTTTTGACGATGCGGTCAAGAATCTTGCCGTTCCGAACGAGGTAGCCCTCCCCAAAAACATGCGGCAGCGCAGCGCCCACCAGGGTTTCGAGTCCACCGCTTTCAACGATTTTTAACCATGAACGAATAATCAATCGTGCGCGAATCGATGCCCGGACCCCAATGGAGCAAATTACCAGTCGACTGACCGCTTTAGGCTTCCGCACGGCCATGGCATATGCCAACAGCGCACCGTGACTCAATCCCACCAGACAAACCGATCCCAGCCCAAGGTGACGAATCAGCGCGAAAAGATCTTCCATATGCAGTTCGAGGGAAAGGGGCAATTCGCCTAACTCGCTTTCCCCCTGCCCCCTGGCATCGTAAAGCAGTGAGCGGAACTCAGGTTTTAAAGCCGCCGCGATCACTTTCCAGTACATAGTGGTCTGCAGGGTACCATTCAAGAAAATCACCACCGGTCGGGCAAGTTCAAATCCGATGGTCTCATAATACAAGCTACATCCGTCCTGGGTTCGAAAATAGGCCATTTCCCGGCCATCCTTTTTCTATTGGGTTGCCGTTTAGCCCTCACCTTCATGCATATCATACTCTCTTATATTACTGAAGATGGAACAACCTGTTCCAATCAGGAATCGCTTGCGTTTTTTTCCTAACAGATAGATATAGACGGTGTGGTGATTGGTTTGGGGCACCCTTTTTGACATCTGACCATATCGGTCGCATTATTAAGCTTCTGGAGATGACCGGGGCGGCCTGATTTATTACTGAAAATGAGCCTGTAGAAAAGCCTTGGCAATTTTCAATTGCGCGCTGACCGCCACCCAATGCATCCAGTCACGCAACTCGTTGCTGGTTAAATGAAAAGTTGCCTGACTATGCGGTTTTCAAAGATTCACATAAGGAGTGTTGATCATGTCGACGAAATTTTACTGCAACAGCGAGAGTTGCACCCATGCGGACAGGGGGCCATTCGTTCTCGAACTGCCCCAGGAATCGGTGATGGACGGTAACAACCTGGCCACCATCTTCTGCCCGCGGTGCAGCAAGCCCATGAAACCATTGCCAACGGACCCGCAAAAAAATGCGAGCAATAATCGGTTTTACTGTCATAGCGAAGCCTGCAGCAGCAGCGATAACAGCATGTTCTTCATTGACCTGCCGGGGGAAGCGATCATGGACAAGAACAACATGGCCACGATTTTTTGCCCCAAATGCGGGAAAGAGATGAAACCGTTTGACCAACAACCAAGTACGGCGGTGAACTTCTGACAGGGTGTTGAAAACGAGTCATGAGCCCTTTATTCAGATCGATTCTGGCCACTGCGACCGTTCACCGACTTTTGTACCATTTCGTCCGTGTTTACAGTGGTACCTTTCGATTAGGAATTGAAAATGAAGCCCCATGGCGGCAGCTGATCGACATGGGAACACCGGTTTTGCTGTGTGCCTGGCACCAGCAGTTCTTTGCGGCCATCCGCCCTTTCAAGCGTTATGAAAAATACCAACCGGCCCTAATGATCAGCCGAAGCCGGGACGGGGCCATCATTGCCGCCGTGGCACGTCAAACCGGATGGAAAACCGTCAGAGGTTCTTCATCAAGGGGGGGTAAGTCCGCACTGCGTTCCATGATCCGGCATCTGCGATGCGCTAATCTGGCCGCGCATATTCTCGACGGGCCGACCGGCCCCATAGGGATTGTCAAAGCCGGTGCCATCCGACTGGCCCATGCCGCACAGGCCACCATTGTCCCCTTCTCCGTTTCAGCCGATCGGGCCGTGTATTTCAACAGCTGGGACCGATTTATGCTGCCCCTGCCATTTGCCCGGGTCACCTTGCGCTTTGGCGATCCTGTCCGGTTTGCACCCACGAACAATCCGGAC
>NZ_JBFELV010000061.1:0-17703 GCF_041551955.1 Desulfosarcina sp.
CATCGAGGCCGTGGCCAAACGCCTGCACTGCCCCATGGAGAAAGTGGTGGTGAACGTGGATCGATATGGCAATACGTCCGCGGCCACCATACCCACGGCCCTGGATGAGGCGGTGAGGGATGGCAGAATCCAGAAGGGACAGCTGATCCTGCTCGATTCCTTCGGTGCCGGGCTGACCTACGGTGCCATTTTGATGCGTTGGTGATCTTGGGAGGAAGAAGATGCTTCTTGACCGATTTTTTGAAAAAGGCCGGCAATTTTTAGGCTGCGAGGTGCCCATCATGTGCGGGGCCATGACCTGGGTGAGCGATCCCAAGTTGGTCAGCCATATGGGTCGCTGTGGTGGTTTTGGCCTGTTGGCCGGGGGCAATGCGCCCGTGGATGTCCTGCGTGCAGAGATCGAAAAGACCCGTTCCATCTCCGACAAACCCTTTGGCGTCAACCTGATAACCATTGCCCCGGCATATCAGGAACAGCTGGCAATGGTGTGTGAGATGCGCTGTCGTGTGATTGTTTTTGCCGGTTCGATTCCCAGGGAAAATGAGATCCAGCGTGCCAAAGAGAGCGGGGCACGTGTCATCTGTTTTGCGCCAACCGATCAATTGGCCTTGAAGCTGATCAAAATGGGTACCGATGCATTGATCCTGGAAGGCTCGGAAGCCGGTGGGCACATCGGGCCCGTGTCCCTGACCGTGCTGATCCAGCAGATCTTGTTTAACGTGGACTCGGTGCCCATCTTTGTCGCCGGCGGGATTGCCACCGGCAGGATGATGGCCCACCTGCTGATGATGGGGGCCGCCGGTATCCAGATGGGCACGCGTTTCGTCATGTCCGAAGAGTGCGCGGTGCATCCCAATTTCAAAGAGACCTTCAGGCGGGCCAAGGCCAGGGATGCGGTGGCCACCCCGCAGTTTGACAGCCGCCTTCCCGTCATACCGGTTCGTGCGTTGAAAAATATGGGTACGAATGAATTCGGCAAGCTGCAGCTGCACCTGATTCAGAAGCTTGAAAATGACACCATCGATCGTGTGGAGGCCCAGTACGAAGTGGAACGCTTCTGGATGGGTGCGCTAAAAAATGCCGTTGTTGACGGTGATATGAAAAAAGGGTCCCTCATGGCCGGCCAGAGCGTGGGTCTGGCGGATAAAATTCTGCCCCTTCAGGGCATCTTCGATGAATTAGTCAACGACGCCGAGACGGAGATGCAACGGCTTTCAAAAATTTTTTCCAGCTAACCTGCCTTAATCGCTTTTTCCGACCGCGTCAGTATGGCGTTGACTTCCTCGCTGGAATCTGGTTAACCATTAAACTCTTTACAGGTTAACCAAATGGATCCCAAACAGACCATCTACAACCTTTTGAACCGGGCCGATGACGTGGTTTCCGGTGAAACCCTCAGCGCCGAACTGGGCGTCAGCCGGGTGTCCGTCTGGAAACACGTCCAGGGACTGATCAAGTCCGGCATTTCGATTGTCTCCTCCCCCAAAGGTTATCGCTTGACCCGTGATCCGGACAGCCTGGTGCCATGGGCATTCGACGCGCGGCAAGACCGGATCCATTATTTCCAGGAGACTGGTTCGACCATGGACGAGGCCATGGTCATGGCGCGAAAGGGTTGTGTTGATTTTACGGTGGTGGTGGCCCAGCGCCAGACCCGCGGCCGGGGGCGCATGCAACGGACCTGGCTGTCGGCCGATGGCGGCCTTTATTTCACCGTGGTGGTTCGCCCGGATATCCCCATGATGCTGGCCGGCCTGGTGAATTTGGCGGCAGCCGTCGATATGGCCAAGCTCCTGCGGTCGTTGTATCAGGTAGAGGCGTGTTTGAAGTGGCCCAACGATATCCTAGTCGGCAACCACAAGCTTTGCGGCCTATTGTCCCAGATGGAAGCCGAAGGGGATCAAGTGGCCCACATGAATATCGGCGTCGGCCTCAATGTCAACAACGCCCCGGAAACCGAGGCGCCCATCGCCACCTCCCTCAAGGCGCTGCTGGGTCGACCGGTGCCGCGCCGGGAAATCCTTGTCGCTTTTTTGAATGAATTCGAAAAGCGGATGTCGACCTTTGACCCCCATGCCGTCATTGACGAGTGGAAATCAAACAATGTGACCCTTGGCCGGACGGTCCGCGTCATTACCGTCAAGGACGTGGTCGAAGGGACTGCCGTGGATGTGGACGCCCATGGCGGCCTGATACTCGAGCTGGCCGATGGGACCAGCCAGACCGTGATGCATGGTGACTGTTTTCACCGTTAACAGAATCAACCCAATCAACGCAATGAACCGCCAAAGGAGAACGAACACCATGGATGCATCTGCACAACAATTGAAGCGGATGGTGTATGCGGCCCTCATGGCCGCCCTTACAGCCGCCGGTGCTTTCATCGCCATCCCTGTCGGTCCGGTGCCCATTGTCCTGCAAAACCTGTTCATCATGCTGGCGGGTTTGCTTCTGGGCGGTCGATGGGGATTGATCAGCGTTGGGGTATATCTGCTGGCCGGCGCCGTGGGGCTGCCGGTATTCGCCGGCGGTACCGGCGGCGTTGGGAAGTTTTTAGGGCCTACCGGCGGATATCTCCTGGGGTTTGCCGCCGCCGCTTATCTGATCGGCATCATTTCGGAAAAGGGCCGGGGGTGTGTGGCCGTCGATGTGATGGCCATGGTTGCCGGCACGTTGATCATATACGCCTTTGGCGTTTCATGGCTCAAGGTGGTTACGGGAATGAGTTTTACCAAGGCATTCGCCGTTGGCATGCTTCCTTTTCTCATCGGCGACGCCCTTAAAATGGCAGCCGCCATACCCATCGCCAGGGCTCTCCGGCCCATGATGGACGTCACCTTTACCGCTGTCAGGGCTGCCGAGTAATACCGTGTCCATCATTCAGATTTCCCACCTCTACCATCGCTTTGCCGACGGCACCCCGGGTCTCGACGACGTCACCCTTGCCTTTGAGGAGGGAGAATTTACGGTGGTCGCCGGTGCGAATGGTTCCGGCAAAACCACGCTGTTGCGCCACATCAACGGTTTGCTTTTTTCCGATTCCGGAACGGTGACCGTAGGCGGCAAGTCGGTGAAAGCGGATCCCTCTGCCGCCCGGCAACAGGTGGGTCTGGTATTTCAGGATGCCGACAGCCAGATTGTCGGTGAGACCGTGTACGATGATGTGGCTTTTGGTCCGGAAAACCTTTCCCTTGAACGGACGCAGATCAACCAGCGCGTAAACCAGGCGCTGGCGGCCGTTGATCTTTCCGGTTTTGAAAATAAAATGCCCCACCATCTTTCCGGCGGTGAAAAACGTCGGTTGGCTATTGCCGGTGTGCTGGCCATGGCACCACGTGTGCTGATGATGGACGAGCCTTTTTCCAACCTCGATTATCCGGCTACCTGCCGGGTGCTGGATCATATTCTCGACCTTCACAAAAACGGTCATACCATCATCGTTACCACCCACGACCTGGAGAAGGTGATCGCCCATGCTCAGCGACTGGTGGTCTTGGTAAAAGGACGCGTCGTAAAAGACGGAATACCCGCCGAGGTGATCGGCGGCATCGAGCGATACGGCATCCGACCGCCTTGCTCCGTGCAGCTCGGCCAAGGAATTCGGCCATGGGTGAACTGACTGCTATCGGATTCAGGCCCGGCCGGTCGCTGCTCCACCGCTTGGACCCCCGAACCAAACAGGCCCTGCTCATGGGGCTCAGCCTGGCAAGCCTGTGGGGAGGGCTGATTTTTTTGGCGCTCTGCACGATGGTGATGATGCTTGGCATGAATGCGGCTGGTTTGCGTATTCGCCGGCTGATACTAGAAACCCGGTATTTTCTCTTCTTTCTCTGTTTCGTGTTCGCTGTTCGAGGGATGACTTTCACTGGTGGATGGGTGCCCACTCTGTCTGCAGACGTCACCGGAGAGGCGTTGATCGTGTGCTGGCGCTTGTTGCTGGTTGTCATCATGGGGGTTCTGTTGATGGCCACCACGCGGACCGCCGATATCCGGGCCGCCCTCGTCTGGTATTTGAAGCCGGTACCCGTTGTCGATGAGAAAATGGCAGCCACCATGGTGGGGTTGGTGGTGCGGTTTTTGCCGGTGATCCTTTTTCAAGGGGCAGAAATTGCAGATGCCCAGCGTGCCCGGGGGATCGAAAGACGCAAAAACCCCCTGATCCGGCTCATGCGGTTCACGATACCCCTGTTTCGTCGTGTCTTCATCCGTGCCGACGAACTGGCCGCGGCCATGCAGGCCCGGTGCTACAGCGAGCAGCGTACCCTTCCTGAGCTTCGTTTTGCCCGCCGTGACACCCTGGCGTTTGGTATCGGAATCCTCCTGTCTTCGACCGTGATGCTTCCTTGAGTGAAGGTCAACAAACCAACCCCGATTCGCATGGCGATCATCGAATGATGCTCCTTAAGGATCCGTTTCCAGACATCCATCTCTCTTCGTTTGACAGGGAATGGCCGGTGGGTGTAAGGCATAACCGCCAAAAAAACGAGATGGACGAATGAACGTCGATCAGCCAACGTCCGCCATCGACTGTTGAATTAATAAAGAATAACGCTTTAGACCATAATACCAGCCTAAACGTCCTCGGGTCAGCAGGTTGGGCTCTAAGCCTTTTTCAGGGGTGATGCGGTGAAAGTTGTCATTGTAGGTGCCGGTGAGGTGGGGTTTCACATTGCCAGTCGTCTGGCGATGGAGAACAAAGATGTGGTGGTCATCGATCATGACCCGGAGGCCATCAAAAGGCTTTCCGAAAGCATCGATGTGCAGACGGTTTCCGGTTCCGGGAGCAGTCCCGCTATCCTGGAAGAAGCCGGCATTCGTGAAGCGGAGATCATGCTGGCCGTCACCGATTCTGACGAGGTCAATCTAGTGGCTTGCCTGATGGCCGACATCCTGTCTCCGACGACCAAAAAACTGGTCCGGCTGCGGGGAGCCGATTTCGAAAGCTATCACGATGCCTTCAAGGAGAACGCACCTCATATCGACACGGTCATCAATCCCGACATCGAGGTTGTCCGGACCATCGAACGGCTCATGAGCGTACCGGGTGCCGTGGACGTAGGCGAATTTGCCGACGGCCGCATCAAGTTTGTGGGTGTCTATTTGGAACCCGGTTCGCGTTTGGACGGCGTTCGCCTGTCCGATCTGCCGAGCGTTCTTAAGGATGATCGGCCCTTGATTGCCGCGATCGTTCGTGACGACCAGTTGATCATCCCCAGGGGGGACAACCACTTGCGTGCCGGGGACCTGGTTTACTTTATCAGCGAAGAAAAAAACCTGTTCAAACACCTCTCCATCTTCGACAAGCACGCCTCGCCGGTAAAACGGGTGCTGATTGTCGGCGGTGGACGCATCGGCTATCGGCTGGCCAAAACGCTTGAAGGCAATTCCATCGCTTGCAAAATCATCGAAAAACGCGCCACGCAATGCGATTTCCTGGCCGAGCGACTGGAGCGGACCGTGGTGCTCCATGGTGATGGATCGGACCAGAATCTGCTGGTGGAAGAAAATATTCACGACATCGATCTGGTAGTCACCCTGACCGGGGACGAAGAGACCAATATCCTTTCGTCACTGCTAGCCAAGCGGTTGGGTGCCAAAAAAACCATCACCCAGATCAATAAATTCAGTTACTTCTCTCTCATGTCCACCATCGGCATCGAACAGGTGGTCAGTCCACGACTGTCGGCCATCAACACCATTCTGCAGCATATCCGCAGGGGCAAGGTGCTGTCGGCGGTCTCCATTAAAGGGGAAGCGGGTGAGGTCATGGAGGCGTTGGCTTTGCCTACGTCGGACATCGTATCCAAGCCTTTGAAAAAAATCGCTTTCCCCAAGGGATCCATGGTCGCCGGGATTATCCGCGATGAGACCATCATCATCCCAGGCGGCGAGAGCGTTATCGAACCGGACGACCGGATCATCATTTTTGCCACCCGGAAGGCCATCCCCGGCGTCGAGAAGATTCTGGCCGTTAAACTGGAGTACATTTAAATGCGCTGGCGCTATATTCTCAACACCGTCGGGGTGTTGACCCTGTTTTTCGGCGGGACCATGGTCGTTCCCCTGGCCTTCGACCTTTATGCCTTGGATCGCAGCCTGATGCCGATGGTTAAAGCCATGGGCATCACGCTGTTTTGCGGCATGGCCCTGATGGCCTTGTTCAGGCACGAAAAAACGGAAACGATGAGCCAGCGGGAGGGAATGGCCATCGTGTCCTTGGGATGGACGGCCATCGGTCTTTTCGGGGCGCTGCCCTTTTATTTTTCCGACGCATCATTTTTCTTTGTGGATGCGTTTTTTGAATCGGTTTCGGGGTTTACCACCACCGGTTCATCGATTCTGACCGATATCGAAGGATTGAGCCCGGGACTGCTGGTCTGGCGAAGCTTTATCCAATGGCTGGGGGGAATGGGCATCATCGTCCTGTCCATCGCCATTCTTCCCTTTTTGGGTGTCGGCGGCATGCAGCTATACAAGGCCGAGGTACCCAGCCCTGTGCCGGACAAGCTCAAGCCGCGCATTCGCGATACGGCATTGATTCTGTGGAAAGTATACGCCCTGTTCACCGTGGCCGAAACGCTGTTGCTGATGATCGGCGGCATGAGCTTTTTCGATGCGCTGAACCATGCCTTCACCACCATGCCCACGGGTGGATTCTCAACCAAAAACGCGTCGGTGGCCGGCTTTGACAGTGTGTATATCGATGTCGTTATTACGGTGTTCATGCTGCTGGCCGGGATAAACTTCTCACTACACTACCAGGTATTAAAGGGCCGACCGCTTGCCCTCTGGAAAGATTCGGAGTGCCGGTTCTATCTGGCCATGTGCCTGATCCTGACCCTCGTGGTCACGGCCAACATCTACCGAACGGTGTATGCGGATGCCGGCCAGGCCTTGCGATACGCGGCCTTTCAGGTGGTTTCCATCGTGACCACCACCGGCTACGCGACGGCCGATTATGAATTATGGCCAGGCATGTCGCAGACGATCATCTTTCTGTGCATGTTCGTCGGTGCGTCGGCGGGTTCTACAGGCGGCGGCATGAAGTGCCTTCGCATCATGCTTGGCTTCAAGTACTGCTACAAGGAGCTTTTCTCCATGATCCATCCGCGGGCCGTCTCCCGCATAAAAATTGGCGGGAAAACGGTGCCCGAAGATGTTGTGAGAAGTGTGCTCGGATTCCTGGCGCTCTACATGGCCCTGTTTGCTATTTCCACCGTGCTGCTGGCCGGGACCGGGGTTGATTTGGTCACTGCCCTTGGGGCGGTGGCCGCCACGATCGGCAATATCGGGCCGGGCTTCGGCATGGTGGGGCCGGTCGAAAATTTTGCCCAGATTCCATACTGGGGGAAGTGGCTGCTCGCCTGGTGCATGCTCCTGGGACGATTGGAGATTTATACCCTCATTATCGTGGTTGTTCCCGAATTCTGGCGCAAATGAAAAAAGGGGACGACAGGCTGCACTTCTACCCCATGGCCCCCCAAAATGGTTGTTTGGCCAATTTTGATGCCCTCGTAAAAAGTCAGATTTCCGACGGATTCGTAAAAAAGCCGGGACCAAGGCATGCGAATGCCGGGGAATGAGGCCCACATACTGTACGCCGCATTGACGAGGGATGAAGCGTCGTGCAGCTATTTATCCGACTCAGGCAGATGGGCTTTTTTACGAATCCGTCAATTTTCATATTGACAAACATGGGTCGGGCGTGTACTTACGTTTTTTCTTTTGGGCCGTTAACTCAGTCGGTAGAGTATCTGCCTTTTAAGCAGAGAGTCGTTGGTTCGAGTCCAACACGGCCCACCAGAAGAGAAAAGCTTGCGTCCCCATCGTCTAGCCTGGCCCAGGACACCGGCCTTTCACGCCGGCGACAGGGGTTCGAATCCCCTTGGGGACGCCACTTAAAATATATATGATCTTCTATGCACTGCCGTTTGAGCGGTTTTTCACCGCACGAGCGGCTTTTTTGTTTTTTGGCAGGCCGGTCCCCGCATCCAGATCAAGGAGCCATCCTTAAAAGACGTTCGTAGATATGATGGCCCGGCCGCGTTGACAATGGTGTGGGCTTTGTATAAAACAGTGGGCGCTCTATTTATCGCGTCAAACAAAAGGAACTGCATTTATGCTGAGCAGGAAAAAGTCGGTCGCGGAAAACATCCTGATACTGGGTCTTGGTGGTGTGGGTACCTATCTGGCCAAACGGCTGGTTCATGAAGGCTATGCCGTTACCGCCATCGAACCGGACGGCCGGCTGATCCGCCATACCGATGGGCAACTGGACGCCCGGCTGATTCAAGGGTCGGCCATGAGTATCGCCTGTTGGCGCGAGGCCAATGCACAAAACACAGACGTGTTGATCGCCGTCACCGACAACGACGCGGTCAACATGCTGTCGGCGATGATTGCCGACCGATTCGGCATCCCACTCAAGATTGCCCGGGTCCGTTCGATGGATTTCGATAACAAGGATTCGGTGCTCAACGCCGATGACCTGAAAATCGATTTGATCATTCACCCGGAAGAGCTGGCCGCCCAGGAAATTGTGCGGCTGGTCAAACGCACGGCCGGCAACGAGATCATCGATATCGCCGACGGGCAGACCCAGGTCATGGCCACCCGTGTCCACGAGGACTCGCCGCTGGCCCACCAGAAACTGAAAACCCTTTCCATGACCCACAACACCTTTCCGTTCAGGGTCGTGGCCATTGCCAGAGGGATCACCACCATCCTGCCCGGCGGCGATCACGAGATCCTTCCCCAGGATCAGGTGCTGATCATGGCCTCCAGGGAAGACCTTCCCAAATTGATGGCCCTGACCGGGGTCGAGCAGCAGCGGCGGCACCGGGTGATGATCCTGGGCGGCGGCCTGGTGGGTTGCCGGGTGGCCGAACTGATGGGCAAGGACGTGCGGGTCAAAATCGTTGAAAAGGACGAAGCCGTGGCCGCCGATCTGTGCCATCTGCTGACCGATGTCGAGGTGCTTCACGGGGACGGCTCCGATGCCGAAGCCCTCGAGCAGGCCGGTCTGACAGACATGGACACCTTTATCACGGCGACCGGTGAGAATGAAACCAACATCATGAGCTGCATGCTGGCCAAGCACCTGATGAACACGTGCAACGGCGGCGCCCGCAGCAAGGATCGCAAAACCATCTCGCTGGTGAATAAAGAGGAGTATCTGGTACTGGCCGCCACCAGTGGTTCGGATATCGCCCTGAACAAGAAGGTGCTGGCGGCCAACGAGATTCTGAAGTTCATCCGGCGCGGTGAACTGCTGTCGGTCGCGCACCTTCACGGTTTTGACGCCGAGGTGGTGGAGATCCTGGCGGCGCCGGATTCTCCCATCACGCGAATCCCGCTTTCCAAAATAGATCCGGATTTTCACGGGAAAATATTGATCGGCGGTGTCTACCGGGACGACCAATGGAAAATCGCCGTGGGGGATACCCGCATCCTTCCCAACGAGCGCGTGATCGTCATCTGCAAATCACTGCATCTGAAGGATGTACATAAGCTCTTTTTGGGATAGGATTCAAGGGGTCAAGGGGTCAAGGATTCGAGGGGGCGAAGGCTTGTTTTCCAATGCGCTTATCAAGGCTTTCAGCATTTCACTTGACCCCTTGAATCCTTGACCCCTGTGTTATTAATTTTTCCAGAACGACGGGTAGAAGATCACCAGCGCGGAGAACATTTCCAGACGGCCGACAAGCATGTTCCAGGAAAGAAACCACTTGCCCGTATCGGAAATGAAGGCATAATTCTCCGACGGCCCAATGTCACCAAAACCCGGTCCGATGTTCATGAGGGCGGCGATGACCGAACTCATGGCGGTCGTGTAATCCATATCGTCGGTGAGCACCATCAGGCACCCGCCTGCCAAGACCATGAAAATATTGACGATGAAATAGCAGATGGACAGGTGAATGATGGCGTCATCCACCGGACGTTGGTTCAGGCGCACGGAGATGACGGACATGGGTTGAAAAAAAATCTTTTTGATGGCGGCCGACATGAATTTGCACAGGACCACATAATGGACAATCTTGATGCCGCTGGTGGTCGAGCCGGCACAGGCGCCGATAAAGCACACGGCATACAGGAACATCTGGGAGGCCTGGGGCCAGCTTTCGTAGTCGGCGGTGGTAAAACCGGTGGTGGTCAACAAGCTGGTCACCTGAAAGGTCCCGTAGCGGATGGCATCCATCAGGCCGTAGGTGTTCTCCTTCCACAGTATCCAGGAGACCATGCCGCAGAAAAAGAGCATGAGCCCCACATACCAGCGAAACTCCGTATTAATGCCCAGCGCGCGCCAATCCCCCCGAACGATCTGGTAGAATAGCACAAACGTCATCCCACCAAGAAACATGAAGAGAATGATCACCCAGTCGAAGTAGGCGCTGTTGTAGTGCCCGATGCTGGCATTGTACGGGGAGTAACCTGAGGTGGATACCGTGCCGAACGCGTGGCACAGCGAGTCGAACAGGGACATGCCGCCGAAACAGAGCAGAATCGTCTCGGCCAGGTTCAACACCATGTAGATGATCCACAGGCGGACCATGGTGTCCCGGTTGCGGGCATGGAATTTTTCTTTGGTCAGGACCTGGCCCGGCGATGACTCCGCCCGGAAGATGCGCAGCCCGCCCATGCCGTGGGGCAGGAAGATGACCGTCAGGGTCAAAAACCCCATCCCGCCCAAGAGATGCGTCTGGCTGCGCCAGAACAACAGCCCGTGGGGCACCACCTCGATGTCCGTCAGGATGGTGGCGCCGGTCGTTGTATAGCCGGACATCATTTCGAAAAAGGCATCGGTGAAAGACGGGATGGACCCGTGGATCATGAAGGGAATGGCACTCAGTGCCGAAACGACGACCCAGCCGAAAGCAGCGATGAAAATGCCGTCTTTGATGCTCAGGTCAAGGTGCTTCCTGAAAAGCCACCATAACGGCAGACCCAATAAGAGGGTCAAGGCGGCAGACACAAGCAGCGCCAAAAAATCACCTTCACGGTAGATCAGTGAACAGACCAGGGGCAACAGCATGGAGATGCCTGTGACCATGAACAGGGTGCCGAAAACATGAAGAATGGAAAACAGGTGCATGGGTAGTGTTGGATATAAAATTAGGGTTAAAAATTTGGGTTTAGCGGCAATTCATATCCCAGGTTCCATGAAAAAGCAAAAGGTCTGTTCCTTTGCGGCGAATGTTTCGTTGACACCATCCTCTTGGTGTCGCTATGGTCATATGCGATGATCCTATACGAGAAATCAGAACCCATAAGAAAGCGGTCCAATGAAAGCTGAAATTCTGGCAACGGGAGACGAAATCAGATCCGGCGCCCTGGTGGACAGCAACTCGGCGTATATTTCGCAAAAGTTGGAGGAAAACGGTATCGAAGTGTTGCGCCACACCTGCGTGGGGGACGATCTACCCCTGTTGGTTTCCACCCTTCGTGAGATTGGCGACCGTGTGGATCTGGCGGTGGTCACCGGTGGACTGGGGCCCACCACCGACGATCTCTCTGCCGAGGCGGCAGCCGGTGCAGCCGGAGTGGAACTGACCTTCAGTCAGACCGCCTTTGAAAACGTCGAGAGCTTTTTTAAAAACTTCAACCGCCCCATGACCGAATCCAACCGCAAGCAGGCACTGCTTCCCGGCGGCAGCAAGCTTCTGTACAATCCGGTGGGTACCGCACCCGGGTTTTCACTGAAAATAGGGAAATGCCTGTTTTTCTTTCTTCCGGGGGTGCCCTATGAGATGAAACGCATGCTGGCTGAACTCGTGATTCCTGAAATGCTTTCGATTCAGGGCAATACGGCCATGCACAGCCGGGTGAAGACCATTACCACCTTTGGGCTGCCTGAATCGCAGGCCGGTGAAAAAGTGGCCGGTGTGGAAGCCGCTTTTCCGGGGATCAAGCTGGGCCTTCGTGCCAATTTTCCGCAGATCCAAGTCAAGCTTTACGGGCGGGACACGGATCCGGACCTGCTGGAAGATCGGATGGGCCAAGCGGGTCAATGGGCGCTGGAGCGCTTGGGACGAAACGTGATATCTGAAAACGGCGAACGGATGGAAGCCGTGGTTGGGAGACTGCTGGTGGAACGATCGGCCTCTATCGGTCTGGCGGAAAGCTGCACCGGCGGGCTGCTGGCCAACTGGCTGACCAATGTGGCCGGTAGCTCGGACTATTTTCTCTTTTCCGGGGTCACCTATTCCAATCAGGCCAAGATCGATGTACTGGGTGTCAAGCCCGAAACCCTCGAAAGACATGGCGCGGTTCACGAAGAGACGGCCCGGGAGATGGCTGAAGGGGCCCGGCGGGTAGCCGGCAGCACCTACGGGCTTTCCACCAGCGGCATTGCAGGTCCTGACGGTGGAACCGAAGAAAAGCCGGTGGGAACCTTGTGTGTCGGGTTCACTGGGCCGCATCGGTCTTTCGGCCGTCGACTTTACTTCCCTTTCGGAAAGCGCCTGATGAATAAACAAATTTTTTGTATGGCGGCGCTGGATATCCTGCGCAAGGCGCTGTTGGGAACATGATAGCTGATAAGCTGCTGAGTTTGAACGGTGAACGGTGAACAGCTGGCAAGCTGGTAGGGCCTTCCACCGATCAAAACGATCAAAACGGTCTTAACCCAGAACCCAGAACCCAGAACCCAGAACCCTAAACCCCGAACCCGGAAAGGCTTGTCCATGATTCTACCGGTAATTCTTGCAGGCGGCAGCGGCACCCGACTCTGGCCGCTTTCCCGAGCCCTTTATCCCAAACAGCTCATCAGCCTGGTTGACCGGCACACCATGCTTCAAAATACGATCCTTCGGCTGGACGGCCTGGCCGGTGCAGATAAACCGGTCGTGATATGCAATGACGAATACCGGTTCATGGTGGCAGAGCAGCTTCGCCAGATAGACATCCAGGCCGATTCGATCATTTTGGAACCGGTGGGCAGAAACACCGCTCCCGCCCTGGCCGTGGCGGCCATACGGGCAATGGAGACGGGGGGCGATCCCGTGCTGTTAGTCCTTCCGGCCGACCACCACATTCAGTTGACCGCTGAATTTCGGCGAATGATCGAGTCGGGCCATGCATACGCCCAGGCGGGTCGAATGATTACCTTCGGCATCGTTCCGGATAAGCCGGAAACCGGGTATGGCTACATTAAAATGGGTGACCCGTTGCCTTCGGCAGGCGGTGATGCAACGGCTGTGCGCATTGCGGCTTTCGTAGAAAAGCCGGACCTGGCGACCGCCCGACGTTACGTGGCCTCAAAAGCCTATTGCTGGAACAGCGGCATGTTCATGTTCAGGGCCTCACAGGTCGTCAAGGAGCTGGACAGGTTTGTTCCCGATATCGTCGCTGCCTGTCGGGAAGCCATCGAAGAAGGGCGGTCCGACCTGGATTTTTTTCGGCTCGATAAAGCGGCTTTTGCTGCCTGCCCCAGCGATTCAATCGACTATGCCGTGATGGAAAAAACAGACAGCGGTGCCATGCTGCCCATGGGGGCAGGATGGAACGATCTGGGATCGTGGGAGGCTCTTTGGCAGGTCGGTGAGAAAGACGATTTGAACAATGTGGTCAAGGGAGATGTGGTGCTGCACGACGTCGGGGATTCCTACCTGCACGCCGAACACCGCTTGATCGCAGCGGTGGGATTGAAGGATCATATCGTTGTGGAAACTTCGGATGCGGTGATGATTTCCCCCCGGGATCGGGTCCAGGATGTCAAAGGGCTGGTGGATCAACTCAAGTCCCAGAATCGTGAAGAGACACGGACACATAAGCGGGTCTACCGGCCATGGGGCACGGTGGATCAATTGGTGGCCGGCAACCGTTTCCAGGTGAACCGGATCACGGTCAAGCCAGGCGGTGTGTTGTCTCTTCAAAGGCATTTCAACCGGTCCGAGCACTGGATTGTCGTTCGCGGGTCTGCACAGGTCACCAAGGCCGACGAACAGCTATTGCTCAAAGAGGACAGTTCGACATACATTTCCGCCGGTATGGCCCATCGACTTGAAAATCCGGGGAAAATTCCGCTGGAACTCATCGAGGTGCAGACAGGCGGGTACATCGGGGAGGATGACATCACCCGGCTCGAGGATCTTTACGGCCGGCACCGGCAGGAGGCGTAGACGAGGAGAGGAGACCCTCCCTCCATCTAAACCCGTTGATGGCAATTAACACCCCTGGCAGCTCTTTCGTTTCTTTTATGGGATCCATGGACGGTGACTGGCTTTTGTGATCCTTATACAGTTACCCGCTGCAGGTCGTTCTGATGGAAACAACGCCCACCTATCCAAAACAAGACAATACGATAATCCGCCTGCTGTCCGAGGATTTTAAGCAGCTTGCAGACCGTTCCCAGGATGCCATCTATCAATTCGATATCGAGTCGCAGACCTTTTCATTTTTCAACCAGCAATTTTTATCCCTGTATGCAATCGAAGAAAATGGGGTGAAAATTCTATCTCCGAAAAGTGTCCTGCTGCATATCCATCCCAACGATCGTGATAAAGTCAAGGCTGCCAGCGCGTTATCCTTACAACCCCAAAATAATAGTGGAGAAATAGAATATCGATTTTTGCACGCCGACGGCGCCACGCGTGTGATGCATGACCGCTGGACCGTCGTGCGTGATCCCGGCGGCCAACCCATCGCCATCGAAGGCTTTATCCGGGACAACACCTGGCGCAAACAATTCGAAAAAGAATTTGAACTGAGCATACGCAACTCTTTGATTGGCTGCTACATCATACAAGATGCCACGTTCAAGTATGTCAACCCGGAATTTATGCGCATCACGGGATACCGTGAAGACGAATTGATCGGAACAGATCCACTCAATATGGTTCAACACGCGTATCGGCGCCAGGTCAATGAGAATTTCATCAAGATGTTGAAGGCAGAGTGTATTTTCCCGTACGAGTTTTGTATCAGCGACAAATTCGGTAATACCAAATGGATTTTGGAAACCGCAACATCCATCCAGTACGAAGGCAGACGCGCTGCGTTGGGCTATTTTATGGATATCTCCAAGGGTAAGCAGGTTGAAAAAGAGCGCCTTGCCAAGGAAAAATTATTGACTGTCCTGGAGTTGGCCGGTGCCGTGGGGCATGAACTCAACAATCCACTGCAGGTTGTGCTAACCTGTGCCGAAAAATTAGCCCCCACTCCAGATGACAACGAACGCAGTTTCAGATTGTACGGTTTGCTAAAAAAAAATATCGAAAAAATGAGAAAAATCATCCATAAATTTCAAAATGTTACTCAATATGCCACCAAAGACTATGTAGACGGAAAAAAAATTATCGACATCGATGCGGCATCCTCGAAGACATCGAGCAAATGATCGGAGACGTTGATAAACGGTAGAGACCGGTGGACAGGTCCGATGAGGCGGGCGATAGGTGGGGTGATGCCGGACTATCGACTGTGAACCAGTAGGGTCACCGGTCCGTCATTGACGATGTCGACCTGCATCATCGCACCGAATCGGCCGGTGTGCGTGTCCACGCCAAGCTTTTTCACGCGTTCCACGAAATGCAGGTAGAGCCGTCGGGCCAGAACCGGTTCGGCGGCATCGATGAAGGAGGGCCGCCTGCCTTTGCGGCAGTCACCCAGCAGGGTGAACTGGGATACCACGAGTATCTGCCCCCCCATATCCAACAATGAGCGATTCATTTTGCCATGGCGGTCTTCGAAGATGCGCAGGTTGACCACTTTGCCAGCCAGGTATTCGGCATCGGTTTCCCCGTCACCATCGGCCACCCCCAGGAGTACATTGAGGCCGGTGCCGATGGCGTCAACCGCCGATCCGTCGATAGTGACACTGCTGCTGGTGACGCGCTGAACCACGGCGATCAAGGGGAAACCTTTCTATCGGCCGGACGTTTTTCCAAAGGCGTCGGCAAAGGGGTTGTTGAAGGGCGATGGCGATGCCGGTTTGGGTCCGGTTTTAGGTTTGGGTCGCCGGCCGACCGGCTTCGTGTTGCGGGGATGCTCGTCCCGGTGTTTCGGTTCCGGTCTTTTTCCCGGTTCACTTTTCATGGACAGCGAGATGCGTTTGCGGGGCAGGTCGACATCCATAACGGTGACGGTGACTTTTTGCTGGACCTTGACCACATCCGACGGGGTTTTTACGAATCGGTCGCACAACTCGCTGATATGGACCAACCCGTCCTGGTGAACGCCGATGTCCACGAACGCGCCGAAATTGGTGACGTTGGTCACGATTCCGGGAAGCTTCATGCCCGGTTCAAGGTCTTGTATGGCAGAGACGTTGGCATCGAAAGAGAAATGCTCGAAGGGCTCTCGGGGATCTCTGCCGGGTTTGGCCAACTCGTCCAGGATGTCGCTAAGGGTCGGCAGTCCGATGGCATCGGTGACATAGCGGTGCAGATCGATGTTATTGCGCAAGCCGGCGTCATTCATCAGATCGGCCACGCTGCGGCCCAGGTCCCCGGCCATGGCCTCCACCACCGGGTAGCTTTCCGGGTGGACTGCACTGGCGTCCAACGGATTATTGCCGTTTTTGACCCGCAAAAAACCGGCACATTGTTCGAAGGCTTTGGGCCCCAGCCGTTTGACCTTTTTCAGGTCCTCGCGTCCGGAAAAGGCCCCATGTTCGTCCCGGTGGCTGACGATGTTTTTGGCCAGTTGCGGCCCTAAGCCGGATACATAGGTCAGCAACTGGACGCTGGCCTGGTTCACTTCCACCCCCACGCCATTGACACAACTGGCCACTACGTCGTCCAGCGACCCTTTCAGGGCCAATGGGTCTACGTCGTGCTGGTACTGACCCACGCCGATGGACTTGGGGTCGATCTTGACCAATTCGGACAATGGATCGATCAGCCGGCGTCCGATGGAGACGGCGCCGCGCACGGTAAGGTCGTGGTCGGGAAACTCCTGGCGGGCGATTTCCGATGCCGAGTACACCGATGCCCCGCTTTCGTTGACCATGATTACCGGCAGCGAACGCGCGTCGACGGTCGCTTCCACGAAGGCCTGGGTCTCCCGGCCGGCGGTGCCGTTTCCCACGGCCACCGCTTCGATATCAAATTGACGGCACCATGTCGAGAGGGCCTGCGCGGCGACCGCTGCCTGTCGCTCCGAGGTGTGGGGGTAAATGGTGTCGTTGTGAAGCAGTTTTCCCTGACGGTCCAGACACACGACCTTGCAGCCGGTGCGAAAACCCGGGTCGATGCCCATGACCCGTTTGGACCCCAAGGGGGAGGCCAGCAATAATTGGCGAAGATTGTCGGCAAAGACGCGGATGGCCTCTGCGTCGGCCCGTTCTTTGACGGCTACCCGCACCTCGGTTTCCATGGAGCGGGAAAGCAGGCGTTTATAGGCATCGTGGGCCGCGGTCCGCACCTGCTCGGCGTCGGGGCCGTCACCCGTTATGAAAAGATCTTCCAATATAGCGATGGCCAGTTCCGGTGGCGGGTCAATGGACAGGCCAAGGATCTCCTCCTTCTCTCCGCGGCGCATGGCCAGGATCCGGTGGGATGGCACGGCGGTCACCGGTTCCTCCCACTGGAAATAGTCTTTATACTTGGCTCCTTGGCTTTCTTTGCCGGCCACTACCTGGCTGCGGATGACAGCTTTTTCAAAAAACAGGTCGCGAACCCGGGACCGGACCCGCTGGTCTTCGTTTATCGTTTCGGCGATTATGTCCCGCGCGCCGGACAGGGCCGCATCGACGGAATC
>NZ_JBFELV010000062.1:0-17692 GCF_041551955.1 Desulfosarcina sp.
AGGTTTAGACTGTATTTTTGAAAAATTTTCAAGCAGGCGACCAGGGCGCCGGGATAGTGGCGGGTTTTGAAGGCCACGGTGGTTTTTCCCGTTTTATGGTCAACAGGCACGTTCTCCTTTTTGGAAATGACGAAAAACCGGGTGGTGTTGGAGCTGTTGGTCTGGATATCCCGCTCCAGGACCTCCATGTCGTAAATCTCGGCGCACAGCGCCGATGCGATGGCGGCACGGTCCATGCGGTCGCCTGAGGCCACGGCATAAGCGGCACCGGCGGTGTCATAGGCGGGCATCATTTTTATGTTTTTCGACTTCAGGTACGCTTTGCACTGCTTGAGTGCATGGGGGTGGGAAAGCGCCTCTTTGATCTCCCCCAGCCGGGCGCCTTTTTTTGCCAGCAGGGTATGGCGGATAGGCAGATACACCTCGGCGACGACGAATATATCACTGGCAAAGAGAAGATCGTAGTTCTCTACCACGGTGCCGGCGATGGTGTTTTCAACGGGAATCAATCCATAGGTGGCCTCCCCGCTTTCCACCAGATCGAACACGTCGTCGAAGGCATCGCAGCCGAGGGTCTCCACCGCTTTTCCAAAATGTTCGTGGAGGGCCATCTCGCTGTAGGCGCCACGGATTCCCTGAAATGCAACTTTCATTGGTTGAGCCTTTCGTGTATGTCGGTCATGGCGTCGATAAACGCCTGGCGTTTTTGTTTGGCGTATGGGTTGTAGGTATGCATGTCTTCGAAAAGCTGCCAGGTATCGTGGCTGACCACCCCCAAGATGTGCATGAGTCGCTTGTATCCCTCGGTGTCGATGTCCAGGTCCCGGGCGCCGAAGGCCGACAGGGACCGGCCGATAAAATGGGTCAGGGAAAGGCTTACGGCAATCTTCTCGTCATGCTCCTGGGGGGAAGCCGTGATGACCACCAGCCCCTGGCTTTCCAGCCAGGTCCTGATTTTCTCATATCGTTCACGGTCGATGCGATCAGGACATAGGACGATTTTGCGGCCGTCCAGTGAACGGGCCGCACTGTCCGGGCCGAACATGGGATGGGTGGGCAGGATGGAAACGCTTGCAGGAAGCAGTTCCCGCATCCATTGCACCGGATAGACCTTCACCGAACATACATCCACCACCAGGGCGTCTTCCCTGAGCAGGGGTGCCGCTTGCCGCAGGGTGTCCCGCATGGCGGAAATGGGCATGCACAAAATAACGATTCGTTGACGGCAGGCCGATTCAAAGGATACCGGCCGGGCACCGCAGGCCTTGATGGCCTCTTGCTTGTCGCTGCGCGTAGATACCGCGACGGAAAAATCGTTGGACAGGTAGCGGGCAGTAAGCTTGCCGAAGCGACCGAAACCGATAATGCCGATACTGATCATAACACCCCTCGTAGGCGATTGAAGGCTTCCATCAACTGCTCTTCCGGTGCGGCGAAGCAGATGCGCACATGGCCGTCCAGGCCGAAATCCTCACCGGGAACAACGGCGACGCCGGTTTTTTCCAGGATCCGTGCGGCGAACCCCCCTGATGTCTCCCCCCGGTGCAGGTGGTCGGATATGTCTGGAAAGAGGTAAAAAGCACCCTGCGGTCGGATGCAGGGAAACATGGCGGATACCTGGTCGAAGGCCAGGTCTCGCTTGCGCTGCAGGTCCGCCCGCCGGCGGATCAGCAGATCCGTGTCCATGTCCAGGGCGGCCAGGGCACCGTGCTGGGCAAAGGTGCACACGTTGCCGGTCACATGGCCGTGAAGCCGGACCATGGCGGCCGTGACCGCCGCCGGAGCGACCGTGTAGCCCACCCGGAACCCGGTCATGGCGTAATGTTTGGAAAAGCTGCGGGTGACGATCAGCCGGTCGCGCACGTCCGCCAGCGCGTAAAGGGAAGTATAGGAAAGTTCGTCGTAGACAAAAAAATGGTAGGCCTCGTCGGCAACCAGGAACAGGTCATGCTTTTGGGCCATCCGGGCGATCTTCTCCAGATCCTGTCGGGGGTAGACCGCACCAGTGGGATTATTGGGCGAATTGACCAGGATCGCCCGGGTTTTCGTGTTGATCGCCCGCTGGATGGCATCCAGGTCCAGCTGGTGATCTGCGGTGGGCACGAACACCGGCCGGCCGCCGGCCAGCTTGATCTGCTCGGAGAAGCTCACCCAGCATGGCACGGGCACGATGACTTCATCCCCCGGGTCACAGATCGCCTGGAAGGCGGCATATAGAGCCTGCTTGGATCCGTTGAAAATCCCGATATTCTCCGGCCCGCAACCGGGAAATTCCCTGGCCAGAGCGGCGCGCAGCTGAGGAAGGCCGGCCATGTCGCTGTAGCGGGTCTTCTGACCGTTCAAGGCGTCGATGGTGGCAGCGATCACTGGTTCCGGCGTATCGACCGGCGGTTCGCCGATGGCCAGGCTGATCACCGATCTGCCCTCCTGCCGCAGCTTCTCCACCAGCGGGATGAAGCGGGCAGTTTTTGAGCCTTCGATCACTTCGATTCGTTTAGATAATCTCACTCTTTTTTCTCCATGAAGTACAAGCCTGTTCACAAATGGTAGCATTTGGTTCAGGCCAAGGCCGCAGCGAGGGCCAAACCGCAGGCGTAGCAGCGCTACGTCGAGGATTTAGGCAGAGCGAGAACGCCGGCCTGGGCCGAAAGATGCCGTTTGTGGACGCGCTTTTTGCCGCAGGGCAAAATCCCCCAGCACCAGCGCCGCCATGGCCTCTACGATGGGCACGGCCCTTGGGACCACGCAGGGGTCGTGGCGGCCCTTGGCCTCCAAGATCACCGGGTTGCCGTCGAAATCCACCGTCTGCTGGGCAAGACCGATGGTAGCAGGCGGCTTGAAAGCCACCCTGAAGAGAATCGGTTCCCCGTTGGCAATGCCACCCTGAGTCCCCCCGCTGTTGTTGGTGGTCGTCCCCAGGCGTCCGTCGGCGGCCATGAAGGGGTCGTTGTGGACTGATCCTTTTAACCGGGTGCCGGCAAAGCCCGAGCCGATCTCAAACCCTTTGGTGGCGGGAATGGAGAGCATGGCCTGGGCCAATTTGGCCTCCATCTTGTCGAATACCGGTTCGCCCCAGCCGGCCGGCACATGACGACAGACGCAGGTGACGATACCACCGACGCTGTCCTTGTCCTCCTTGACCCGGGCTACCAGGGCCTCCATCCGAGCGGCGGCCCCGCCGTCGGGACAGCGGACCAGGTTGCCGTCAACGGCCTGCCGGGTGATAGTCTGCACATCCACACCCCTTGCTGAGATGTCGCTGACCGCACTGACCCAGGCGACAATCTGCACCCCATAGGCTTCCTTGAGCATCTTTTCGGCCACTGCGCCGGCGGCCACACGGCCGATGGTCTCCCGGGCACTGGACCGTCCGCCCCCTGACGAGGCGCGGACGCCGTATTTCATCTGGTAGGTGAAGTCCGCGTGGGAAGGCCGGGGAATCTGGCTCATCTGGCGGTAATCCCCGGGCCGCTGATCCTTGTTGGGCACGAATAGGCCGATGGGTGTCCCCAAGGTGACGCCATTTTCCACACCGGAAAAGATGGTCACCTGATCGGCCTCCTGACGATCGGTGGTCAGCTTGCTCTGGCCCGGCCGACGCCGGTCCAACTGCGGCTGGATGTCTGCCTCGCAAAGCTGCATGCCTGGCGGACATCCATCCAGAACCGCGCCGACCCCCTTGCAGTGGGATTCGCCGAAGGTGGAGACTTTTAACAGCGTTCCAAAAGTACTGGACATGGTGCCTGTTCCTGTTTAAGCGGTTGACTTCATTCCCGGCCGAAAACCAGCGCCGCCATCCTCGGTCATCAGGCCGTTGGCGGTTGACAAGCGGCCAAATTCCGCATTTCCAGTGCCGCTAAAATCCGTTCACAAATCACGGTAACCGTTCTCCGGTCCGTAGCGACAACATGGTCTGCAGCTTTTTCATAGAGCGGTCTTCTTTCCGCCAGCACCGTGGCGATCTCGGCAGTCAAGCCCTGACGGGTCAGCGACGGCCGGCTTTCGGATGTGGCCGAATCACCACGCATACGGGTCAAAATTGTCGTCTCGCTGGCGGTTAGCCAGACGATCCTGCCGGATCGCTTCATGGTGCTGACATTGCGTTCATCGAGAATCATGCCCCCCCCGGTGGCCACCACCTGGCGGTCGCCGGCAGACACGGAAACCAGCGCCTGTCGCTCCTGTTTCCTGAAGAACAACCAGCCGTGGTTGGTCACCATCCGGTCGATACTGACACCGGCTGCAGCGACAACCATCCGGTCGGTGTCCACGAAATGCCAGCCGAGCTGCTGAGCCAGGACTTGTCCCACGCTGGTCTTGCCCGTGCAGCGATATCCGATGAGAAACAGGTTCATGGCATCCGTCAGCATGCGTAAAGCGTCTCCCATACCTCCCAAAACCGGGGGAAAGATTTTTCCACGCAGCGCGGTTCTAAAATGCGCACCCCCGGGGCCACAAGCCCGGCCATGGCGAAACTCATGGCGATGCGGTGGTCATCGTAGGTTTCGATCGATGCGCCGTGGGGTGCACCCCCCGTCACCAAGAGTCGGTCATTTTCAGCAACGGCGGCAATACCCATCTTTTTCAGTTCGGTGCAGGTGGATGAGAGGCGGTCGCTCTCTTTGGCTTTGAGATGGGAGACATTTTCGATGACCGTCGTACCGTCGGCAAATGCAGCTACCACCGCCAAAGTGGGCACCATGTCGGGCATGTCGGCCATATCCACCGTAACGGCCTGAAGGTCGCCACCGGTCACCGTAATGCCGGCTGGTTCACGGTCCACCCGGCAACCCATCTGCTCAAACACCCCGGCCAATCCCACATCCCCCTGGGTGGAATCGACCGACACCCCGTTGACCGTGACGCTGCCGCCGGTGATGGCGGCCGCCCCCCAGAAGTATCCTGCCTGGGAAGCATCCGGCTCCACCGTATAGTCGCCGGCGCGATAGGCCTGGTTGCCATTCACATCAAAACGAGTGTACCCGTCGCGCTCGACCCGGATGCCGAAGCCTTGTAGAATCTCCACGGTCATGTCCACGTAAGGTCGGGATACCGGTCCGCGGGAGACCATAACGGACATGCCCTTTGAGGTGCACGGCGCCATGAGCAGCAGGGATGAAAGAAACTGGCTGCTTACGCTGCAGTCGACGACCACCGAACCGCCCGCAACCTGACCGCCTGGTATCTCTACCGGTGGACAGCCGTTGCCGTTCAGCGACCGGGCGCCAATGCCCAGTTGGTTCAACGCCGCCAATAGATGGGCAATCGGTCGATGGTACATACGCGGGGTACCCGTCAGGGTGTAGGCCCCCTCTCCCAGGGCCGCCACACCGGCCAGCAGCCGCATGGATGTGCCGGAATTGGCCAGATAGATGACCTCTCGGCAGGGCTTGAGCCGACCGCGACATCCTTGGATCACGATAGCCTGCCCATGGTCTTGGACCACGGCTCCCATCTTCTCCAACGCATCCAGAGTCAGCCCGGTGTCCTGACTGCGCAGCGCGTTTCGAACCGTGCAGGAACCATCTGAAAGGGCCGCGGCGATGAGTGTCCGGTGGGTGTAACTTTTTGACCCCGGTACACTGATCCGGCAACAACCGATGCGATGGGGTTTGATTTCAATCATGACGCTCGTTTTCCTTCTCACCGGCGTTGGTTTGCCAAAACCTCGAGGACCGTTCTCCTCATCAGTTGAACCGGTGGCTGTTTACCGGTCCAGCGCTCGAACTGGAACGCGCCCTGGTGGACAAACATGGCTACGCCGTCCACTACTGTGCAGCCGGCTCGCCTCGCGGCGCTGAGCAGCCGGGTCTCCAACGGATTGTAGACAATGTCCATCACCGTCATGCCGGGCCGCAGACAGGCATGGGTAACCGGCATCTGATCCGTGTCGGGGACCATGCCCACCGAGGTGGTGTTGATCAGGATGTCGTAGCCGACACCCGAAAAATCCTCCAGCAGACAGAAATCGCATTTCAGTTCATCGGCCAAACGACGCCCTCTTCCCTGACTGCGGTTGACGATGGTCAGCTGCCCGCCATGGTCGGCAATCCCATGGGCCAAGGATCTGGCTGCACCCCCGGCGCCGATCACGGCCACCCGCCTGCGGACAACCGGGGTTTTTTCCAACAGGGCGGCCATGGCCCCGGGACCGTCCGAATTGAAACCGCAAAGCCGACCCGCTTCGTTGACGATGGTGTTGACGGCACCGATTCTCCGGGCCATGGGGTCCACATGGTCAAGCAGGCCCATGACCGCGACCTTATGGGGAATGGTCACGCTGCAACCGTGGATACCCAGAGCACGGATCCCAGCAACCGCTCCGGGCAGGTCCGTGACGTGCAAGGCCACGTAGACCCCGTTGTGGCCGGTCTGACGGAAGGCCACATTGTGCATGACCGGGCTGAGGCTGTGGCCCACCGGGCTCCCCAAGACCGCGTAAAGACGGGTGTTCGAATCGATGCGCGGCATGTCGGTTTTGAAGACCATGGCCTATACCCCGACACCGACCATGGGATAGGATCCCAGGTTTTTCAGATAAAGGGCCAGCGGCTGAATCAGCTCGATGGCCTTCTGTATCCTGCCGTCTTCGAGGTGCCCTTCCAGGTCGACAAAGAAGAAATGACTCCAACTCTCGTGCCGCGTGGGACGTGACTCGATTTTGACCAGATTGATGCCGGCTTCGGTAATCGGCGCCAGGGCGCCGGCCAAGGCACCGGGAACATGGGCCAGGGCGAACATCAAAGAGGTCTTGTCCTTGCCCGACGGCCGCACCTTCTCCTTGCCGATCACGAGGAACCGCGTGGGCGGGCGAGAAAAATCCTCAATCTTGGAAGCCGCCGCTTCCAACCCGAAGATCGCCGCCGCACCGCCGCCGGCGATGGCCGCCACCCCCTTTTCCGACGCGGCCCGCCCCACCGCGAAGGCGCTGGAACTGCACTCTTTCAATTCCGCTCCGGGAAGGTACTGGTTGAGCCAGGTGCGGCACTGGTTCAGCGCCTGGGAGTGCGCGAATACGGCCTTGATGGCACCCAGGCTGATCTCCTGGGCCAGCAGATCATAGGAGACTTGCTGGTAACGCTCGGCGCAGATACACAGCTCTGATTCGAAAAAAAGATCCAGGGTGTGGCGCACCGACCCCTCGACGGAGTTTTCCACCGGCACCACCCCGTAGTCACAGGCGCCTTTTTCCACCTCGCTGAAAATATCCCGGATGCTGGGCTGGGGAACGTAGGTGACCGAGTAGCCGAAGTGGCTCGTGGCCGCCAAATGGGTGAAGGTGGCCTCGGGACCCAGGTAGGCCACGCGTTGGGAGGCCTGAATGGCGCGCGCAGCAGCAATGATGTCGATGAAAATGTGATGCAGGACGTTGGGGTTCAGCGGCCCCTTGTTCAAGGCAGTCAGACGCCTGAGAATCTCGCTTTCCCGGGTGCTGTCCACCACCCGGTTACCACTGTCTTTTTTCAGCTCCCCGATGCGTTTGGCCAGGTTGAGTCGCCGGTTGATCAATTCCAGGATGCTGTCGTCAATACCATCGATCTGGTTACGGATATCGCAGATATCGCTATCCATTGTGCAATCTGGTGTCTTCTCGCCGTCTGACATGGTAGCGGTCGCGTTGTTTTCGGGTCGACGAAACGCCTATCGTTAAATGACAAAAGGCCGGGGAAATTTTCTCCACGGCCCTTGAAATTTAAAAAGCCGTGGGTTGTTGGTCTGTCCACGGCTTGGTTTGTCTGTTTGTGTTCTCAGGACATTCAGCGCGCAGCGGCCAGACCCTTGCTAAAAAAATAAAAGCAAAAAAATCTGCCGGTGTAATAGCGGAGCATCGGGTCGATTCCTTTCAAGCACAAAAGATAGAGAAAAATACAAGCTCCCCTTTCGCCTGTCAAGCTTTTTCCCGGAAAGGCGTCATGTCTCGAATTGGCCATCGATGGATGATTCGCGCCGTTCGACGATTGTCGCCTATCGTCATCACCGCTATGGGATTATCTCTATGGTCGTTTTATCGAGCAGCTTGTTGCCGCGTCCCAGTAGGTATCGCACCACGTAGCTGTCCGGAACAGACGGTGCCCGCACCGCCAACGGGCTGCCCGCGCGCGGGCAGGTGTAATCCCGATATCGCAGGATGGGATGCCGGTGTCGGACTATCATCCAACGCAACCATAACACGATGATTGATCGGTCAACGGGTTGAGGGGGAGATTCGTTTTACCGTCTGTGAATCGTATTCTATGCGAAGAATGCGCCTTTGGTAAAGAAACCGTTTCATCGCAATTGAAAGTTTCTTCGCAGCCTGGCTATTGATTCTCGCCAGCAATTTTTGGCGGCAGGAACAGGCCAAAAATCAGACAAATTACGGCAGCGATCAATGCCAGCCAGAAGACATCGATGACGCAGCTGCCAATGGCCTGGTGCAACGCCGCCTGGACGTCCGGCAGCAATTGTTGCTGGACATCCGGACGAAAGAAATTCTCGAAGTTTTGCCGGATCTGGTCCATCACTGCAGAACTTATTCTACCTTGCAGCGCCGACTGATTCAGCGTGGCTGCCACCTGGGCGAATCGGGCGGTGACCAGACTACCGCAGATGCCGATGCCCACCGTCCCCCCGAGGGTGCGGGTGAACTGGTGGGATGAGGTGGCCACGCCCAGGTCTGTCTTTTCGACGCTGTTCTGCACGATCAGCAGGGTGGCAATGGAGGTGAACCCCATGCCCACACCGGCCAGGCCCATGGCCGCGGCGCAGGCCCACAGGCTGGTGGCCGACGAAAAACGAACGGCCATCGCACAACCGGCGATCAGGATGAGTCCGCCTGCCAGAGAAAAGGGCTTTTCGCCCCAGCGGTTGGATCGCCGCCCGCAATACAGGGCACCGGCCGACCAGCCGAAACTGAGAAACATCATGACCATGCCCAATTGGAATGGCGACTGGCCCAGGGCTCCCTGGATGAACAAGGGGCTGAAGGCAGAGAGCGAGAAAATCGACACGCTGCTGAAAAACACCAGGCCGTTGCCGGTGAAAAACCCCCTCAGCCGAAAGAAATCGAAGCAGAGGATGGGTTCGTTGCTGCGTTTTTCGGCCATGTAAAAACATATGGAAGATACGAAAAACAAGGCGAACAGCCCCAGGATCGGCAGCGATGTCCACCCGTGGTTCCGGCCGCCCAGCAAAAATGCGGTAAGAAGAGAGAGAATGGCCACGACCAGGGTGACGATGCCGGCATAGTCGATCTCGATGACCTCGTGTTTGTCGCGGGTTTCCTTGAGGAAGAACCAGATGCCCACCAGTGAGAGCAGACCGATGGGCACGTTGATGTAGAAAATCCAGCGCCAGGAGACCCAGCTGACGATAAAGCCGCCCAGGGACGGTCCCAGCACACTGGCCAATCCCCAGACGAAACT
The DNA here is from genome assembly GCF_041551955.1 of Desulfosarcina sp. Classification (GTDB taxonomy): domain Bacteria; phylum Desulfobacterota; class Desulfobacteria; order Desulfobacterales; family Desulfosarcinaceae; genus Desulfosarcina. The sequence continues at coordinate 9,405 of NZ_JBFELV010000062.1, forward strand.
GGCATAGGACATCATTCGGCCGCGGTTTTCCGGCTCGGAAATATCGGCCAGGACGATGTATACCAGGGCGAAGTTGCCGCCGGCGCCGATGCCCTGGATGGCCCGGAACACCGTCAGCGCCATCATGCTCCGGGCCGTGCCGGCCAGCACGGATCCAACCAAAAAGATCAGAATGGAAACCAGGTATAGGGTGCGGTTGGGAAACAGGTCCGCCAGTTTGCCGAAGACCGGCAGGGCGACGGCCCGGCTGAGCAGATAGGTCGAAAAAACCCAGCTGTAAAGGTGAAGTCCTCCCAGATCGGCCACGATGGTGGGCATGACCGCGCTCATGATCAGCGTGTCCAGGGCGGCCAGAAACAGGGCCAGCAGGGTGGCCAGAATCAGGAGCAGGCGGCGATTGGGGGAAAGGCGGTCGGGGGGCATCGGGTCCTTTTTGCCTATATTTTGATGACTGCGTCACAAGGATTAACGATACCCTGACAGCCAGGCCAATTCAAGGATCTTCAGTGCACAGTCCCTGCCCACTATGGATAAAAGGGATCATATCTGATAGGGATGGATCGATTGCAGCAACTTCTGCTGGGATAGCCCTCATACCAGCCTTCGACAAAGGCCACCGATGCACCGATTGGAGCCATGCCCGTCCTGTCTGCCGAAACCGTTTTCAACAAGGCCCGCTCCTGGCTCGGCCACAGCGCCGATTACCTGTCAGCGGGAAAACTGCTGCACGCCGTCACCGTCACCGAAGTGTTTACGATCACCACCATCGCCGCCTGTATCGGGGAACATCCACTGGCATATCCAGCCCTTGGATCGCTGAGCCTGCTTCCCCTTTTCACCCAGCTGGATGCCCGGTCCCGATTCCAGGAATACAAGCGAGTCCAGGACCAACTGGCACGCTTTGGGCCAGACCGGAGAATTTTCAAGTCGGTCGCCGGCTCGCGATGCCAGCGCGATGCCGGCTTTGCGGCCGCCAGGCAGCTCGGTTATGCGTCGCACTGCAGGGCCTGCTTCAGCAGCGCCGGCTACCGCTGGTATCACCTGCTGCCCGACGTCGTGAAGGGTCACCCCCGCTTTCTCGTCTCTGCCGTATTCTGGCGCACGACCTTTTTCATGCCGACCTACCCAACCAGAAAACGACTGTCTCCTGATTAAAAAACAGCAGCGATGACGGCTTGATTGGCTCCTGATCGTCATCCGGCGAGGTGCAAAAGGACACCCGGTTTCTTGACCCGGTGCGATGATGGTGTAGATTAAGTATGACCATGCTGATAACAGCCATTCCGTTGGACCACCACAGGAAGGAAAGCCCCGATGAAGGTCACCGTCTGCGAGCTGCCCAATGACCCGTCTGCGCTGACCAGACAATGGAACCGGCTTGCTCGCCACACCCGATCGGCCAGAAGCGATCTGGTACTGCTGCCTGAAATGCCTTTTCACCCCTGGTTGGCAGCCTCGAAACAGGTGGATCCCGGACGCTGGCATCAAGCGGTGGAGACTCATCAGCGCTGGCTGCTGCGTCTGCGCGAACTGGGCGCCGGCCGGGTCATGGGCACCCGGCCGATGGTCTGCAGCGGGGTGCCGCGCAACGAAGGATTTGCCTGGACGCCGGACGGGGCGACCGTTCCCACCCACACCAAGTATTATCTGCCTGACGAAGCCGGTTATTGGGAGGCCTCGTGGTACCGCCGGGGAGAAGGTGGATTCGAAACCATTGCCTGCGGTGGAGTGGTCTATGGATTCCTCATCTGCACCGAAATATGGTTTAACCGGCATGCCCGCGACTATGGCCGACACGGGGCCCACATCATCGTCTGCCCGCGGGTCACCCCTGCCTCGTCCACCGACAAGTGGATCGCCGGCGGCCGGACCGCCGCAGTGGTTTCGGGTGCATTCTGCCTGTCGTCCAACCTTGCCGGCCCCAACATTCCCGGGTCGGACTTCGGCGGCACCGGCTGGATTATCGAACCTGAAGCGGGAGCCGTGCTGGGCACCACATCAGCCGACGAGCCCTTCTTAACCATGGATATCGATATTGGCTGGGCGGAAGCGGCCAAATCCACATATCCCCGATATATTGCAGATTGACTGGAATCGTTGCCATGCGCGTTGGACGGAAAAGATGCTTGCGGTGGGTTGTCGTCGTCGTCCTGTTCATGATGACTCAATGGGCATTGGCGTACGAAGAGGTCGAGGATCTGGTGGATATTTTTTCCACGGACAGTGCCTTCATCGCCGTGGTGGATGGAAAACGCAATTTTTCCGAGGCTAAAACTTCAAGTGAAACGATTCTCTGGCAAGGGGCCAAAGGGGAAATCGGTGCCTTTTTGACCAATGAGCGGCTGTTGGCCGTTTCGACCCGATCCGGACAATGGAACGTTATCGCATTAAAAGCCAATGAAAAAAAAGAGCCTCCCGATATGCTGATCGCTGCCCACCTGCTGCTCATGCTGACCGGTGAACGCATCGTCGCCTTCGGCACCCATACCGGCGGCTTCTTCCAGACCCGCATGCCCATTGGCGAGCCGGTCGTCGCCAAATCTGCGGAAGGGCGGGTGGCCGCCGTGGTCACCCCGGCCCGGGCATTCGGCTTTTCCACCTTTCGCCGAGGCGCTGCAGAAATCCGTTTTAAGCTCAAGGAGACGGTTGTTTCAGCGAAAGCCACCTACACCAAAATTACCCTGCAAACGTCTCAGCGGCTGATTACCTTGAAAGCCGAAGACGCCGTATGGCGACAGTTCGACCTGAAGTAATCGGTGATGGTTGGATAATTGAACGGAAACCATATCAATTCGGGATGGAAGAGACGTTATGGATATCGACTACAAGGCACTTATCGAAAATATTTTTGACGGGCTCTATCTGGTGGATAAGGACCGGTCCATCATCTACTGGAACCAGGTGGCCGAAACGATCACGGGATATCGTTCCGAAGAGGTCGTCGGTCGTCGGTGCCGGGACAACATTCTGGTTCATGTGGACGAGGATGGGCAAAGCCTGTGCCATGGCAGATGCCCCTTGCAGGCGACCATCCAGGACGGCGCCTTCCGGGATGCTGAAGTGTACCTTCAGCACAAAGACGGCCATCGCGTGCCCGTCTGGGTCCGCGCGGCCCCGTTGCATGACACTGAGGGCAACATTATCGGCGGCGCCGAGTTGTTCACCGACCTGAGCGCCAGCAATGCGATCACAACCAAAGTCAACGAACTGGAAAAACTGTCCTTTTTGGACAGTACGACCCAGATGGCCAACCGCCGGTACCTTGAAATGGAGCTTCACAACCGGATTGCCGAGAAAAATCGCTACGGAGCGGGGTTTGGCATTGTCTTCATGGATGTCGATTTTTTCAAACGGGTCAACGATGACTATGGCCATGACGTGGGCGATCGTGTACTCAAAGCCGTGGCCCGCACGTTCATGAACACCGCCCGCCCATCGGACCTGATGGGGCGCTGGGGCGGAGAAGAGTTTGTCGGCATCCTCAAGCGCGTCAATGAAGAAGGCCTGCGTTCAGCTGCCGAGCGGGTTCGCTCCCTGGTGGAGAAATCAAATATCCGGGAAAACGGCCTGACCCTGAAGGTGACGGTCTCCATCGGCGGCACCCTGGCCAACCCGCGCGACACCGCCGACAGTATCATCAAACGCGCCGACAGCCTGCTCTACCGCAGCAAGGAGAACGGCCGGAACTGCTGCACCATCGGTTGACGGACGGCAGCCGTCGATCTTCTCTCGGTAATCTAACAGCGATGCGGCAACCATAAGCTCGTAGGACACACGCCATGACACCACCCGACCCGTTTACCACCCCCGAATACGACCGATCCGCCCTGATCACCATCGACGTCCAAAACGACACCTTGGACGGCGGGACCTTCGAGGTTCCCGGTACCTCGACCATGCTGCCGCGCATCCGTCAGCTGTGCCGTGCCTTCCGTGCGGCCGACCGGCCCATCGTCCACGTCATTCGCATCTACACGCCGGATGCACGCGACGCCGACCGGTGTCGAATCGGGTCTTTGCTTTCAGGAAAGCGAATTCTGTTGAAAGGGTCGCCCGGGCGTCGGCCGGCCGATGCGCTGCTCCCTACCCAGGATGTCAACATCGATGACGACCTGCTGATGTCCGGTTCGATTCAACCGATCGGCCCTGCAGAAGCCATCATCTTCAAACCCCGCTGGGGAGCATTTTACCGCACCCCCCTTGAGGCGAATCTGAAAAGCGACGGGGTATCCACGCTGGTATTCTGCGGGTGCAACTATCCCAACTGTCCAAGAACCTCTATCTACCAAGCCAGCGAACGGGATTTCCGCATCACGGCGGCGGTGGACGCTATCTCCGGTATGGCTCAGTCAGACATACAGGGGCTTGAGCGGATAGGCGTCAACTGCGCCACCTCGAAAGCTATCTGCCGGCAGCTCGAATCGGGTCGGATCCCATTGAACGTCCCACACCGGTAGATGCAGCTGGGGTTACGCTTCAGACGTGCGAGCGTTAAAGGGGTATTTCCCGTACCAGAGAATCTGGCGATAGCCCTCCGGATCGGTGCCCCCCTCGGTGTTGAAAAACAGGATCCTGGAATGCGGCCCGATATCCAGCCCAGCTTTCAGCGGAATACAATCAGGCAGGTTGGCGAGCAGGTCCAGCAAACCGATACCTACGGCTCCGGACTCACCGGCTTCGATGCGGTCATCCCCAGCCAGCGGATTGGCCAGGATGCGCATGCCGTTGGCGGCCACATAATCATCGCAGCTGATATAGGCGCTGGTGTTTTCGCACAGAATCTCCCAGGCTATGGGGCTGGGCTCGCCGCAGGCAAGGCCGGCCATGATCGTGTCCAAATCACCGGTGACGGCATGGGGCCGGCCGTCACCGGCAGCGGCGGAGGCGAGCAAGCAGGCCGCGTGGCTCGGTTCCACAACAATGAACCGGGGTGATTCGCCTCTAAATACAGCGGCCAGATGCGCGACCATGGCAGCGGCAAAGGAGCCCACCCCGGCCTGAAGGAAAACATGCGTGGGAGGCAACCGTTTTCCGCCCATCTGACCGACGGCCTCCATGCTCATGGTGGTGTAGCCCTGCATGATCCAGCGGGGAATGTCGGTATCGCCTTGTGAGGCGGTGTCCTGAATGATCTGCCACCCGTTCTCCTTGGCCATGCGACCCGCCAGACGCACGGTGTCGTCGTAATTCAGGTCGGTCACCTGGACCGTGGCGCCGTGTGCGCGAATGTTGTCTACACGGGATTTCGCCGACCCTTTGGGCATAAAAACGACGGCCTTCAACCCCAGCTGCTCGGCAGCCCAGGCTACACCGCGTCCGTGGTTACCGTCGGTGGCCGCGACCAGGGTCATCTGCCCGATGCGATGGCGAATGTCATCACCCATCAGGAGATTGAAATCTACCGACGACAGTGGGATCCCCAGCCGGTTGCACAGCAGCCGTGCAACTGCATGGCTGCCCCCTAAGACCTTGAAAGCGTTGAGCCTGAAACGCGTCGACTCGTCCTTGACCAGAATCTCACCGACGCCCCACCGACGGGCGAGATTAGGTAGGCGGACGAGACGGGTCGGCTGATAACCGGGGATGGTGCGATGAAACCGCAGCGCCTGCCGGGCGGAGGCATCGTTGAAATCAGTTGACTTACGATGGCCGGCAGGCACCGTCAGCACATACCGGATACCGTATGTTGAAATTTCCTGAAGCATAGGCTTATCCTAGAAAACAACTCCCGTTTCACGGGTGATCGCTTCCTCAAAGCGACCGGTTTTCTCTGCATCGTGACGACCGCCAGGGAACCGATGCCGTTTGCAACCGGAGAATAACTGCTTAGGTTCAGGCTGCAACGGACATCCTTATCTCACCTTTCCCTGTGGCCAGGAGCATTGTCATGGCATATTATCCGATTGTCCAGAACGTTGACCGGCCGGTTGCCCCATCAGGCCACCGTCCACTGCCCCCTTTCTACATGGAAGACTTCTCCGTTCTCGGATTCCGTGTGAACGACTGTGACCATGCAATCCGGGTCTTGGATCAGTATGCATTTATACTGAAGCGGGCCAACGGAAGCATCGAGGTAAACATCGAATGTGCCTCACAGGTACGCGAAGTCATGCAACTGCTGATTGGCAGCGGTCTGAAATGCGAGATTGCCGACGTTGCCGAGGGAATGTACCAGGGGTGATAGGTTGACCGACGGTCCGCCGTGAGCGGATCTTCGTGGCCGGATAGTTGAGATCCTGCACCCGCAGCGGGTGCAGCGAAGAGAGAATCTCCGGCCTCAACGCCGTTGAATTGAAGCTGAGCACCGCAGCGACGCCGTCAACAACGTACAGGTCTACGGTCATCTGCCTGCACTTCCTATTTTCTGCTTCAACTTGGCATCAAACTTCGCCTTGTCGATGACAAAGCGTTCGTGCCGGCCGCGGGCAATCCGATCGGCACCATCATGCGCCTGGACTTCAAATACTAGGCGACGCCGGTCCACTTCAACCAGCTTCACGTTGACGGTGACTTCAAATCCGGGAGGTGTCGCCGCCGTGTGACTGACATCGATGTGGGTCCCCACCGTCTGCTCGTTGGGCCAGTCCAGATGCGGGTTTGTCAGTTGAATGCAGGCCCATTCAAACAGCCCAACCATGAAACCGGTGGCAAAAACGGTCGGCATGACCTGAAATTCACTTGCCTCCGGATAGAGCGCCGGGACTGTTTGGGCATCGCTGACGCGATAACGGAATTCATGCTCGAGTCCAGGCGTTAATGATTCTTTCATCGCCACTCCTTTTTGGGACCAATCAGGCCGACTCCACCGACTTGATTTCGGGAATCTGCTGCTTGAGCACCCGCTCGATGCCGTTTTTCAGCGTCATTTGAGACATGGGGCAGCCGGCGCAAGCCCCCTTGAGCCTGACCTTGACGATGCCGTTCTCCACGCTGACCAGTTCCACATCACCGCCGTCCGCCTGGAGCATGGGCCGAATCTTATCGATGGCCGCTTCTACTTTTTCTTTCATTGCATGTCCCCTTTCCCGAAATTGATAAACGCCCGTTTGGAAAAAAATATTATTTCAAACGATTGATGAATTCGTAAAAAAACCACGTTTCAGCCGGTTTCGCAACCAGTTCGAGATCAAGGCTGGCTATTCCCGAGAAACGAGGCGTACTTTCGGTACGCCGCAGTGACGAGGGATGAAGCGTAACGCCGATATCGGACTGGTTACGAACCCGTCATCGCTTACTATAGAACGCATTTTTAAACTGGTCAAACGTGCCGGCCAGAATCGCTGCACGCATGGCCTTGGCGAGATTCAGGTAATAGTGGAGGTTGTGGATGGTGTTGAGCCGATAGGCCAGGATTTCACGCGCCGTATAAAGGTGGCGAAGGTAGGCCAGGCTGTAGTGCCGGCAGGTATAGCAGTCGCACCCCGGATCCACAGGCCCCTCGTCTTCACGAAAGCGCGCATTGCAGATGTTGAGGGTACCCCGCTCGGTGAAAAGCTGACCGTTGCGGGCATTGCGCGTGGGCATGACACAGTCGAACATGTCGGCCCCCAGGCCCACCAGTTCCACTAGATCCTCGGGCGTGCCCACCCCCATGATATAGCGGGGCCGATCATCGGGCAGCAATGGCAGGGTGCGGGCTGCCATGTCCATCATCAAGTCCTTGGGCTCACCCACGCTCAGGCCGCCGATGGCGTATCCGGGAAACCCGATCGTCGCGATCGCTTCGACGGACCGTGCCCGCAGATCCGCAAACATGCCGCCCTGGACGATGCCGAACAGGCTGTTTTGCCGGTCGGTTCGCGCCTGCCAGAAGATTTTGCATCGTTGGGCCCAGCGGGTGGTCAAAGCCAGGGCCGCCTCAGCCTGCTCATGGGAGGCCGGATGCGCGAGGCACTGGTCCAGACACATCATGATGTCTGAATTGAGACAGATCTGGACCTCAATGGATTTCTCCGGTGAAAGTATATGCCGGCTGCCGTCAATGTGGGACTGAAACGCGTATCCCTCCTCGGTGAGCTTGCGCAGCCGGGAGAGTGAAAACACCTGGAAGCCGCCGCTGTCAGTGAGAATGGGCCGATCCCAGTTCATGAATCGGTGCAGTCCGGCAAAGCGGCCGATGATGTCGCACCCGGGTCGCAGGTAAAGGTGGTAGGTGTTGCCCAGAATCATGTGGGCACCGGTCGCGGCAACCTGGTCGATCGTCAAGCCCTTGACGGTCCCTTGGGTCCCCACGGGCATAAATCCGGGTGTTTGAACAGGTCCGTGAGGCGTCAAAAAAACACCGCGAC